>JAIXRE010000014.1 GCA_027485375.1 Rickettsiaceae bacterium | reverse complement strand
GTATGATCTTTACCTATACCAACGTTTTTTCCAGGATGAAATTTCGTACCACGTTGCCTAACAATAATATTACCAGGGATAACAAATTGACCATCTGATCTCTTAACACCAAGTCTACGACCTGCGGAGTCTCTACCGTTTCTGGAACTACCACCAGCTTTTTTGGTTGCCATTTTACAGTACCTTACTTAAATTATTTTTTTGTAATATCTAAAATTTTAATTTGTGTCAATTCTTGTCTATGACCAGCTGTACGGCGATAGTTTTGACGACGCTTCTTTTTAAATACTAGAATCTTATTATCTTTTAATTGATCAACAATTTCAGCAGTAACGGTAGCACCCTTAACCATAGGGGTACCAATAAAAGATGGTTTTGATGATTCACCAATCATTAACACTTGGCTAAACTCGACTTTTGAGCCAAGTTGTCCATCAATTTTTTCAACTTTTATAACGCTATCTTTAGCTACTTTATATTGTTTTCCACCTGTTTGGATAACTGCGAACATATGAAAAATATCTCTTTATGAAAATTGTACAAAATTACAGAATCACGTCAGTATAAAAGCAGAGTGCTAATTAGTCAAGAAGTAAATTAACAAGCGCCTAATATTATTTAGGGGCACCTTTTATCTAAACATCTCTTGTAAATTAGGGTTTAGATAAGTTTTACGCAGCAATAATTGATGACAATTTTTTATTACAATGTTATCATTATAAGCTGATTTAACGATTTGAAAATAGCAATTTTATGACTGTAATAACTCGCTTTGCTCCTTCTCCTACTGGATATTTGCATATTGGCAGCGCACGCACTGCTTTATTTAATTATTTATTCGCTAAGCATAATAATGGTAAATTTTTACTACGTATAGAGGATACTGATAAAGAAAGGAGCACCAAAGAAGCAACTGAGGCTATATTTAATAGTCTAAAATGGCTTGATATAAACTGGGATGGCGAGGTAGTATTCCAAGCTCAAAGGCATGAGAGGCATAAGCAGGCAGCGCTGGAGTTACTTGCTACAGGTAATGCTTACTACTGCTTTACAGCCCAAGAAGAAATTGACCGCCAGCGTGCTGCCGCTATCGAAAATAAGGAACATTTTATTTTTAAAAGTAAGTGGCGTGATGCTGATCCATCAACTTATCCAGCAAATATTCAGCCGGTTGTTAGGCTGAAAGCTCCAAACGAAGGTAGCACTATAATCCGTGACCAAGTGCAAGGTGACGTGGTAGTAGAGAATTCGCATCTTGATGATATGGTGCTATTGCGTAGTGACGGCAGTGCTACTTACATGCTAGCAGTGGTTATTGATGATCACGATATGGGGGTAACTCATATTATCAGAGGTGATGATCACTTGACTAACGCCGCGCGGCAAATTTTGCTTTATCAAGCTTTTGGCTGGCAAGTTCCAGTTATGGCGCATATACCGCTAATTCATGGTCCAGACGGGGCGAAACTATCTAAAAGACACGGCGCTCTTGGCGTTGAAGCTTATGGAGATATGGGTTATTTACCAGAGGCGTTATGCAATTATTTGCTCAGACTTGGTTGGTCACATGGCGACGATGAAATTATTTCTAGAGAGCAAGCTATAGAGTGGTTTGATTTAGCTGGTTTAGGCAAAGCCCCTGCACGTCTTGATTTTGCTAAAATGCATAATGTTAATGCTCATTACTTAAGGCAAATGGGCGATGATGTTTTAACTAACATGGTCGTTGATTTCCTAGAAACTAACAAATTAATAGATAGCTCAATTACTGAGAATGATAGATCGTGCATTATGCAAGCTATGCATAGTATCAAGCCAAGAGTAGAAGTGGTAAACGACATGGCTAGGCTAGCTAAAATCTATTTAAGAGAGCAGCCTGTAGAATACACTGAGGAAGCGCAAGAAATTATTAGCAAGTGCAATAAAGAACTTATACAGCAAGTAGTCTCTACTCTCACTAACCTAGAGCCATTTAATAAAGATACAGTTCAAGCAGAGCTTAAAATCATCGCAGCCGCTAACAAAATCAAGATTGGCGAATTGATGCAGCCTTTAAGGGCGTTTGTTACAGGTATGGCAAATTCTCCTAGCGTCTTTGAGGTTATCGCTATTATTGGGAAAGATGCTAGCATTAGGCGGTTGCAACTCTACCCTTGAGAAAGAGAGATAGCTAATCAGATGTTACAAGAAAGTTGGCATTAAGAAGACCAAGGAACAAAATGTATGTTAGCAAGGTATGAATGATTAAAACAATCAAAAAAGCCAGACTTTCAGATTATGACCTGAATGCTATAATATACTTATTTCGTAAGCACTTTTTACCAGAAGACAAATTATGGCTTTTTGGCTCACGGGCTGACTTAAGCAAAAAAGGTGGTGATATAGATTTATATGTAGAAACTACAGCTAGCAGCGCTGAACAAGCAGTAAAAATGAAATCAGATTTTTTGTGGAATTTAGAACAAAAAATTGGAGAACAGAAAGTAGATGTGGTACTGAATATGTTAAACAAACCACACCCACTAGCTATACATGAAATAGCAAGAACCAAAGGAATAAAAATTGTATGAGAGAATTTAATGAAATAGTAAAAATTGCAAATATTCATGCAGATAGAATTGCAATGGCGTTAAAAGAACTGCAACCGCTCTTGCCATTTGATGCATCCAAGGTTACTTCCCTAAGCAAAGATACATTATTATTAACTGACCTTTTGGTACATAGGTTTGGTAAACTGCAAGATTTATTAGGTAATAAGGTTATCAATGAGTTTTTAATATCTGTCGATGAATATGCAGAAAATTTATCAATGCTAGATAAAATTTATAAACTAGAACGCCTTGGAATCATAGAGGATGCTGAGCTTTGGAAAGAGATGCGAAGAGTAAGAAATCATTTGACGCATGAATACCCTGACCATCCAGATTTTACCGCGGCAGACTTAAATAAAATTGTAGAACTAGCACCTAAGCTATTAGAAATTTTGCATAATATCAAAATTAGGTGCATAGTTAATTAACTTGGTATAATTCGTCTTTGTATCTTTAGGGTTGGCGTGTCAACCTAGGAGTCTT
>JAIXRE010000001.1 GCA_027485375.1 Rickettsiaceae bacterium | reverse complement strand
GTGATGGATCTTGCGGAATCATAGCAATATTTGCCCTGAGCGAGTCTTGCGTGACATCCATTATATTCTGTCCATCAATCAAAATAGCGCCACTGTTAACGTCATAAAGCCTGAGTATCAAATTTACAAAAGTAGACTTCCCACTTCCTGAATAACCAACTAACCCTACTTTTTGTCCAGCTTTAATTCTTACCGATTTATTTTCAAAAAGAGGCTCCGTGCCTTTGTGATGAAATTTAACTTTATCAAAAACTATCTCTCCCTTACTGCATTTAAGGATTTTGGCACCCTCTTTATCTTGAATTTCAATGGGCAATATAAGTTTTGATAGGCTCTGTTTACACATGCCACTAGCTCTATTGAACTCGCTAACCGTCTCCATTGCAAACCACATCCACTGACCAATTTCCACCGAAAGCCCTAGAATTAAAGCAAAATCTCCAATACTTAGCAAGTTTTGACTATAAAGCCGAATTAAACAATAAAGTATAACTCCCATTTTCGCAGCTATTAACCCACCTTGAACCGAGTTTAACAGGAGCCCGTAAAATTGAGTGGATTGGTAGGCTTTTTGCTGGGCTTGCAAAAATGGTAGCAACCTAAGATTCTCGTAAATTTGAGCCGAAAATATTCTGACGTTACTTTGGTTAGAAACAGTATCTACAAGCTCTCCTACTACCTTAGTTTCACTTTCAGCTTGCGCATCTGATAAACTAACTAGCTTTTGCGACATAAAAATGCTTATACTAGCAAATATTATAAACCACGCCGTCAATATTAAGCAAAATATAGGGTTTACAAAATAACTTGTTATAAACCCTATTATTAATAAGGAAATAGCTTTCAAAAATATGAAAGCTTGTGCCATTATGCGTTCCACTCCATCTGCTAAATTTGTTATTTGCTTAGATGTTTTCCCAGATAAATTATCTTGAAAAAATTGTTGAGAATGCTGAAGAGTATAGGATAGCATTTGCTTAATGATACCGTTGATAATTAGTGGAAAATATTTTCCCTGAACATATTCACGGCTTCTCCATATTACGTTATCAAAGACTATAAAATTAAGGACAAGGAGACATGCTGGCACTATGAGGAGCGAAGTATTTTCGCTTGTAATTTTTGGCAATAAATTAATTACTTTCTTAAGCAGAATGCTATTAAATGGTCCGCAAAAACCACCAACAAGTCCCAAAAAAATATAACTAGCAACTACGCCCTTATATTCCCTTAAAAAATGCCATATAAATGGTAATAGCGTTTTAGGTAAAGGATTTTTCATTTTACAAACCTTTCTTTAATACTGCTATTTTACTTACTCCTCTCAATGATATTTGAATATATAGCAGCTTTTGCCTTTTGTTAGCCTAGTTGGTGCGCTAATTTTAGATTAGTGTGCTTGGATTTCTTAGTCAATAGAAATATCTTACATAAGTTTAATATATAATACTAAATCCTATTTTTGAATTATCTAAACGAATCTTGAGAAATATATTTGTTTTAGTTTAATCCTTGAGATTTGGTATAAGGTGTGCTTACAGAGTATCGCCATGAATTCTGCGGATTATAGCGCCGCAGTTAATGAGTTTTTGCTCTAGATCTTGGTAGCCTCTATCTAAGTGATAGACACGGCGGATGCGAGTTTCACCTTCTGCTGCGAGACCAGCTAGTACTAGAGATACAGAGGCACGCAAATCGCTTGCCATAACTTCTGCGCCGCTTAATAAAGGAACGCCCCGCACCACAGCGTTATTGCCGCTAATTGTAATGTTTGCGCCCATGCGGCAAAGTTCAGGTACATGCATAAAGCGGTTTTCAAAAATATTTTCTGTAATTACAGATGCGCCATTTGCTATAGCCATAAGACTCATGAATTGTGCCTGCAAGTCAGTTGCAAAGCCAGGGTATGGCATAGTCTGTACGTCAGTAGCATCAATACGTCCAGCGTATTTTACAGTAACGCCATTTTCTAGCGGCTTTATATTAATACCAGCAGCTACAAGTTTTAAGGCTAAATTCTCAACTGTGTGATAGTCAATACCAACTACATCAAGCTCGCCTTTAGTAATGGCTGCGGCAATCATATAAGTACCAGCTTCAATTCGATCTGGCATAACTTTATGGTTAGCGCCGCTTAATGAAGTATTACCCATGATTTTTACTTCACTAGAGCCTATATTTTCTATATTAGCCCCCATGCCTTGAAGGCATTTGCATAAATCAACTATTTCAGGTTCTGTTGCGCAGTTGGATAATATAGTTTCGCCATCAGCGAGCGTTGCTGCCATTATAGCAGTTATAGTGGCACCCACTGAGACTTTGTTGAAATTAAAATGGACGCCTTTCAAACTACCTTTGTTTTCTGCATGGATATATCCATGCTCGACTCTAAGTTTTGCGCCCATTGCTGCAAGCACATCTATATGCAAGTCGACCTGCCTAGCACCAAGTGCGCACCCACCAGGTAATGAGACTTCTGCTTGTCCAAATCTTGCAAGCAATGGTCCTAG
>JAIXRE010000041.1 GCA_027485375.1 Rickettsiaceae bacterium | reverse complement strand
GTTTCAGTATCAATGGCAATATCGCCTTCTATATGAAAATCATTTGGCAAGTCATTTTGAAAAACTATAATTTGTATAAGCTACCTCCTGCGGTTTTGCTATTTGTTTGGATCTAACTAAGATTAAGCTATTTCTTTTCCTCATCACCACTTTTAGTAAAGACTTGCTCGTTACTAAAGGCAACGCCTAAGATATTACGAGCTTGTTCATCAAGCATGTCTTTGTCAAGCGATTCTGGTCTAAGTAATTTTACCCTATGCTCCAGCCCTATCCTTTCTGCCCTAAGAGAGACAAGCTCTTCTTGGGCTTTTTCTAGTTTTTGATTTAATTTAAAGTAAGATATAATTCCTAAATTACCGTAAATTGAGTGAAAAATAAAATACATTAAAAATGCACAAGTTATAAAATTAAATGCTAACTTTTTTGAGAAAGCTATTTTTCTGATATAAGGATATTTCATAATTTATAAATTGCTAGGAATAGAATAGGAGCAGTCAAAATTATGCTATCAAACCTATCAAGCACTCCTCCATGCCCAGGTATAAGCACCCCGCTATCCTTTACACCAAATTTGCGTTTGAAATAAGAAATAAATAAATCGCTCATTTGAGCTAAAATAGCAATAAACATAGCGCTAAGAATTAGGTGCGTTTGGTCAAGCAAATAGCAATTATCCATATTAAAATGTGGTATTGTGCGCAGCAAAGCAGCAAATGTACCTGCAGCAGTAACGCCAACTATCAAGCCGCTCCACGTTTTATTAGGGCTAAGTTTAGGCGCTAGCTTTGGTCCACGTAAATTCTTACCACCTATCATTGCAAAAGTATCAACCGACCATATAGTAATAAAGTAAGTTAGTAGAGTACATTTAGCGCCATCAAGCAAGCTAACCAGAATCAAAGAAATTATAGGCACTGGTATAATAACAAGTCCAAGCAGCATGTATAGCCAAGAGGAATTAGTCATTTCGTACCACTCAAAAAGCATTCCTGCAGCAATTAACAGCATCATTGCTTGAAATAATGGTGGAATCCATAATATGGAAACAACAAAAATTGTTCCTATTAACAACCCAAAAACTAGCCTTAATTCTATATTAGATAGGCTTTTTCTGCCTTGATCTTTTATCAATTTACCCGTGCTCCAAAATTTCTATTTCGTCTTTTATATTCGTTTATAGCTTCAATTAAATCATCTTTATTGAAGTCTGGCCAATACTTGTTACAGAATAGTAGTTCTGCATAAGCTATTTGCCATAATAAGAAGTTACTAATCCTAATTGCGCCGCTAGTGCGAATCAATAAATCTACATCTGGCATCTCGCTATCATATAGATAATGTTTAAAGCTATTTTCATCGACGCTCTTAACCCCAGAATCAATCATTTTTTGGCAAGCATCAACTATTTCTAACCTTCCTCCATAACCAAATGCAACGCACAAAGTCATCTTGCTATTATTTTCAGTTAATTTGATTGCTTTGTAAATAGTTTTCTGCAGACTTGCATTTAAACGATCAATTTTACCAATAACTTTAAGCCTAATACCATTTTTATGCAACTCTTCAGTTTCCTTAACGATATATTCACCTAACATATTCATAAGAAACATTATTTCATCTTTAGGGCGCAGCCAATTTTCTGATGAAAAAGCGTAAATCGTCAAATAAGGAATAGCTAGCTCTAAAGCATTAAAAATTAGATCCTTTGCTGCCTTTGCACCTTTCCTATATCCTTCATATTTCAAGGATTTATTGTCTTGAGCCCACCTAGCATTACCATCCATAATCACGGCAAGGTGTTTTAACTCTAAAGCAGAATAGTTTTCTTGCATAGTATTAGTTCTTTTTAAAGCCCTAGTAATATTTGGTTTTGCAACAAAAATAGTTCATTTGTAGCTTTGGAGGCTAATGATAGCATTTCTGTAAGTTGATGGGTAGAAAAAGTTTTTTTCTCAGCTGTTCCTTGGACTTCTACCAAATTACCATTACTAGCATAAACAAAATTTGCATCAACTTCTGCCTCGCTATCTTCTGCGTAATCAAGGTCAATGACAGCTTGTCCTTTATAAATACCACAAGATACGGCTGCAATCTGCATAGTTAGTGGATTATGTTTTAAAGCCCCTCTTTTCATTAAAGCGCGAACTGCTAAGTGAAGTGCTACATATGCGCCAGTTATAGCGGTTGTTCTAGTGCCGCCATCAGCATTTATCACGTCGCAATCAACAACTAATTGTTTTTCGCCAAGGGCTTTTAGGTCAACGCAAGAACGCAAAGAACGAGAGATTAGCCTCTGAATTTCCAAAGTACGCCCTGAGACTTTACCCTGAGCCGCTTCCCTCTTCATACGCTGGTTAGTAGAAGATGGTAGCATTCCGTACTCAGCAGTTAGCCAGCCTTGGTTTTGACCGCGTAAAAATGATGGTATACTATTATCTAGAGTAACAGCGCAAATAACGTGAGTATTACCGCACTTTATCAAACATGAACCATCAGCATGTTTCAATGGAGAAGGCTCTATAGATATTTTTCGTAGCTCATCAAACTTTCTTTTTGTAGGTCTCATAAATTTTTATATTGCTTGTTAAACTTGAAAAAATTGTTAATTAGCACTATATGTTAAAATAGAGAATTTTTGCAATGAAAAAAGTTTAATTAAGATGAAAAACGCAGAACACCCAATAATTGATAAAGAACTTAACAAAGAACACACCGATAACGAAAATACTCCCTCCCCTCATGATCATTCGCTGGAGACTGTAGAAGAAGTGCAGTCAGAAAGTCAAAACCACCCTGATGCTAGCGCTAAACATGAGCAAGAAGAAATCGCAAATTTAAAAGCTCAAATAGCAGTATTAGAGGAAAAAATTTTGCGCATAGCCGCTGAAGCAGAAAATACCCGTCACCGCTATGAAAAAATGGTTGACGACGCACGAAGCTATGCGATCTTTAATTTCGCTAAAGATTTACTAAGCGTTATGGATAATCTATCTAGAGCTTTAGAGTTCAAACCGCAAGAGGTTGATGAACATGTAAGTAATATCTTAGACGGGGTTACTATGACCAAGAATGAATTACACTCAGTTTTTAGTAAGCATGGTCTAGAGACAATAAAACCAGAAGCTGGAGAAAAATTTGATTATAATCATCACAGCGCAATATCGCAGGTTTCTGCTGGAGAACTTGAACAGAATAGCATTGTTGATATTATGCAGGTAGGCTATAAAATTAAAGATAGGTTGATACGACCAGCCGCAGTAGTAGTTGCGAAGTAATACCAATTGCCTTATTTAATTCTTGAGACTTGGTATAAAAAACCAGTGGGCTGGAAAGTTTATCTTCATGAGCAAATAAACTTTCCAGCCCGCAAACTACTTGCCTATACAAAACTTGCTAAAAATTTCACCTAGGATTTCGTCGACTGTAATCTTACCAGTAACATTGCTTAAAGCCCTTATAGCCATACGTACATCTTCTGCGGCAAGGACAATGTCATCAAAAGAAAATGCATCCAAACATTCCATAGCCTGTTTTAGCTGGTGGCGATGACGCTCTCTAGTTATTTGAGGAGCATCATCCATACCCGCCATATTAGCAGCTATTTCCTCTATTTTGCGCAGCAGCTCTTCGAGCCCCACCTGTTTTTTTACTGAGACTTTAATAGGAACTAGCGGGCTACCTTCTTCTTGCGCTGCATTTTGGACTAAAACCTCGTTATTATTAGCTAAGTCTATTTTATTCAGTACAAATATAGTATTTGTTTTATTAAAACTTATATCCTCGTCGCCAATACCATTGTTTATTAGCCCTTGTACTTTGCTAATATTCTCCAGTTTATCAAACATAATAATTCTAATATTTGCTAGCTTAGCAGACTCTATAGCCCGCTTAATACCCTCTTGCTCTATCAAATCGTTAGTACCTGACCGAATGCCTGCAGTATCTTGCAAAATAATAGGATAACCGCCAATATCAAGGTGCCCCTCTATTATATCTCGCGTTGTTCCTGCTATGTCTGATACTATAGCTACCTCTCTCTGCAAAAGGAAGTTAAGTAAGCTAGATTTGCCAACATTAGGTTCTCCTAAGATAGTTAAGGTTAGACCATTCCGTAATAACTCCCCTCTTCTACTATCTTTTAGGTGGCTAGTAATACTTGCTTTTAAGTTATCTAAGTCACCCTGTACATGCGTTAAGACTTCTTCGGGTATATCTTCATCTGGAAAATCTATATAAGCTTCAAGCAAGCTAATTATCGAAAGTAATTCACTGCGCCAGCTGCTATATAATTGTTCCAGTGCGCCGCCAAATTGCCTAGTTGCCTGCCTGTGCTGCATGATTGTTTCAGCTTCAATAAGGTCAGCCAGTCCTTCAGCGGCGGTGAGGTCAAATTTATCATTTAAGAAGGCACGACGCGCAAATTCCCCAGCTTCTGCAAACCTTATATTTTCTATAGCCAGCAGTGCTTTAGTAAGCAGCTTTGCAATAGCGATGCTGCCATGAGTATGGATTTCCACCACATCCTCACCAGTAAAGCTAGCTGGAGATTTAAAATACACCACCATTGCATTATCTATTAATTCTCCATTTTCAGGGTCATAAATTTTATGATAATGCATAACCCTTGGCTGGCTAGCAAGTTGCTCTAATTTGGAATTATCAATTCGCAAAAGCTGCCCTAGAGCAGCGAAGCTATCTGGACCAGAAATACGAAATACAGCAACGCCCGCTTTACCCGGTTTTGAGCTTTGAGCAAAAATTGTTCTCAACTTAAATCTCCTTCAATTCGAATTTAGCCATATTATAAACTAAACCACAGGAATTTGCATTAGTTTAAGAAAATCAGCAGCTAAAAAAAGCGAGCCACAAATAACAATAGTAATTCTAGACTGCTCTTTATCAGCCATTCTATTGCTAAAGAATTAAATTGGACAAATTGGTATAATAAAGTAGTTATTCTTAAATGCCGTCAAGCTGCTATTGATCTCCTGTCTTTTAAGGCTAATTTAGAACAAAGAGGACCAGCAAGCTTGGCGGCAAATTACTTAGATACTAATAAAAGAGCCTATATACAACTTAAAGAGTATATGGGGCATTCTTCTAGTCAATATGAGGATCAGCATGAAGATCGTGAGGTAAGCCTCCTGCAAGTTCAACAGGCGCTGCAGATTCCACATGCGCTGTACTTTCTGAAGCTCCTAAAACTTGTTCTTCTGAAGCTCCTAAACCTTGTGTATCTCCTATAGATCCTGAGGATGCGCCTTTTTCATAGTCTTCTACAACTTGTAAACATTTTGAGATTTGTTTATGCTCTTCAGCTAGCTCGGCTTGCCAAGCTGTTGATTTTTTTAAATCTTGTTCGAGCTTCAAAACTTCTGAGGCTTTTGAAGCTTCTAAACATTCTAAATCTTCTAAACATTTTAAAGCTTCTGAGGCTTTTGAGGCTTTTGAGTCTTGCAAGGCTTCTAAAATTTTTAAAGCATCTTTTAAATCTTCTCCGTTTAAAGCTTTTAAACCACCTTTTAAACCTTCTCCTAAACCATTTGAATCTTTAAAAGCTAAACTGTCTAAACCTCCTAAACCTTTTAAAGCTTTACAAGTTTCTGAAGCTAGATTTTCTTCAACCTTTGCATCGTGTACTTGTGTTTTTATTTTTTCAACTTCAACTTTTTTATCTTTAAGGAGTTCCATCAATTCTTCATCGGCTTTATTAGCTATTATAATACCTTGCTCCATCGATGCCTTAGTTTTTTTAAGACTTTCCAAAGGTACCTTAGCTCCATAATCTAATAATTTTTTTACAAGATTACTCTTGCCTTGTATACAAGCGTAATATATGAGCGGGTTTGCATAATAATCTGTAGCATCTATAGCCTTCCTACCGGGATAATACTCGTCCTGATAACCTAGTAACTTTTTTATAATAGCATCCTCATCTAGCGTTGTAGTCGGACCGTCATTTCTTTGAAAAACAGTGCTTAGAGCCTGTCGCATTATACTTTCTGATATAATACCTGGCTTACTTAATAATTTGTCTATAATCTCAATATCTCCTGCTAAGATAGCTAGATCCAGTGCTGATTGCCCATTACCGTCGTACTCATTTATATTAGCTTTATTTTCTAATAACAGTTCAATAATACCAATATTTCCTTGTCGCACAGCCTCATGAAGAGCTGTGCCATGGCTACCATTTTTAGCATTAACATTAGCTCCACTTTTTATTAATTCTTCAACGACACCAAAGTTTCCCTCTTGTACAGCCTTAAAGACAAGGTTCCCCGTTACGCTTAATTGAAATAGTTGCTCTTCTGCTAGGTCAACAGCATCAACAGGTTCAGATCTTTTATAATCTTTTAGATCGTGAGGTATTTTTCTTTTTTCTTTTGCCATAAAATTATAACCTTATATTTTGTTTTATTTGTAAAAGTTTTAGGTTTGCTTTTTTGCAGCATCCCTTGATAATATTCGCAATATTTAATATTTTGCGTCTATTCTTTTTACGTAAAATGTAAATTATGCTAATACTTTCTACCTGAGATTATACAAAACATTTATAATTGTAAAGTGAATAATTACTTTGTTTTGCAAATATAATTCAATAATTATCAGCGATAAAATAAAGCTTGTTGTGCTTTATAGTATTTTTAATTATAATTTCCTAACTTCTATTTTGAATATAGGTATAAGGTATATATCAATAAAATGAAATATAAGAGGAATATAAAATGAATGAAGCAGAATTAGCAATTAGGGATAACTTCAGAATAATACTTGCGCCTGGACAGGAGGTAGGTTTTAGCTGGTCAGCCAATAATAGGACGGTTACAATTCAGTGTAACAATAATACTTTAGATTTAACATCAGCTGATGCTTCTTTGATCCAAAGTATAATAACAACAATAGAAGGTGAAATTCAGTTAGTTTCTCCATTATTAGGACAAACCGACCATCATGGTGACGCAGCATAATTTAAGCTTTTAGACGCAGAGCCAAAGATTATTCCTTACAAAACAATAATTTTTGGCTTTAAAACTTACTTAAGTTATTTAGTTTAAGAAAATCAGCAGCTAAAAAAAGCGAGCCACAAATAACAATAGTAATTCTAGACTGCTCTTTATCAGCTATTTCAATAATTTCATTTATAGCATCCTCTATTGAATCAGCTGGCAAAAATTTTGTACCAGTAGAGCTAGCACGAGTCGCTAAAGTTTCTGCGTCGTAACTAGAGGGTTCTGATAGGACTTTTACAGCATATCCGCCACTAATTATCCCTTTAAAATACGAGCAAAAAGATTCTACATTACGATTTTTAGTAACACCTAATATCAAATATACTGGTTGCTGCACATTATCCTTAATCCATTCCGCCAGCACTTGCGCCCCGCTTGCGTTATGAGCTCCGTCTAGCCAAATATCTACTGGCTGCCCTCTATATTTATAGTTATCAATCTTTTGTATCCTGGCAGCCCATTGAGTATTGACAAGCCCACTAGCAATTTGCGCAAGGCTAATATTGAATTGTTTATTTAGCAAAGCCACAGCAGCAACAACACTAGCAGCATTTATTAACTGATGGTCTCCTCTTAGCGCTGGAGATGGTAGGTTAACCCCTTGGGTTTTTGACTTCATTATTTCACCATTTACTGCGCATGTTTCTGATAAATAAGCAAAACCATTATCTGTTTTACTTAAAGCAAAATCATATCCATAAGCCATAACCGGCGCGCTTAGCTCCACGCACTTAGCAAAAAATACAGGATATACTTCTTCTACTTGAGCGCTTATCACGCACGGCACGCTAGGCTTAATTATTCCAGCTTTTTCTGCTGCTATCAGCGGCAGCGTAGCCCCTAATATATCCATATGGTCGTAAGAAATAGGAGTAATGAGAGTTAGTAACGGTTTTTCTATGACATTTGTTGCATCTAGCCTGCCTCCTAGCCCGGTCTCTAATATCAATATATCAGCCTCTACCTCAGAAAAAGCTAGAAAAGCCGCTGCCGTTACTGCATCAAAAAATCTAGGCTCTAGCCCTATTTTTTCTGCTGCGAGTCTAGTTCTCTCACAAATATCAAATAAATACTGGTCGCTAATTTTCTCCCCAGCTAGCACGATACGCTCATTAAAATCCACTAAATGCGGTGATGTGTAAGTATGGACCTTATAGCTTGCAGCTTCAAAAATTGCTTTTAACATTGCAACGCTTGAACCCTTACCATTTGTACCAGCTACATGAATTACTGGTGGCACTCTTAAATGAGGGGTGCCAAGTGCTTCAAGCAGCTCTTGCATTTCAGCAAGGTTATCTCTACCTTTTTTATTCCATGGCACGCTTGGCCAATGCGGCATTCTCATAGGTTATAATTAAATTGTTAGGTTAATACTAAACCATAAATTAAATCATCAAAACAGATTTTGCAAGCTTCGTTTGGATGATTTAAAAATGGTATTCGGTATTAGCTATTATGAGGACATAACCTTGGTGTTCTAGAAGGGCTTCAAAATGTATATATTGTCTTTATTAATCTTCATACAATAGTTTGCTCATCAATTTACTTTATTTTTTAAAGCATTGATGTTCGTAAGTATGTTTTTTATCTCTTGAAGCAAATCTTGAGTACTATATTGAGATTTATATAATATCTTGGTAATACTACCAGAAAGTTTAGCTTTATCGGTTTCGCTAAGTATTTTAGCAGTATTTATTATCACTGGTATATTTGATAAGTCTTCTGACTTACGAAGATTATCTATAACTTCAAAGCCGTCCATAATTGGCATCATTAAATCAAGAAGAATTAAACTTGGTTTATTTTTTGCTATAGCCTCTAGAGCTTCTACTCCATTTGTAGCTTCATCAATTTGCAGTTTAAATTTCTGCAAAGCATTTTTTAAAATTATACGTGCATCCTCATTATCGTCTACTATTAACACTCTACCAAAATTATCAACATCTATCTTGTTGTTAGTTATGTAGCGAGATAGGGCTTCGTCTAGTTGTTTCTGATCGAAAGGTTTTACCAAATAATCGGTAGCTCCCATCAAGTAACCTTTATTTTTTTCATCAAGCATTGAGATCATAACAACGTTAATGTCCCAAGTTTTAGGGTTTTGTTTTAACGCATGGAGTACATCCCACCCGTTGATTCCAGGTAAAAATATATCAAGCAATATAACGTCTGGGTGAGTCTTTAGCGCCATCACTAAACCATCTTCGCCATTACTAGCAAACTCTGTTTTGTATCCTATAGTATTTAAATATTTGCTTATTAATGCACGTTCAACTTCATTATCTTCAATTACTAATATCTTGAGTTCACTTGGTGCCTTGCTTTTATATAGAGGGCTGCTACTTACTGGCACAGATTTTTCTTCTGAGTTAGATCCGTTTATCACGGTTTGAGGAACTACTATAGTCATAGTGGTTCCTTTACCAAGTTCGCTAGTAATATCGATAGTTCCGCCCATTAATTCTGTTATTTTCTTACTAATAGCGAGTCCAAGACCAGTTCCACCAAATTTTTTAGTGGTGCTAGAATCAGCTTGAACAAATTTACTAAATAATTTGCTTAGCTGTTCTTTTGTTATTCCTATTCCAGTGTCAATTACATCAAATTGAACCATCTTTATGTTATTAGAGATTTTTTCTGATACTTTCAGAATAACCTTACCATTTTTAGTAAACTTACAGGCATTACTTATTACATTTATTAATATTTGCTTTAGTTTAGTCGTGTCATTCTGAATTAATTCAAGATTATTATTATACTCGAGTGAAAGAGTATTATTATTTTTAGTCGCTAGTGGTTCAGACATAATTATTATTTCATCTAACGCATTTTTTAATGAAAATTCTTCAACAAATAACTCCATCTTTCCAGATTCTATTTTTGAAATATCTAAAATATCATTAATTAATGCAAGCAAATGCTTGCCAGCATTCGAGATCCTAGTAATTGGCTCTAAATATAGTTGTTCTTTTTCTGCATTAATATCTTCAAGCAACAACTCACTCAGACCTATTATAGCATTCAAAGGGGTTCTCAGCTCATGACTCATATTAGCTAAAAAAACTGATTTTGCTTCATTGGCTAATTTGAAAGTATCTGATTCGTCTGAAAAATATTGCGCCTGACGTTGATGATATAT
>JAIXRE010000105.1 GCA_027485375.1 Rickettsiaceae bacterium | reverse complement strand
AGTTTATGTTTAAGCTATAACCCTACGTTAAATACTAAATATAACACTTAAAAATTGCTTAAAACGAGAAATAACCCTATAAAATATAACTAGGAAAGGATAGTTTAATATGACGCACAGATATTTAGACCCGACAAATGATGTTGCATTTAAAAAGCTTTTTAGCAATAAAGACCGCTTAATAAACCTGCTTAATTCTATTCTCAAGCTCTCAGAAGGTAATAGAATAAAAGAACTGGACTATATACCCCAAGAGCAGATGCCTTTATTCCTAGACGGCAAGAGAAGCATATTTGACCTTAAGGTAAAAGATGAAGCTGGGCGTTGGTATATTATTGAGATGCAACGCAAAATGGAAAGAGACTATATTAACCGAGTTCAATTCTATGGCAGTTATTCATACGTGAACCAGATAGAACAGGGAGTAAGCCATAAAGACTTATTACCTGTAGTGGTTATTTCTATTATAGGTCAGAAGGTATTTGATGATGAGCTACCATGTATTAATTACCATTGCCTAAAAGAAACCAACACCAATAAGCAGTATCTCTTTTCCTTAATGTATGTGTTTGTAGAGCTAGGCAAGTTTGATAGCAACAAGATAGAAAACGATATAGATCAGTGGTTACATTTATTAAAATGTGCTCACAATGAACAAGAACCGCCCAAAGAAATAAAAAACAGTAGCGTATTATCTGCTTATGAGGATTTGGAACAATATAGGTGGAATGCTAGCGAACATGATGCTTATATCAGGGCTAAGCTCGCTATGGAAGCGGAAGAAATCAAGGTTGAGGAATATTTAGAGAAAATAACTAAGCTTGAAGAAAAAGCAGAGCAAGCGGAGTTTAAAGGTCAATTAGATAAAAGTATAGAAATAGCCCAAAAAATGCTAGCTAAAGGCAAAACCGCGGAAGAGGTAGCCGAATTAACGGGTCTTGCCCTAGAAGAAATAAGCAAGTTAAACTAAAAACGAAGGCTCTATTTATGTGATAGGATAGAGCCTTGAGGCTTATTAGTACAAAATAATTGGACAGAGCCGATGAATCGGTTTTTAAGACTCTGTACTTGACTATAGACTACATTGTGAGAAAATGGACTATGCCCATCCAAAATTGGAATGAAGCCATGGCTCATTTTTTGATAAAATTTGAGGATAGAATTTAAGGTGCTTATGGCTGAATTTACACAATTGATTCAAAAGACTCGGTAATTTATACTACCAATGCAATAGAATCGATAAATCGTCAACTCAGAAAAATCATCAACAATAAAGGGGTTTTTCCAGATGATAAGTCTATTTTTAAAAATCGTATTTTTGGCTCTAAAAAATGCTGCCAAAAAATGGACCATGCCGATTAAAAATTGGTCTTTGGCATTGAATCAATTTGAAATTTTATGCGGGGATTTTAGGCATGATTTACTGGAATTAAAAAATACAACTTACACAAAATAAATGATGAGAGCATAAATATTTTATTGAAGTGCCTACTTTTTGTAATTATACTATTTTTTCCTTAAACCTCAGCCGTGTCTAGCATAACAGGCTATAAAAAATTTTCTAACAAAAATATTATACGATTAAAGTACCCGAAAAATGGTAAAAATCAATAAAATATTTATGCTCCCATAAATGATTGACTCAAATAATTTAATGAGAGCCATCGTCTTGAATGATAGAAAAGGAGTCGGAGCCCTCTCCACCCAATACAACCGAGGTAGTAATATGTTGATTATCAATGTCAAAATTACCTAGTATATTACCTACTATTTGATTTTGTCCTCCATGATCTATAGGACTAAGATTTATACTACTTAAATTTAACGATTCTAAAAGTTGCTTCTCAAAAAGGCTACTACCAGGCTGACATCCTACTTCGTCCAAATAGATTGAATAGGCAATATTATGTTCCGATAATTGCTTGTTTAAATCTGCAATTTCCTCCTTTAACTGATCGATTACTTGATTTTTTACCAAACTTTTGTCGGCTAGTTCTAATTCTTTTTGAACAAGTAATTCCTTTTTCTCTATTTCTTGTTGAATCATTAAACCGTTTAATTCATAATCTTTTTGAGTTAATAAAGCTAACAGCTTTTCTTTCTGCGTGAGCAATATACTTTTTTCTGTTTCTCTAAGTCTAGCTTCCTTTGTAGCATACTGCATTTTTAAGTCTAAAACCTCATTCTGATCTACTAATTCAGTATTTTGATCGAGTAAGTTTTGAAACTCAATATCTTTTTTAGCTAACAATTTCTTTGCTTCGTTAACAAGTTGGTTTTTAATTAAGCTTTTGTCAGCTAATTCCAATTCTTTCTGAATTAATAATTTCTCTTGTTCTTGAGTCATTAATTCCTTTTCTAAGTTTTGAATCCTTAAATTAACAACCTCATCTTCTTTCAATTCAATTTCTTCCTCTAATTCATCAATAATTTGATTCTTCATATGACTTTTGTTAGCTAAAGCCAATTCTTGTTGAGCAAGTAACTCTTTGTTTTGCTCAATTAGTAATTTTAATTCCTCTAGCCTTTGTTCCTTATCATTTAAAAGCTTATCTTTAGCAACAAGCTTTCTATTTGCTTTTTTAACTGACTGGGATACCTCGCCAATCTTTAAGTTTTTACTGACAATCACTTCGTCCTTGGTTAAAAGATTACTTGCTAGTTCTTCTATAATTCTGTTCTTTTCAGCGCTTTTATTATGTACCTCTGACTCTTTAACTAAAAGTAATTCATCTTTTTCCCGAAGTTCATTCTCTTTTAAAGCTAACAATTCTTCTTTTTCTCTATCTTTCTGTACTAGCAACTCCTGTTTCTCTAATTCTTTCCGAGCCAACAATTCTTGAGTCTGAATTTCATTTTGAGCTAAGAGTTCCCTTAACCTTTCTATTTCTTGTTCTTTCTGAATTCGTATCTCTTCTTTTTCTATTTCTTGTTGAAGCAGTAATTGTTCTTTACTTAAAAGCTCAGAGTTTTTTTGAGCTAACTTTCTACTTACTTTTTTTACTTTACTGGTAGTTTGACTTAATAACTGACTTTTCGTTGTAATTTCTTCTTCTTTGGTTAAAATAGTTGTAGTAAAAGTATCATTTAAACTTTTTAAGTCCTGTTCTTTTTGAAGAATTAATTGATCCTTGTTTTGAACTTCCTCTTTTTGTCTTGCTAATTCTTTTTTTAATAGTTCCCTATAAACAACTAAATTCTTTTCAATCGCTTGAAGATTACCGCTATCTAAAAGTTTTCTTGCTTTAATATGCGTAGGCCAGTCCTCATAATTAACAGGGTATGCGTGAGGATGTAATTGATGTAGAAGACTAACCGCTTCTTCTTTTGCCTTGTCTAATTTCTCGGCTTCTTTTGTTGCTAGTGCTAACTTCTCTGTTTCTATCTTTTGAGCTAATTTTTGTTTATGTTTATGTATATGCTTCTTAATAGTTTTATAATCACCATTAACTATTAGGTCTTTATATCCTTGATATTTACTGGTCCAATCTTCATAGTTAGCAGAAAAAACCTTGGGATTTAATTGATGTAAAACGCTAATATATTCTTCTTTTAATTGATTTTCTTCCTTTATTCTTAATTCAGATAATAATTGCTCTTTTTGAAGTAAAAGACTATCCTTGCTTTGCAGCTCTGTAGTTTTCTGGTTTATAAAACTGTCTTTTTGTAGTAGTAACTGCTCCTTTTGTACTAAAAGGCTATTTTTACTTTGAACCTCGGAAGTTTTACTGGTAACAAGCTGCTGTAAATCACTTTTTTGCTTGGTAATAGTAGTTATCTGACTATCTTTTAATTTTACTTTAGCATCAAGTTCATAAATACCGGTAACTAACTTTTGTGCTTCATCACGTTTTAATTCTACATAACCTGTGGTAGTTTTATTTATAACTTCTTCCGTTCTTTTTGCTGCCGGCACCGGATTTAATTTACTTTTCATTTTTGATGCTCCTTATTTAATTTATAAGTTATAAACCTTTAACTTTTTAAACCTTAACAGAAAAAATGACTGAAAAAACGACTATTGTATCAACTAACTAATAAATCTTGTGGATTGTAGCTAAAAAACTACAACAAGCTTTATAAGTGCCTAAAATTTATATTTAATACCGCTGCTAATTGAGTATGATGTTAAATTTAAATTAATTAATTTTCTATTTACAACACTTTCAGGTAGACCTAATCCCTTACTAGCTCTCATAAAATATTGATCTCGTCCTTTTCTCATTTTAAAACTTTTATTTTCCAGATTAATATTAAAATCTAGGTTATCGGAATATTTATATATAAAATCAACGTCAACTCCAAGAGCTTGCCCTTTAGCAGAATGTTTAAAACTAGGATTTTGTTTTAAGTCATCCCTATGTATCCAGTATCCTTTACCGACATACTTAAAAGAATAGTATTTGATTGCCGGTTTGATTAAGAACTTATCATTTAGTGGTACATTAACCGATAAACCGATCCATGGTGCTTTGGTCTTAAAATTGTATTTTTGAAAAAGCTGATCAGAAGAAAATACTACATCATTCCGATTATTAACTAATTGTCGCGCACCATAATTACTATTTTTATAACCAGTGTAATCATAGCCAAGATAAAAAGTTAACAGATTATCACTAAATAAATTTACCGAATAACCTATAGCTCCTGATAAATCTAGAATATTCCCCTTAACAGTGGATATACTATTTGAATAAATTTTAGATATTCTCTCTTTTGATCCTTTTATTTTAGAAAACTTCCAATCTTTATCCCAAGATTTACTCATGTCTTTTAAAATATATCCATATTTACCTT
>JAIXRE010000067.1 GCA_027485375.1 Rickettsiaceae bacterium | reverse complement strand
TACCGCGATAGTAATGTTTTATTCCAAAATAAATCGGTAGTGGTTTTAGGTAACCAAAAAATAGGTCTTGTTGGATTTTCAGGCTCAGGTAAATCAACTTTTATTAATCTTATTACTAGGTTATATGAAGTAGAGAAGGGCGCAATTTTAATAGATGGTCAAAATATCAAAGATATTACGCAAGAATCTTTGCGACGCAATATAAGTTTTATTCCTCAAGAACCGATTCTATTCCATAGAACTATTATGGAAAATATTAGGTATGGCTCTCAGAGTGCTACAGATAATGAAGTAGAGAAAGCGGCAGTGCTCGCGCATATTCATGACTCGATTATGGAGTTGCCTGAGAAATATAACACCCTTTGCGGCGAGCGTGGTAATAACTTATCTGGTGGTCAACGACAAAGAATAATCATCGCAAGAGCAATACTTAAAAATGCTCCAATATTAATTTTGGACGAGGCAACTAGCTCACTTGATACTAATACAGAAGGGCTAATACAAGAATCTTTGAAATATTTGATGCAAAATAAAACAGTTTTAGTTATAGCTCACAGATTATCAACTTTACTGAATATGGATAGGATTTTGGTCTTCGATCAAGGACGAATCATAGAAGACGGTACGCATGAGGAGCTTCTAAAGCAAGGAAAATTGTATAAAAAATTGTGGAAATCACAAGTGAAAGGATTAATAGCTGAAAATCCTTAAAATATAATTAATTCGCTAATAAAAAATTTATTAATAGAAGGTTTTTGCTTTTTGTGTGTTAATAATGCCACATAAACAGAATATCGTAACAATTTATGACATCATAGGTTGCACAAGTTAAAGTAAGATGATATTGTGAACCTTAGAATTTATAACAATGAATGAGAGATTTTATGAAAAAAGTACTGCTAGTAGCACTTGCTGCTCTATCGTCAAGCTGCTTAAGTAATTTTGCACTTGCTAGTAACCCAGCAAGTAATTCAACCTCTAGTACCGATGCTAATTCAGTTGCAGTTTCAAACGTAAAGGCACAAGTTGAAGGTACGTTCAAATTTGAATCAGGTTTCCTAAATCAATCTAAGTTAGTAGATGATGAAAAAAATGTCTCTAGTGGTAGGAAAAAATTTGGATTTTATACGGACGCGATAGTAAAGCTTACAATCTCAAATACTGTAGATGATTTTACATATGGTGGTAGGGTTGCAATTCAGCCCACTACTAGGGCATCTGGGTCAACCGACTATACGGGTTCTCATATTTTTGTTGAGTCTGAGTATGGTAAAGTTGAGCTAGGTTCTCCTTATGATGCGGGTTCAAAAATGCGTATAGTTGCTGCTGATGTTACTGCTAGTCCTGGGGGCGGATGGAGTAGATATTCAAAACTTGATGGTAAGCAAGGTTCCTATACCCTTAATGGTGTTGATGTACCTGCAGAATTGCTAGATGATGAAGAATATTTCTTTGGTTCTACTTTCAAAAGTAGCCTCAAGCAAATTAACGATAGAACAGAGCCATCACGTAAAATCTCTTTTTATACCCCTGAAATGAAGGGTTTTCAATTTGGTATTTCTTATATACCAGACTCAGGAAATACTGGAACTAGCTCTATGAATGTAGTATCGACAGGTATAACAGAAATAGACTTGCCTTTAGATCCAGCAACGCAAGCTGTGGGTGCAACTAAAAGGCAAATAAAGCTTAACAGGAACGTTAAAGATTCTATCGCAGCTGGCTTGTCATATAAAACTAATATTAGTGATGGTGTAGATATTGCAATAGCTGCTACATTTGAGCATGGAAAACCTTCTGGCAAAGCTGAGATTATAGAGAAAGACGCTAATAATAATGAAGTAAAAAAAGACAAGTATAAACTTAGTGGCTTAAATACCTATAATATTGGTGGCACATTAAATGTTGGTAACTTTTCTTATGGCGCTTCTTATGGAACTTTAGGTAAGAGTTTGACTACTAAAGAGTATAACAAAACAGGTCGTGATACAAGGTACTATAATGTTGCCATGGCTTATGGACAAGGACCTATGAAGACCAGTATCAACTATTTGAAAACAGAGCGTTTTAAAAATACTGTTGAGGCTGTTTCAATAGGAACAGAATATAAATTAGCACCTGGTTTCTTGCCATATGCTGAAATTTCTTACTTCCAAGCTAAAGGTAGACCTTCTTTCTACCCTAATGCTCCTAAGAAAAAGCTTAAAGGTACAGTCGCACTTATTGGTGCAAAAATGAAATTCTAGGCTTTTAAGAAAAGCTAAGAATAGCTCTAAGATAGCGCAGAATTTAACCTCTGCGCTATTTTTTATTATTTGGGAGTCAAATTCTAGTCTCATCTCTTACTAACTTATATATTATACAATTTAAGCATTGAAAAAGACAAAATTAGCTGTATAATTCGTATGCTTCTAGAGATTATTGCTATAAATTTCTTAGCATTAATACTCTGTTGAGGCAAATTCACACGCAAAGTATCTGTTAGTCCAAATCATACAATGGTTTAGTATGCTATGGTTGCGTCTTTGCGGAGGATAGCTCAAAAAGCTATATTAGTTTTTTGAGTCTTAACTAACAACTTTTAAGGAGAATATAAATAATGTCTAAACTACCTAAGGTCACTATTACAGAATTGCTTGATGCTGGCGTGCATTTTGGTCATAAGACTAAGCGCTGGAATCCTAAAATGGCACCCTATATTTACGGTATCAGAGATGATATTCATATAATAGATTTACAGCAAACAGCTTCTTTAATTCAAGTAGTCCTAAATGCTATTTATGAAACAGTAAAAAATAATGGCAAGGTCTTATTCGTAAGTACTAAAATTCAAGCTAGCGATATAGTTGCTGAATATGCTGAGAAATGTGGTCAATATTATGTAAATCATAGATGGCTTGGTGGCATGCTAACTAACTGGAAAACGATTTCAGGCTCAATCAAAAAGTTAGATAATTTTGAAAAAACTTTAAACAATGAAGAGCTAATTGAGAGCTATACTAAAAAAGAAGTGTTGGATTTATCTCGTAAGAGAGACAAATTGCTGAAATCTTTGGGTGGTATAAGAAATATTGCTGGTCGCCCTGATTTAATGGTAATTATAGACACAAATAAAGAACACTTGGCTGTTAACGAAGCTATTAAACTTAACATTCCTATTGCAGCGGTGGTTGATACTAACTCTGATCCTGATGTAGTTAACTATCCAATTCCTGGTAATGATGATGCTATAAGGTCTATAAGACTATATTGCAGGTTGTTTTCAGAGGCAGCTCTAGCGGGTATCCATGATTCACTTTCTGAGTCTGGTGTTGATGTTGGTGCTGTTGCAGAATACTCTGATAAAGAGTCGACTATTGCCGGTGTTACTAAGCTAAAGCAAACTAAAAAACTATCTAAAGCGACTGATGCTAAAGAAGGTGCTGCAGAGGAGTTTGAATCTGGTTTAAAACTTGAAGCGCAACAAGAAGCTCCTAAAAAAGCTGCGCCATCAAATAAGAAAACCACTGCTAAAGCTGAAAGTAACGATAAATAATTTTTTAAAGGTATATTAGGATGGTAAACGCATCACTTGTAAAAGAGTTAAGAGAAAAAACTGGTGCTGGCATGATGGATTGCAAGAAGGCGCTAACAGAAAATAATGGCGACTTTCAAGCGGCTGTTGATTGGCTAAGGACAAAAGGTCTTGCTGCTGCTGCCAAAAAGGCAGATAGAGTTGCAGCTGAAGGACTTGTCGCTTTAAAAGTAGACGGTCTAGTTGCTGCGGCTGCTGAAATAAATTCAGAAACAGACTTTGTTGCTAGAAATGACAAATTCCAAAATTTAGTAAGAGAAGTTACTAATCTTGCGCTCAAACATCATGATTTAGACAGCCTAAAAGCTGCTGTTATGGTGGATGGTAAGACTGTAGCTGAGAATATTATAGAAAATATCGCAACAATTGGTGAGAATATGAATCTGCGCCGTGTTGCAACATTAAAGGTGAGTGAAGGCGTTATTGCATCATATGTACATAATGCAGTTGCTGATGGAATGGGCAAAATAGCTGTGCTAGTTGCGTTAGAGTCAAGCGCAGATAAGGTTAAACTTGCTGCTCTTGGTAAACAACTTGCTATGCATATTGCTGCTGCAAAACCACAAAGTTTGGATTCTACTGGCGTTGATCAAGCTTTAATTAGCAAAGAAAAAGAAATCTTTGTAGAGCAGTCTCGTGCGTCTGGCAAGCCAGATAATATCATTGAAAAAATGGTTGAGGGAAGGATACGTAAATTCCTTGAAGAAATCGTATTACTTGAGCAAGTATTTGTAATCGATGGTAAAATTAGAATTTCTGAAGTCCTTGCTAACGCTTCTAAAGAGCTTGGAACTCCTGTTAAAATTTCCAGCTTTGTGCGTTATGAACTAGGTGAGGGGATAGAGCAAGAAGAGAAAAACTTTGCTGATGAAGTAGCAGCTGTTATTAAGCATTAAGCATTGCCTCATAGCGAAAAAGCATTAAGGCTAGTAACCCAATTCTGTATTACTAGCCTTAATACTTAAATTTTAAACTGAAATATACGACAAACTTATTTTTGAAAATATCAGCAAACTTTTGCCTCAATAAAAGAAGCCTTCAATCAACTGTACGACGCTATTCCTTGTTGCTTTAAAGCTTCTAATTCAACCTAAATTACTATAACAACCTTAAATTTTGATTAAGCAGGATCCTCTTTATTATCCTTATAACAAGGGTCAAGCGTGATACTCATGGGTCTAATTGGCAGCGGTTTGTTATTTTGCAAAGCTTCTATGCGTTCCTGCTTCATAGCTTCCCAGCGTTTTGGGCATTCTTCATTAGTTCTCTTCACATTATCAAATTGATTAAAATATTTATTTAGCTTATCATACATGTTAGGAAGCTCAGCCTCTGGCGCATTCAAACATTCAATTACAAATGGTACATCTTCTGGGAAAATATTCCAACATGTTCCAGATTGTATACAATTACCACTTACATCAAGTACTAGCTGCCTTCTATCAGTATCAGGATAACTAGGATATTCTTCAGGAAATTCATCTTTGAAAGCTATACTAAGGTAGAAGTCAAATGCATCGCCAAGGTCTAATATATTTCCTATATGGATATTATAATGTTGATACTGTTTAAAGATAATTTCTATAAATTGCTGTAAATTATCAAGTTTAATATCTTCTGGCTCTTTGAAAATTTTTGAATCAAAGCAATATAGATTTATTAACTTTTGTAAATACGGTCTTACCCATTTTGTTTCTTCAGGATACTCTTGGTACCATAATTTATTTACCATATATTACCCATTATTAATTTTATTTAAACGTTATTTTTTCATGGCTTCTAAATAGGGTAACACCTTCCTATGGCGTATACACTTATTTTAAATAATTTTGACGCTTTGCCCTAGCTATTGCCTTCATCTAGGTACTCTACCGCTCCTTGCCTTCTGTAATTTTTTACCACTTTTTCTTTGATTATAACAAAAATTATATCTCATTCAACTTGCATTACTATAGCTAAAAATTTGCTCTCTATGAAGGCGCTATTCCCGTTAATTCAACTTGATCCTCAAAAACAAATAAATCATCAGATACCTCGCTAAAATCCAATACTTTATGCAGCGTGCAGTGTACAGTTCCACGATCCGCTTCTTTGTGCGAAAGTATTTTTGTAAAAACTATTAACATATTTTCACTAGAATCTTGGTATTTTTTTTCAGCTACTAAACGATCAGAAACCTTCAAGCTTGGCTTTAGCTTAACTTGTGTGTCTATTACTTTAAGCCCAGTCATACCCCTACTACTATTAACAATGCTCTTACAATTTTGCAGCCATTCTTTGACGTCTTCATACCAAGCTTTATCCTCTTGTTGCTTTATCTGCTCTCCTAAACCCTTTGCCAAAGCAACAAATATCTGTTTTTTAGTTTTAGCATATAATGAGTAAGCGCCAGCTGGCACTTGACACTCTTTTAATTCGTCATGGTGTACATCATCCTCAGGCAGCTCCTCTACAGGCTTTTGATAAAAAATTGGCGCAACTGGCTCTAAAGATAATTTGATTGACCAATCTTTTGCTGTTGGCACTAGTTTATAAAATAGTTTAGCAATCTCTTTATCTTGAACGGCAAGTTTTAATAATTCTTTTATATTACCTAATGTAACCAACGGTGGTTTTTGTTTAAGTAAGTATTCAACTATAGCTTTACTGCTATTTGTTGTAGACAATTTTAACCATTCAATGCCTGATTCTTGACCGTTTGACATACTAGAAAAGGTCTTAAATAGCTCTAGGTCATCTTTTTTTATAACATAATCTAATAATCGTGCTCCTTGGCTATCTTTTATATTTTTCAACTTTGAACACATTGAATACATTAAATCTTTCAAACCATGTCTTCCCAAAGATTCAAATATTGCGTGCCAGCTGTTAGTCTTAGACTCACTAACTATTTTATTGATAAATAGCTGGAATGGTACCAACTTTAACTGTGATAGCCCAGCTTTATCATAATTTATTAGCTCGCACATTAATTTATAACTAATAGCGCTCTCTGTTAATTGATCAACAAATTGCTTTATTCTACCACAAACTTTATCTTGCACTAAGCCACTACGTAATACTTTAAATGTCTCTATGCTTGTTGTGCCGAGCAACTGTTCAGGTTGGACATAATCAATTAAGCTAAGTATTGAATCTATGTTTTTAGAATTCATTATTATTGAATAAGGAGTTTCACCGCGCTTATTAGCCATGTAGATTAATGCCCACTCTGTTTTATCAAGAACCAGCTTAATAAGCTCTGCATCTCCTGCTATAGCAGCTATATGCAATATAGTCTGCTGCTTTGTATACACTTTAAGTAATTCTTTAGAAGTCATTATATCTATTAGGTACTCAAATACTTCTTTGCGATCTTCATATTTAGTAGCGCTTGATAAAATATCCAGCCTCTTTTCATCCAAAAAATTTTTTATATATGGCTCTTGTAACTTAGAAACTTTTTTATCAAGCTCTCCCTCCTGCTTTGGCATCTTACGGATCTTAGCATAGATTTCGTCCTGCTTTTGTTCTAAAAATGAATCGAAATCCTTCCCTAGTGCCTCATCTCTATAAGCAAGCAATAGATTAGTGATATATAATTTGTCTACATGGTCTTTAGGAAAGCACGTTGCGCTCATTGCTTTGCTGACCTTTGGTTGCAAATAAGGTTTACATTTGGATAGCAACTCTACAGCTACTGCCAAAGATTTTATATAATTTAAAGGTGTTTGACCGAACTTATTTTTGACGTTTATAGTACTTGCTAAAGGTTTTAAACATAAGGATGCTATTAGTGTAATGTTGTCTAATAGCACTGCATGATGCATCGCTGTATTACCATCTTGATCTTGAGCCAAGAGCTTTTCATGCATTGCTTCAATACTACCTATTCTTAGTAAAAAATCTACCATAGCTACATTCTGTAACTTCACGGCTAGGATAAGAGGGGTAACCCCGTATTTATTTTGAGCATTTAAAGACTTCGCTATACTAACAGTAAAATCCAAATAGAGTGCTTCATCCTTTTTACTAAGTAAACTTAGCACTCCTCCATCTTGTGAACGCACGGCATGATGTATCAAACTATCACCTGTGTCGTCTATATAACGATTCTTTGAGGTGATAAATGTTATTAATAACTTAAAGATATTATCGTATCTACAAGCGTAATACCATAGACTTATGCCATCTTTTGAGAGGTAATTAATATCTGCATTTAGTTCTAATAATATTTCTGCAATTACTAGGTTTTTGCGTGATATTGCTATAGTCAATGGCGATGGTAGATCATGATAAATATAACTCTTAACACTTTCTTCTATAGTTGCTATTTGGTCTCCACTTTTACTACGATTTATAGGCAACCCATCTATGTTCAGTCCATTAGTACTTATTATCTCTATAGCCCTTTTAAATATTAAAGATTCTTTCGTCTTAATTTTTGAAGTAGGGTCAACGCAAGCTTTAAGCGTTAGCCAGTGCATAACATCGCCCTCTTTTAGCAACTGTTGCGCCTCAGAATCACTAGCTACGTTATCTTTAACCCAAGCTTTAAGCCCTAATTCTAATGCCTCATAATTTTTTTGTTTTATTGCGGCGTTAATGTAAGAACTGGGCTCTATTATTTTGTGGTCTAGAAATACTTTTAAAACCTTAAGGTTGCGGACTTCCTTATAATTTAGAGTAAAATCTTTCTCTGATGTAATAGGTTTTTTTTTGCATCCATCAAAGAGCTTGCTACAGAAACTTTTTCTAACAGGCTGCTTTTGTTTTCCAGACTCAATATATGGATCAGCCTTATTTTGCAGTAAAAAATCTATCACTTCAGGTAATTGGTGCTGCAGAGCAAGATTTAATGCTGTAGGACCATCTCCAGCCTTGATATCAACGTTAACTTTGGCTTCTAGTAAACCTTTGGCAATCTTAAATTGTTGTTGTAGCACCAGTTGATGAAAGGCGGTTAACCCATCTTGATCCTTATGATCTAATTTTACTCCTTTTTCGATTAAAAGCTTTAGAGCCTTTATAGAACTGTAATCAGTAAAATAAAATATAGGAGTCTTTCCTTGACTATCCAATAAGTTTACATTGACTGAGTGTTTTTTTATAAAGCTTTCTATGACTTTTAAAATGGTAGGTTCTGTTTCAGCATTGACAACCAAGCCTACAAGAAAATGTAATATTGGCAGATTGTCAATCAAGCTATCAGGGTTTAATTGGTTAGTTTCAAGTTTTATAACTATCTCTCTAAATTGCTCAGGAATATCTTTCATATCTTTATTTTTAGTAACTTGTTATAAAATGCACTATGCAAAACGCATGCATCATAAGAATAATTAAATAATTTTATAAGTATCTTGTGTAAAATTATTTAATTGCAATAAATCTCTGTACAAAAAAATAAATTCAGGCAAAAGGCAGCATTAATATCTCATTGCAATAAAATTTGCTAGCAAATTATAGTATTCGCTATAGCGGTAATACTAATAGCGTTATAAAATGTTTATTATAAAGTAAGAAGATAAGTTATTTTATTATGAATATATCAATTGCTGAATGGAGTATTTTTGGTGCTATAGTAGCTTCGTTGCTTATTCTAGACCTTGGTTTTTTCCATAAAAAACACCAAGTTATTAGTTTTAGGCGTAGCGTATGGCTTAGCATTTTTTATTTTGCTACCGCTTGCCTTTTTGGTCTATATATATTTTACCATATGGGCTACTCCAAGGCAGAAGAATATATAACTGGTTTTTTAATAGAAAAAACTATGGCGGTAGATAATATTTTTATCATTGCAATAGTATTTCAATTTTTTAAGATACCAAAAGAGTACCAAGCTAGAGTACTTATGTGGGGCGTCCTCGGAGTTCTAGTTTTTAGAGGAGTGATGATATGGATTGGAGCTATCTTAATCGCTAAATTTTCTTGGATTTTGTATCTATTTGCAGTAATCCTTATTTTCACCGGCATAAAAATGATCTACCTTGTAGATAGTAAATTAGACATCAAAGAATTATATATTTATAAATTTCTACAAAAGCATTTTAATATTACGTCTGAAATTAAAAGCGACGACTTCTTTGTCAAAATAAACAACAAAACTTATGCTACCCCCTTATTTGTGGCTCTGATGATAATTGAGACTATGGATATACTGTTCGCTATTGATAGTATACCAGCAATATTTGCTATCACTAATGACCCTTATATAGTTTATACATCAAATATTTTTGCTATTTTAGGTTTGCGCTCCTTGTTTTTTTGCTTATCTGGTGCGGTAAATCGTTTTTACTACCTAAAGTTTTCACTAGCTTTTATTTTATCCTTCATAGGGGTCAAAATACTCGTCAGCCATTTTTCTAAAATACCAACTTATGTTTCATTGCTTATTATCATAACCATTCTAGCCTCAGGAATTATTGCATCTTTAGTCAAAACTAAAGGGTCTGCTACAAACAAAAATTAATAAAGCAATTTTACTACCTTAGGTTAACAAATTATTTTATTGCTGTATGTTGACGTAGCCTAATGTTTATTGTTATGCTCAAGATTAGTTACCAATATTTTATTATTAGTAAAAAATTATACTAACTAATAGTTTAGGTAACTATGTAGCTTGGCTAATTTTTAACATGAGGTATATTATGACAAATAAAGACAAAGGCTTTGGCTCAATGGACAAAGAAAAAGTTAAAGAGATAGCAAAAAAAGGTGGTGAAGCCCGTAAAGAACAGCTTGGTCATCAAGGCTATGTGGAACTCGGAGAAAAGGGTGGCGAGGCACGTAAAGAACAACTTGGTCACGAAGGCTATTCTGAAATGGGACGTAAAGGCGGCGAAGTACGCAAAGAACAGCTTGGACACGATGGTTATGTGGAGCTGGGACACAAAAGCGGTGAAAGCAAGAAAAAATAGCCTAGTTGTGAGAGCTTATCAAAGTGCAAATTAGATAAGCTCTTAGCTTTGGCTTATCTTTAGATTAAAAGTAAACAAAATTTTGTGGTATTTCATCACTTACCAAATTAAATCATTTAGATTTCTCTTGTAACGTTTGACAATAGATAGAAGATTAATACATAATTAGTAATGATTGTTATTTTCATTTCTTATTAATGCTAAGGAGGGGTTTATGAAATGTAACGTTGGAACAACAGATAGAGTTTTACGAATCACAGGAGGTCTTGCCATTATAGTATGGGGGTTTCTTACTCATAATTGGTGGGGCGCAGTTGGCGTAGTGCCTATATTGACTGGATCATTTCGTTTTTGTCCAGCTTACCTTCCATTTGGTATTTCCACTTCTAAAGATAAAGAGGGTACATTATGAGTAATAAGTTGGTTGTGATCGCTCTTAAAAACATCCTTGCTGATAGTTACGCCTTATATCTAAAGACGCAAAACTACCATTGGAATGTTGAAGGACCTATTTTTAAAGCTTTGCATTTGTTATTTGAAGAACAATATACAGATTTAGCTGAAGCAATTGATACAGCAGCAGAATTGATTCGTGGTTTAGGAGAAAAAGTACCTTCTGATATGCACATGAAAAGTGCCTCTATAAAAATTGCAAATCAAAATTCTTCTGCACAAGAAATGGTAAAGGAGCTTGCTGAGGATCAAGTGCTAATGCAAAAAACTCTGCAGCAAGCATTTGAGGCTGCGCAGAAAGCCAGCGATGAGGTAGTAGTTAACTTTATAGTAGAGCGTTTAACGATACACCGTAAAGCTGCTTGGATGTTAATGAGTAGCTTGTAAAATGTTTAAGGAAATTCATTAGAGTTTCCAAAGGGGGCTAATGTAATTCCTGCCCTTTATATTATCATTCCTGCGCTCCTTTGTTATTCCGCGCCCCCTTTGTCATTCAGCTCCCCCTTTGTCATTCCGCGCCCCCTTTGTCATTCCCTCGAAGGAGGGAATCCAAAAAACCATTAACTAGATCCACTCCTGCGAGAGTGCGAGTGGATAACAAAGAAGGTAAGCATATATCACAATACGTGCTCAAAGATGAATCTTGCAAAACCCATTTTTCCTATTTAATTCTTGAGATTTGGTATTAGCGGAATTTTTATTATATAAAATCTATTTTAAAATCGCCGTTTTTATGCTAGCCTTGCTTAAGTTTATCAAATTAGTCTCCTATTTATGTCTTATTACCTAATTTTTACTATCCTAGCAGCCTTTGTGGTATGTGCATTTAGCTGTTATAAAATTGTTACGACGAATACCAAGTTGTACTTTTTGCAGCAAAGTAATGAAGAACTAATTAGGCAATACCAATTATTACAACAAGAGCATATCTCTAATATTAAGGTAATCGAGCAGTTAAATAGCAGGGTAGGGTATTTGAATCAAATTTTATCAGAAACAGAGAAGGCTAAAACAGAGTCCTTTAACTCTGCAAAAGCCGCTTTATTCGAACTTGGCAGCGAATTATCTAGGCAATTAATCGCAGCGCACAAACAAGAAAGCCAAGAGGTTAGGCAGTTATCAGAGCAGAATATTGCTAAAACTTCAGAGAGATTTAATAGCGAATTTGAAAGGCTAGTAAGTATGATTAGCTCGCTGAATAAAGAAGTAGAGCAATCAAAAAGTACAGTTGATATCATTAAGCAATCGCTATTATCTCCTTCAGGAGCAGGTAAATTAGCCGAAATAACTTTAGAAAATATCCTCAAATCCTCTGGGCTTAGGGTGAATTTAGACTTTACAATGCAATATAACGTAACTGGCATTGACCAAAGCAAGCTTAGACCTGATGCAGTTATCTTTTTGCCAGCTGGTAATATTATGATTATTGACGCTAAGGCTTCAAAATTCTTGGTGGATAGCTATGAATATGGTGGAGAGAATTTGGCAAAAACTATGAATACGCACCTCAAATCCTTGAATAGCAAGGAGTATGCAGAGAACATATTAAGCGATTTCCAAACTAAGAACAAGAATTTTGGCAATATTATAACCCTGATGTTTCTGCCCACAGAGCATGCGGTAGAGAAAATTTTAGAGGCTGATAATAACTTCATGAACAAAGCGTGGGCTGCTAATATTTTCCCAGTAGGTCCTACAGGACTTATGAATATGCTCTCCTTTGCTAAATTCCAAATCTCAGATTATATGCGTTCTGAGAATCATAAACTAATTATTGACGAAGTTCGTAAGCTTCTTATATCTGTTAACGCTATCGCTGAGCATTCTCAAAAACTTGGTAACAACTTACAAAGTGCCGTGGCAAATTACGATAAATTTGCTGGCTCTTTTAACCGCAATCTGCTAGTTCGTGCTAGGAATATGCAAAAACTTGGCGTCGAAATAGGAGCTAAGCAGTTACCGCAAGCCCTCGAGCGTTATGAAATGGTTTCTTCAAAGTTAGAACTCGTTGAGGCTGATTCTGCAGAAATAGCAGAATTAAAAGCGCTAGAGACTCAAAGTTAGTAGTTAGTAATCACCCTTTACATCTATAAGTAAAAAATATAGCTGCCTGCAACCCCAAAGCAAATAACCTTTCATAAGTTTTTTTCAATTTATCGTATAAAAAGCTAAAATTTCTTGTGGTTTTTTAGATAATTTTATCATAATATGAGCCTGATATATTATTTTAACCCTAGGTTGCAAATTTAAGTAGGTGTATAATGGCATTTAATATTGATGTAGCAATTGTTGTAATTTTTTTAGCAATTAACTTAATTGCAGGAATTTATTCTGGTAAAGGCATAAAGACAATAAAAGAATATGCTATAGGTAATAGAAATTTTAGTACGGCGGCACTTGCAGCAACAATTATTGCTACTTGGATTGCAGGAAGTGATTTTGCAGTTTCCGTATCTGAAACTTATGTAGAAGGTATTTGGTATCTTGTAGCTGGTGCAGGAGACGTTTTTGCGCTATTAATAATAGCCTATGTTTTTAGCCCACGTATGAAAGAATTTTTTGGCAATTTATCGGTTGCTGAAACCATGGGTAATTTATACGGACAAAAAATTAGGGTAGTGACGGCTATTTCATCAATAGCACAAGCAGTTGGACAAATTGCTATGCAAATTAAGGTATTTTCAACAATATTTAGCCATTTTTTAGGCTTTTCAAGTATTTATGCTACGGTAATAAGTAGTTTTATTGTCATATTTTATTCTGCTTGGGGTGGTATTAAATCGGTAACATTTACTGATGTAATTCAGTTCTTTACTTTTGGTATGTTTATTCCAATGTTTGCTTTATTTATTTGGCATATATTCGGCGATACTACGTCGGCAACAGAAGCGTTACAGCATAACCCCCTATTTGATTATAGCGAGCTAATTAATCCAAGTAATCCTAAATTTTATCCATATTTATTCCTATTGATATATTTTTCTATACCTAGCTTAAATTGTGCTATGTTTCAAAGAGTCTTAATGGCTAAAGACACAACGCAAATCAAGCACTCTTTTTCAATAGCTGCATTTGTTGCTATTGTAATACATATTGTAGCATGTCTTATTGGGCTAATAATATTATGTAACAATTCCAAGCTTGATTCTAACAATATTGTAATGCATGTAATTGATAATTATTCATTTGCTGGGCTAAAAGGCATTACTATTATAGGGATCATAGCGATGATTATGTCGACTGCTGATTCTTGGATCAATACTGCTTCTGTTATATTTTCTCATGATTTTTGTAAACCTTTAGGGCTTAAATTTAAAAACGAACTCCTGATATCTAGGCTTTTTGCTTTAATCATAGGAACTGGAGCGGTTTTAATGGCTTTATCTGCTACAAATTTGCTAAAGCTACAAATTTTCAGTGCTAACTTCTATCGTCCTATTATTACGGTTCCGTTGATTTTAGCTATTTTAGGTTTTCGTAGCACCCCTAAAGCAATAGGAATTGCAATGGTTAGCGGGGCTTTATCGGTTATAATTTGGCGAAATTTTATACAACCTCTTAATGGTATTGATAGCGTTATTCCTTCAATGTTTATAAATCTGATAACTTTTGTTGGGGCGCATTATCTTTTAAAGCAACCAGGGGGGTGGGTTGGTATAAAAGATGATTTGGATTTAAAAGAAACTAGGCGGCAAAGGCGCAAAAAAATTTTAGCAGTTAAAAATTTTTTAAGCTCCTTATCGCTTAGAAATGTGCTTAATTATTGTCAAACTCATGCTCCAAAAAATGAAGCTTTTTATCTCTATTTCTCATTTGGTGCATTACTCACTATAGTTACTGCCTTTTCCTTAGATAAGGAAACATATAAGCTGCATAGTTTTACAGTAAATATATTGCAAGGTATCTCTTTGTTTATCAGTACCGTTTTTATTTGCCAAAACTTGTTGTTTTCTAAGGAATTTAAAGAAAAATATATGGGATTAATGTGGCATCTTGCTATCTTTATTAGCCTGTCTTACGTTAGTAGCTTTTTTGTATTAATCAGTAAGTTTTCACAAATATCATTAGTAATTTTTATTCTAAACCTGACCATTATAGGCATGTTGCTAACTTGGCAAATCACTTTAGCTATGATAATCTTTGGAGCGTTGCTTGCATTTTATAGTTATAAATTGTTATATATAGGACTACCAATTACCTCTGAGTTAAATGACCTAAAGCTGCAAATAATTTATACTATATTTCTGATTAGTGGGTTTTTACTGGCTTTTATTAAGCCAAAACAAGAATTACAAGAGCTTACAGAGCAACAAGCTAGTCATTTAGGAGAAAGGATGGAGACGCAACAAGAAGAGCTGCAAAGTTCCTTGCAACTCAGGAACGAGTTTTTGCGTAACCTTGAACACGAAGCGCACACGCCTATTACTGGTATTACAAGTATGGGGCAGGTGCTTTATGAAAATTATCACAAGCTAAGTGATAAGCAAAAGTATAGTGGCTTAGAGGAAATAGCGAAGAGTTCAGAGCGGCTGAGTAGCTTAGTTAATAATTTGATTGACCTCTCCAAGCTCTCTAGCCTTAGCTATAAGCTAGACAAAAAGCCAGTTAACCTGAGTGAGATAGTTCATGATAGGCTAGAGCATTGCAAAAAACTATATCTTGGCAAAAAAGAGCTCGAATTTTCTGCGCAAGTTGAAGATGATGTAGTCATCAATTGTGATGGGTATTACATCAAAGCCACTTTAGACAACCTTATTATTAATGCTATTCAGTATAGCAAAGAAGGAAATATCAGTATCAAATTAAGCAGCGAAGATGATTATATAAAATTTAGTATTGATGATGAAGGTATAGGTATACCTAAGCACGAGCTACACGATATTTTCCTCAGTTTTACGGTAAGCTCTAAAACAAAAACCCCTGCTGGCGGTCGTGGCGTTGGTTTGGCGCTGTGCGAAAAAGCTATTACGGCACATAACGGTAAAATCAGAGCAGAAAGCGACGGAGTAAAAGGAGCGAAGTTTATATTTATTTTGCCTAGCAAAGCGTAGATATAAATAGTTGCTTGCAGAAAGAAAAAGATGTATGATGCCAATACTTACTAATAAAGAAATAGAGCTACTTAAATTATAGTGCCAAAGTACCTTTATTTCTTGTAATCATTAATCATTAAAATAATGTTAGTTTAGGCACTGCTAACATGAGACACGCGAAAAAAAATATATGCAAAAATTTCAAGATCACACAAAAAAACGTTTCGTCCCACAATTTGCTGGTATGGTTCAATCTACAGAAGACTTCGCTGCTTTACTTGAGAGCGTAAGCACTAGCCACGTTAAAGAGGGTACAGTTGTTAAAGGTCAAGTAGTTGAAGTTAACAAAGATGTAATAGTAATCGACGTTGGGCTTAAAAATGAAGGTAGAGTCCCTGTTGATGAATTTGCCCTATCTAGATCTCAACCGTTACCAGAAGTTGGAGATATTGTCGATGTATACGTCGAAAAAATTGAAGGACGTAATGGCAGAACTATTCTGAGCCGCGAAAAAGCAATCAGAGAAGAATCTTGGGTGCATTTGGAAGAAGCATGTGCTAAAACTCAATTTGTTAATGGAGTTATTTTTGGTCGTGTTAAAGGTGGATTCACAGTTGATTTATCAGGCGTTGTAGCCTTCTTACCTGGTAGTCAAGTAGACGTTAGACCAATTAAGGATATGACCCCTTTAATGGGTATTGTACAGCCTTTCCAAATCTTGAAAATGGACAAAAAGCTTGGCAATATCGTTGTTTCTAGAAGAGCGATTTTAGAAGAGTCAAGGTCAGAAGCTAGAGACGAAATGCTTGCACAAATAAGCGAAGGAATGGTGCTTGAAGGTGTTATAAAAAACATCACTGATTACGGCGCATTCGTTGATTTAGGCAATATTGACGGTTTATTACACGTTACTGATATTTCTTGGAGCAGAATTAATCATCCATCCGAAGTTCTAACTCTAGGACAAAAAGTTAAAGTTATGGTGATTAAATTCAACGAAGAGACTAAGAGAATCTCTCTTGGTATGAAACAACTTGATGATAATCCATGGAAAAGTATCAAAGATGAATTCCCAGTTGGTAAAGTGATGACTGGTAAAATCACAAACATTGCTGATTATGGTGCATTCATTGAATTGAAAGATGGCATTGAAGGATTAGTGCATTCTAGCGAAATAAGCTGGGTGAAGTCAAATCAGAACACTAAAAAATCCTTGGCTATTGGACAAGAAATCGAGTTTGTTATCCTTGAGGTTGATACAGAAAAACATAGAATATCCTTGAGCATTAAACAATGTCAAGAAAACCCATTAATCAAATTTGCTGCTGAAAATCCTGCTGGTACAGTGATAAGCGTGCCAGTTAGAAATATCACAGACTTTGGCATGTTTGTAGCACTAGATGACAATATTGATGGTATGATTCATGAATCTGATATTAGCTGGAATGGTAATGGTGTTGAATTACTAAAATCCTACAAAAAGGGTGATATTGTAGAATGTAAAGTATTGTCAATTGACATCGAAAAAGAGCGTATCGCTTTAGGTATTAAGCAATTAGCAGAAAGTACAGAAGAAACAGCTAGTGATGAATTTAAGAAAAATATGGTTGTTACTTGTGAAGTAACTGCTATTAAGGAAGATGGCATTGAAGTAATAGTTGGTGAAAGTGCTGAAGGCTTTATTAAAAAAGCTGATCTTTCTAGCGAAAAATCTGATCAAAAACCAGAAAAATTTGCTGTTGGTGATAGAGTCGACGCAAAGATTATTATGGTTGACAAGCAGACACGTAAATTATCACTTTCTATTAAAGCTGTAGAAATTGCTGAACGTGAAAAAGCTATTAAAGAATATGGTTCTACTGATAGCGGCGCAAGCTTAGGTGATATTCTAGGTGCAGCTCTAGGTAGTCAGAAAAAATAGATCAAATTTATCAAAGCTTTATGGAGGCGTACTAATACCTTTTGCCAGATGAAATAGGGCAAATGGATTTAAAAGTGAGACTGTGCCTTGAGCGTATAGTAAATTAATTTGGATATGGGATAATTTTTCTTTTTTGTTATCCCCTAGGAAGGAGGGGATCCAGTTAATGGTTTTTTGGATTCCCTCCTTCGAGGGAATGACAAAAAAGACGTTATCTTGAATTCAAACTAATTTACTATATATTAATACTCATGCAAAGCGCCAGTCTTACAAAATCCGTTTGGATTATTTAAAAATGGGAATTGGCACGACGCCTCCTAAAACTATAATTAGCTTATGTCCATAAGTTCTTATCCTACCTTGTCAGATAATGAGAATACTACAGGGTCGCAGAAGGTTACTATAGTAATCTTAAGCGAATCTTCAGTGCTTATTACTAGCCTGCAAGAAGCTTTCGAAAAACAATTTTTTCTAGTTCCTAAAGCATTGTACTCATACTCTTGTGAAG
>JAIXRE010000024.1 GCA_027485375.1 Rickettsiaceae bacterium | reverse complement strand
TTATTTGCTATGATAACCCCGCCACCGTCATTGCGAGGAGCAAAGCGACGAAGCAATCTAGTATGTGTCAATTTTTTTTGGATTGCTTCAGGCTAAAGCCTTCGCAAAGACGATTATTTGCTATGATAACCCCGCCACCGTCATTGTGAGAAGCAAAGCGACGAAGCAATCTAGTATGTGAATTTTTTTTGGATTGCTTCAGGCTGCCGCCCTCGCAATGACGCTAAGGGCTAAACAGCTTATTGCTATTCTACTTATTATTCTACTTAAGATTGCATACAAGTCAAGTGATACCAAATCACATTTAAAAAGGGGGATTAGTATTCGTCGTAATTACAGCGTTTTCTTATGGATTTTATAACTGTTTTTCTCGCCTAAAAACCTTATTAATCAAGACCTGCAGAATTTTGATGGGGCGACTAGGAATATTTTTTTGCTAAATTATACAACTTATGGGTAAATTTAACTAAATATTAATACTAATGGTATAGTATACTTTTACAAAGTCGGAGATAAAACTTTTTATCTAGATCACTCTCTCACAGGGTCAACACTAAGGTTAATTGAAAATAAGTGTTGATCCTGACAATTTTAATCTCGACTAGCCAAGTAATAGCAAATCTCAAGTAGTCCTCTTCTATAAATTCTGCCGCAACCTAAAATACAGAAACTACAAACTAAACACTAAATGACTTGCCGCAACCGCACTTACCTTTCTCATTAGGATTGGTGAAAGTAAAGCCTGATTTAAACTCATTTGATGCATAGTCCATGGTAGTACCTATCAAGTACATAAGAGCCTTGGGGTCAATCAGTACCTTAATATCTCCTTGCTCTATCACTTCATCAAATTGATTCCTGCTATCTGCGTATTCTATGTAATACGCAAAACCAGAGCAACCACCTGATTTCACGCCTACACGCACACCAAATGATGGTTTACCGCGCTTCTCTAGTAAATTATTTATTTGATGAATTGCTTCCTCAGTTAACGACATCACAGCTGCAGTTTTCATATAAGCACTCCTTAATTAGGATTTTTTGCCTTATAATCAGCAACTGCTGCTTTAATTGCATCTTCTGCAAGCAAAGAGCAATGGATTTTTACAGGTGGCAAAGAAAGGTAAGCTGCAATTTCTGTATTTTTTAATTCTGCCGCTTGCGTTACAGATTTGCCTTTAATCCACTCAGTAACTAAAGAGCTTGACGCAATAGCTGAGCCGCAACCAAAGGTTTTAAATTTTGCTTCCTCAATAATACCTTCTTTATTTACCTTAATCTGTAATTTCATAACGTCGCCACAAGCAGGAGCGCCAACCAAACCAGTACCTACGTCATTACTATTCTTATCTAAAGACCCTACGTTACGTGGATTTTCGTAATGGTCTATTACTTCTTTACTATATGCCATATATTCCTCCTTAATGGATAGCCCAGTTAATCTTATTTAAATCTATTCCTTCTTTTACCATTTCCCAAAGTGGACTCATTTCTCTTAGCGCCTGAACCTTGGATATAATTAGCTTAACAGCGTAATCAATTTCTTCTTCGGTGGTAAACCTGCCTATACCAAAACGTATTGAGGTATGAGCCATTGCCTCGTCTAAACCTAATGCTCTTAGGACATAAGACGGCTCTAGCGATGATGAGGTACAAGCTGAGCCAGACGAAACGGCTAAATCCTTTATAGCAAGTATCATCGATTCTCCTTCAACATAGGCAAAACTTATGTTTAGGTTACCATGATGGCGTCTCTCTTTGTCACCATTAAGATATAATTCTGGTATTGTTGCTCTGAGGTCGTTAAGCATTTTATCAAATAGCGCTTTAACATGTTGCTCGTCTTGCTGCATTTCTTCTTTTGCTATCGCAGCCGCAGCACCAAGCCCAACGATCAAAGGTGTAGGAAGAGTCCCAGAGCGCATACCTCTTTCTTGCCCGCCGCCATTTATAATAGGTGCAAGACGTACTCTTGGCTTTTTTCTTACATACAAAGCACCAATACCTTTTGGACCATAAACTTTATGTCCAGAAATACTAGCAAGGTCAATATTACATTCGTTAACATCAATAGGTATTTTGCCATATCCTTGTGCTAGGTCAGAATGGAAAAAAACACCATTTTTACGGCAAATTTGCCCTATTTCCTTAAGTGGTTGCACTACACCAATTTCATTATTCACAGCCATCACAGAAACAAGTAGAGTTTGCTCTGTTATAGCTTTCTCTAGTGTCTCAAGGTTGATTATACCATCAGGCTCTACTGGTAAGTAGGTCACAGTAAAACCTTCTTGTTCTAGGTGACGACAAGAATCAAGAACGCATTTATGTTCAGTACTAACAGTAATAATATGCTTTTTCTTATCACCATAAAACTTGGCGATTCCTTTTAATGCAAGGTTATTAGCCTCAGTTGCGCCAGAGGTAAAAATTATTTCCCGTGCTTCTGCCCCTATTAATTCTGCTACTTGTGCTCTTGCAAGCTCTATTGCTTCCTCTGCTTCCCAGCCGAAACTATGGCTGCGTGAATGAGGATTACCAAATTTAACTGTAAAATATGGTAGCATAACTTCTACTACTCTAGGATCAGTTGGAGTAGTAGATTGATAATCCATGTATATAGGCAATTTATTAGCTGTAATAAGTTTCTCTCTTAATGCAGCTAATTCTAAATTTTGTATGTTACTCATATTGATATTCCTACTTTTTCTTTAAAAGTGGCTATAAACTGGTCTATTTCCTTTTCTGTATTATTATGAGAAAGAGACACCCTTATTGCGCAACGCTGTTCTTCTTCTGATAAATTCATCGCCTTTAGCACATGCGAACTTGATACCTTGCCTGAGGAGCAAGCAGCCCCAGAACTTAATAATATTCCTGCTAAGTCTAAAGCAATAACTTGCGTTGCTGCTTCAATATTAAGGGTGGTAATCAGCGATGTATTAGGCAAACGCAAAGCATCCTTAGCCACAATTTTTGAATTTTCTGGTAAGTTTTGCTCTAGCCTGTCGCGTAAACGCTGCATAACAACTTGCCTGCTTTGTAGTTCCTCTGCTGCAAGCTCTGCTGCCAGCCCAAAACCTGCTATAGCTGGCACATTTTCACTACCAGAACGCAATCCTCGCTCTTGTCCGCCGCCAATTATATTAGCCTTTAAAGGATAGTTTGCTGGTGCAATTAAAGCAGCACTGCCTAAAGGAGCACCAAATTTATGTCCTGAAATAGTAGCAAAATCAACCCCAAGCTCTGGTAAGTTAACATTAACCTTACCTACTCCTTGTACGCAGTCACTATGCATGCTAGCACCAAATTTTTTGGCAATCTCTGCTATTTTTTGAATTGGTTGCAGCACGCCAGTTTCATTGTTAGCAAGCATGACAGAAACTAGCTTTTTCTCTTTGTTACTTTGGCTAAGTAATTCTGCTAATGCATCCAGTTCTACTACGCCATTACTATCAACTTCTATAAACTTTACATTAGGTAACCGGCTAGCGGGCTGCAAGATAGATAAATGCTCTATAGCAGAGATAAAAATATCAGCCTCAGCAAAGTTTGCCAGTAGCAAATTATTTGCCTCTGTACCAGAAGCAGTAAAAATCACCTGATAATCTGTACCTCTAGCATTTATACCTAGTAATGAAGCAACTTGCGACCTAGCATGCTCGATCAATTTTTTACCATGACGACCATTAGCATGAATGGAAGAAGGGTTAAGCGCTAATCCAAAAAGCTCTTGCATCAAACTTTGCACCGCTGGGTGCGTTGTAGTAGTAGCATTATGGTCGAGATAAATCATACTTCCCTACGTGTTATGTCTGCTACAGATATTTGTTCAAGATAATTTTGTATTAACTCAGTAAGCCCTTGCCATAAGTGATGAGTTTTACACTTGCTACCGCTTGACATACATCCTTTATTAGAACTAGCCTCGCACCTAGTCATTGCAATATTTTCTTCCACCGCCCCTATAATATCATAAATTGTTACTTGCACTAAGTCCCTATTCATAACATAACCACCACCTGGACCTCTTACTGATTTAACTAGTCCATTTTTCTTTAGCCTACTAAAGATTTGTTCCAAATATCTCAGAGGTATCTCTTGCTTTGCTGATATTTCTGCTAAGGTCAATGGTTTGAGCTGAGAGTTTGAGGCTACCTCTAGCACCGCCATTACTGCATATCTTGCTTTTGTAGTTAACATCATGGCAGCTATTGACCTTCAAGTTATTAGCAAATAAAAATCTTTGAGGAAGGTTATAATAATCTACTAATTTAGTCAAGTATTATTGCACAAGATTTCTTGCATAGTTTAATCTCTTAGTTTATCCTAACTAGCGCATTATATATATACTCATCATGATTCTAAAAATTATTCCTATTGTCTTAAGGTCTTTGAGGTTTTACTTAGCTAATCCTCGATATCTGCTTGAGGTGCTGCTTGTAAGCTTAGGTTTTAGAAAAAAACTTAATCTAGAGAATTTTAGAGCTTATAAAGGAGAAATTGATTGTAACAAGCGTAAGATAGCTTGCGTATTTGCTCATTTTGATAGGCATAATATCATAGATGATTATGTAGTTTATTACCTTAAAAAACTCGAAGAGCTTGGCTGCGCTATTTTTTTTGTAAGCACTTGCGAAAATATGGTTGAGGACGAGTTGTCAAAAATTACGGGTATAGTATCTAAAGCAATCATAAGGAAAAATGAGGGTTATGATTTTGGCTCTTATGCTGTGGGATTGAACTTTATCACAAAGTATGAGAATTTTGATAAAATATTAATAGCAAATGATAGTGTTTATGGACCTTTTAGTGACCTAAACCAGTTACTAAAAAAAATGGATGAAGAAGGAGCAGAGGTTTTTGGCGCAACAGATAATTGGACTTTTACTTACCATCTTCAAAGTTATTTTTTAATACTAAACAGAAAAGTGCTATTAAATAAAGCAGTAGAAAATTTTTGGAATAACTTAAGCGTTAGCAGCCATAGACTTTTTATCATCAAGCAATATGAGGTAGGTTTTAGCCAGCTGCTTATTAAGCAAGGTTTTGTGCTAAAGGCTTACTGCCAGCATACAAAAATTGTTAGTTTACTAAAGAATAGTATGGTTTTTAAACATAAAACCCCACTAGAGATTAACTTAACTCTTTCCTATTGGAATAATTTATTAGTAGATTTTGGTTATCCTTTTATAAAGCTAGAGCTATTACGTGATAATCCAGCTAAAGTGCAAAATACCTTACAATTTAGAGAAATATTGCAGAATCTAGGCGTTAGTTCAAAGCTAGTAGAGATCATAGATAATCATCTAAAACGTAGCCGGCAAGATAAATTTAAATAAAAGAATTGTTTCTAGCAAAAAATATAGTAGTATGTACAGCTTAATATATAAGACTTAGGAGATTTTATGGGTAGAATTTTTATATCAATTACTCTTGCTTTGACGCTTGCAATAGCAGGGATATTTGTGATTTATGGCAAGGAACGTGTATATAACAAAGCTAAAAGGATAATAGCATATAGCCGTATTTACGTATGCAACAAAAATTTCAATGAGCACTTTGATACTATATCAAGACCAGATTTTATAAAATTAATAAACCGCGATCTAAAATCTTTAGAAATTGGTCCTTATTATGCACCGGTACTTACAGGAAGAAATGCCAAATATTTTGATGTTCTTAGCAAAGAAGAATTAATCAAAAAAGCGATTTCTGAGAAACTATCTGTTGATAATATACCGAATATTGATTACCTAGAGCCTAAGGGTGACCTTAGTATAGTTAAAGAAAAATTTGATTTGGTCTTTTCAAGTCATAATATTGAGCATCAAGTTGATTTAATAAAGCATTTAAACCAGGTAGCTGATGTTATGAACGAAGGAGCTGAATTTTACTTATTCATACCTGATAAAAGATTTTGTTTCGACCATTTTATAGCAGAAACGCCATTGTCAGAAATTATAGCTGTGCATGAAATGGGCTTAACGACCCACTCATTACAAACTGTTTTAAGTATGAGGTGTGAAACTACACATAATGATGCTGTTCGTCATCATGGAAATGACAATGGAGAAAGGCTTGGAGATAATAATATAAATTGCTACAAGGATGCGTTAAAAGAATTTAAATTAGCAAATGGCTCATATATTGATGTCCATAAATGGAGATTTACTCCTAGCAGTTTTAATTTGATTATAGAAAAACTATACGATATGAGGTTTATTAACTTGAAGATCAAAAAGTTATATGGCACTCAAGGTAATTCTCATGAATTTTCTGTTATCTTGTATAAGCCTAACAAGTAAATAGCACAAAAGCTTATGCACAATCTCAAGAATTAAATTAGACAAACGGATTTGATAAGGCTAAGTTAAGGGTTTTGCGTATTTCATATACGCTTAAAGGCAGTCTTGTTTTAAAATTCATTTTCCCTATTTAATCCTTGGGATTGGGTATTACGCAGTTTTTTGGAAAGACCTTGAGAGATTTGCTAAAATTGCGTGGCGCTATGAAGCATTATACATACAGGTCGTTAAAATTTTCTAATTCTACTCAAATGGTTGCCTTAAATTAATGGCCGCAGAAAGCGTTCCTTCATCAAGGTAATCTAGCTCTCCACCTACTGGGATACCACTAGCAAGCCTTGATATAGTTATGTCGCAGTCCTTAAAATATTCAGTAATAAAGTAAGCGGTAGTTTGACCATCAAGTGTTGCGTTTGTAGCGATAATAAGTTCTCGTATATTATCGTTTTTGCACCTTTTAAATAACACCGGCAACCTGAGGTCGTTTGCTGTTGGTCTCATAGAGCTGCTAGTGCTATTACCAAGGACATGGTATTTTCCTCGGTAAATACTACTACGTTCTATAGCCCAAAGTTCAGCAACAGTTTCGACTATTGCTATCGTTGAGTTATCTCGGGCTTCAGAACTGCATATATTGCAAAGTGACTGAGAGTCAATATTGCCACATAATTCGCATATTACAGCTGTACGAGAAACATGTAATAAACCATCAATAAGGTTTTGTAACCGAGTATTTTTGTCCTGCAATAAGTGCAGCACCATTCGACGGCTTGAACGTTGTCCAAGTCCTGGCAATTTAGAGAAAAGATAAATTAACTGCTCGATAGCGTTTTTTTGCTGCATGCTTTGTTTTATTTAAGGATAAGGCTAAACCGCTAGTAATTTCTAGTGGTTTAGCGGTAACCATAGTAAATATATTTAAAATGGTAACTTTATCCCTGGAGGCAGAGATAGATCACCAAAAGCGCCGTTTAAGGATTCTTGAGAGTCCTTGTCTACTTTCTGTTTAGCGTCGTTAAAGGCTGCTATAATTAAATCTTCTAAAATCTCTTTTTCTTCTGTATTAAGCAAAGAGCTGTTAATATCAATCTTACGAACTTCGCCACGACCAGTTACCGTAATATTTACAAGTCCACCACCAGCTTTACCTAAATACTCTTTATTATTCATTTGGTCTTGTAGTTCTTGCATTTTCTTCTGCATGCCTTGGGCTTGCTTTACAAATTGATTAAAATTTACCATGTAGCTTCCTTTTAAATTAATTTTTATACTTTCAGCAAGATGTCTGAAATATTAGCCTCAGGAAAACTTTCCTGCAATATCTTCCAATCGCTTGTAGATTTTACCGTTTTAGTTAACCTTTCTTTTAGCGTCAATATCTCAGCTTTCTTATTAATAATAACGCTCCATTTTGTCGCTGTCCATGCAAATAATTGCTCGGCTAGTTTCTCTTTGAACTTATTTGGCAAATGGTTAACAGAACTCTCAGCGATGTTAATTTCCATCACGTTATCAGTAATTTTTTCCAGCTCTAGTTGGTTTAGGAGGAAATAATACAGTTCTATTTCATTATGTTGATGTAAATACTTTAGAAAAGTTATAATTTGAGCTTGTAAATCGCCAGATTGTTGTTCTTGAGGTGCAGGTTTTTGTTGTTCTAATTTAGGCTCCTTACTAGATAATTCGTCTAAATAAGGCAGAGCGCAAGCATAAATCGCCTGTATTACCAGCATCTCAAGCGTGATAAGTTGATTATGAGCTACCTTTACCTCTAATACGCCCTTGCTAAATATTTGCCACAAAATTGATAATTGAGCAAAACTTGCATTATTTAAAATTTCTTTTATTTGCACTTCAAATGGCTGATATAGCTCGTTTTGACTGGTGCCTAAGGCTTTGGCTTTGCTTAAATGAGCGATAAAGCTACTTACTGATTCAGTAAAATTTTCTAAATTTGCTGAAGCAAGATATAATTCATTTACTAATTCTACCGCTTTGGCGCTTTCACGCTTAAGCATGTAGTTTGCAAAAGTTAGGACTGTCCCAGTATCAACAGCACCAAACATTTGGGCAACCATTTTGGCAGTGATTGATGCATCGTTTTCAAGTCCTCTTAGGCTAGAGGATTGATCGAGCATCGCTACTGCGTCTCTTGCTGACCCTTCAGAGTAAAAAGCAATTAATCGCAGCGCATCATCATGAAATTGAATACCCTCTTTAGAAGCTATGTCAGTAACTAACTGCAAAATTTCATTAAATGCAAAACGCCTTAGGTCATAACGCTGGCAGCGTGAAATAACTGTATTTGGAATTTTTTGCACTTCAGTAGTAGCAAAAATAAAGATAATATGAGCAGGAGGCTCTTCAAGTACTTTTAACAATGCATTAAATGCACTTTTAGATAACATGTGTACTTCGTCAATGATAAATATTTTATATTGCCCAAGCAAGGGTCTATATTCGCTGCTTTCTATAATCACTCTTATATCGTCGACGCCAGTTCTGCTGGCAGCATCTATTTCAATAATGTCTGGATGTTTCTGCTGATTAAAGCTAGTGCAATTTTTACATTCCTCACATGGTAGTATAGATTCTTCTGCTGTTTTTGCATTTTGATTATGCACTTTTAGTGGATTTTCACAATTAACTGTTTTAGCTATAATTCTAGCTGAAGTAGTCTTACCAACCCCTCTAATACCGTTAAGTAAATAGGCTTGTGCAAGGCGGTTGTTTAATATAGAATAAGTAAGAATTTTAGTTAGCACCTCTTGACCACGTAATTCTGCAAAATTAGCGGGGCGATATTTTCTAGCAAAAGGAATATATTGCACTGATTGAGTCATGATTTCTACTGCGGTGGGGTGTTTATGCTAGCAACAACCCACTTGCTTTACTTTGGCTGCTTCCTTTCGAACCTGACCAACTGAGCAGAGCTTATGCCTATTGCTAGCCACAATAATATAGCAGTTTTCTTTCCCGTGCACAAGTAATTCTTACCTCCAATTTAATATAATTATATAGCTTTACATAGGATATGTAGGAGTTATACTAAAAAAGAGTGTTTGCGGGTTGAAGTATAGTTAATCAACTTGGATTAGGGTAGTAGGAGCGAGAAGCGAAGCCTATAAATAATAGGTAGAGGGCGAGCAACAACGTTGCTAATTCAAGTTCATTAACTATAGTTTGTTGCTGGTTTACTGCAGTTATTATCATATGTAACGTTGCTGCGATACTATTAATATACAAAGCTATTATCTATGATTATATTCTATTGTAAGAAATAATTTTTAAAGGAGATTTATGCATGTTTAAAATAATTAGCAGAATATTATGCATTGTTATTATGGCTTTAAGCCTACCAAGTTTAGCAAGCGAGGCTTTGGATAATGACGATAAAGATTTAGATTACTATACAGATGAAGGTAGGCTGTTATTCAAAATAAGAGGCTTTGGCGCTATTACTGCAGGAAAACTAAAGAGCATGCCAGCCCCAACAAATGCCGTGGCTTTGCGCGGTAAAAATTTGGTTCGCAATGGTTTTGGTATTGATACAGCAACTGTGGTGTTTTTTAACGATAATATAGCTAGTGAATTATCTTTAGGTTTCGGGGTTTTACGTGCTAAAGACTCAACCATATCAAATATATCAGCAAGCTATGGCGCAGGGAATTATAAAAGTAAGCGTAAAGATATTTATATGATACCACTCACATTAACTGCTCAATATCATATAGCCCCTTTTGGTGCAATTAGACCTTACGTTGGCGCAGGATATCATGGCGCTTACTTATTTACAAAATCTAAAGCTTTTAAAATTAATAATGGTCACGGTCCTGTATTGCAAGTTGGTGTTGATTTTGTTGCTAAAGATGATACACTAATTACCTTTGATATAAGGCAATATTATCTAAAAACTAAAGTTATCTTTAAGGATGGCTTAGTTGGCAATAATAGAGGTTTTTCTTCTAAGACTGAGCTTAATCCTTTAGTTTTTTCAGTAGGTCTTGGATTCAAGCTGTAATTTAAATTTACTACATTATCGCTATTTGGTACAAATATGGAAGAACAGAAAAGACTCGATAGTCTAAATTTCGAACAGGCTCTAGCAGAACTTGAGACAATAGTTAAAAAAATTGACACCGGTCAAGAAAGCTTAGAGTCATCTATTAAAAGCTTTGAAAGAGGCATAGCCCTGAAAAATTATTGTGAAAGCAAACTCAAAGACGCACGCCTTAAAATTGAAAAAATTACCAAAGTAGAAAACGGCGTCGCTTCTCTTGAAGATATAGCTTTATAATACCAAATCTTAGGGATTAAATAAGGGTAAATAGCTTTCAAAGTGATTCTGCCCTGAGGCGTACATTAAATACGCACGCAAAGCGCTAGGCTTACAAAACCATTTTGGGTTATTTAAAAATAAGATTTGGTATTACTTCTTATTCGCAATAACCCAGTTACTATTTAAGTAATCATTAGCATATCTAATCAAGTAATCTTGATAAGTACCTTTGAAATCTACAACACCTTTAGTTGTTAAAGCAATAACCCTAGTAGCAACGCTAGTAGCTAAATCGCGATCGTGAGTAACTAGAAGCAGCGTACCCTCATAATCCATCAAAGCCTTTTTCAACGCTTCTTTGGATTCGATATCTAGGTGGTTAGTTGGTTCATCTAGGACTAATATATTAGACTTTTCTAGAATAATTTTGGCAAGTAGCAGCCTAGCCCCCTCGCCTCCACTTAAATTTAGTATATTTTTATCCACTTCATCTTGACGAAATAATACTTGACCAAGAACAGTACGAATGGCGCCTATTAGCTCGGTTTCTGCTTGACTAGAAAGCCAGTCTAGAACACTAACGCTCGTATTTAATAACTCATGGTGATCTTGCGCAAAATAGGAAATCTGCGCTTCATAGCCCCATTCATAAGAACCAACATCTTGCTGCGTCCTATCAAGCAGAATCTTGAGTAAAGTAGACTTACCTATACCATTTGCACCAATGATAACTACTTTTTCACCACGACTTATACTAAAATTTACCTTATTTAAAATAGGTTGGTCGCCATAGGCCTTTGCTATGCCCTCAACCTGAAGAACGTTCTTTCCAGAAGGTCGTTTCTGTTTAAAGCTAAAAGAAGGCGAGACTCTAGAACTTTTCTGAATATCTGGCAACTGGACTCTATCCATCTGTTTTTCACGAGAAGCAGCTTGCCTTGACCTAGTACCAGCACGGAATTTATCGACAAACTCTTGCATCTTGGCAAGTTTTTTCTCAATATAATTCACTTCATGCAACTTATGCTCAATAATTTGCTGTTTCTGGAAGGTAAACTTATCGTAATTACCAGTATATAAGCCAATCTCACCGTAATCAATATCAAGAATATGAGTAGAAATATTATTTAGAAACGTTAAATCGTGAGAAATAAATACCAATACACCCTTAAATTTTTCTTTCAGGTAGTTTTCTAGCCAGTAAATCGAAACAATATCAAGGTGATTAGTTGGCTCATCAAGTAGCAAGACATCAGGGTTATTAAACAGACTTTGCGCTAGTAGTACTCGTAACTTATAACCTCCAGACAATACCGACAAAGGCTGGTAATGCAATTCCTCTTTTACACCAAGCCCAACTAGCAACTCACTAGCAAAAATATCTGCTGTATAACCATCATTATCATAAATAACTTGCTCGAGCTCGCCAAGCCTGCAACCACTCTCTTCATCAATTTCTTCAAGTTCAAGGAGCTTTTCTTTCTCTTGTAAAGCTTGCCATAACTCTTTCTTACCTGCGATAACAGTATTAATGATGGAAGTATTTTCGTATAAAAACTGATCCTGTTTTAAACAACCAATACGGGCATTTCTTACGGCGACTACTTCTCCATCGCTTGCCTGCTCTTCTTTTAAAATAAGTTTGAAGAATGTAGATTTACCTGCGCCATTAGCACCAACAAGACCATATCTATTATTACCATTTAGATTAAGGTTAACATCGGTAAATAGCAGCCTTGCACCATATTGCATGGTTAAATTAGTGATCGTGATCATTTGTTAGCTAATAGGTGTTAGATTAAATAAATTACGAGTCCAAGAACACTAATATGCGTATTAGCCATTAGGACAAAATTTTAGTTTATAGTAAAAATAACTATAATACTTAACTGCGTGTTAGCAGAAGCATTACAGTAATAATATGGTTTTTATACGCTTCAATAGCCTTTATTAAAATAATACTTAGACAGATAATAAGCGTTATTTGGACTATAGGCGATAAAGAATGGAATTTTAATAATAAATTTGTTATTAGAGTGAATTCCATAAAAATAAAGACTCTTAAAAAATTAGGTAGATGCAGCTGTTAAAGCTTCAGCTAAAACAGTTGGTGCTGGGAGCTAAAAAAACACTTCCAAAGCAGTGCCTTGCTACTTTTACGACTAAGTCGCTTTTGTATGATAGCAAGACTCCCAGCTCATACTTAAGAGCCCTCAAGTAGTAACGGCTTAAGGACCGCTTTGGAAATGGCGTTTTTTAGGCACCGCAGTAGTTACTCTACATACTATAAAATAACAAAAAAAAGTAACTAGTCAAGAATTAAGTTTGGTAATTATTCAACTTAAAGGGTAAAAATCCAAGAGATTTTAATCATATGTACGAAGGCGAATAATAAAAGCTTGCAAATTATCTTTTCCAAAATTAAAATCATATCTATATTTTAAGCAAGCGTTTACTATACTCTAGCATTTTAAAAACAACCAACCAAATCATCGTAAAACTTTAATGATCCTTTTTACAACAATAATTATTATGTGTATGGTAGCCGTGTCTGCGCTACTTTCAGCTATAGAAACAGCCATCACCGCCTCCTCGCCTGGTAAAATGCACAAACTTAAGGCTGAGGGCAATAAAAAAGCTGGTGCGGTGCTTAACATACTTAAAGTCAAAGAAAAAGTTATAAGTACAATGTTGATTGGTAACAGCTTAGCCAATATACTTTGTACAACTATTGCTACAAGCTTATTCATTGATATACTAGGAGAGAATTTAGGAACTCTTGCTTCCTCTGTTGTAATGTCTTTTTTGATTATAGTTTTCGCTGAGGTAGTGCCAAAAGCTATTGCCGTAGCAAAAGCTGAACAAGTCGCACTTTATACCTCTTCAGTGATCGCAACTTTACTAAAATTTCTAGGACCGATTAATGATCTATTGCATTTAGCTGTAAAACTATTTTGTTTTATCTTTCGTATTAATTTAACACAAGAAGTTTCTGGTACAGACGAAGTTAGAGGTGTCATAGAACACCATTTGCAAGAGGGTA
>JAIXRE010000005.1 GCA_027485375.1 Rickettsiaceae bacterium | reverse complement strand
TTAAAAGTTAGCATAGCCTTTGCGACCATCATAGGTAATATATCAATAGCTGCATAAAGGGTAGTAATACTTTGCATACCTGCAAATAAAAAGATACAAACAAAACTGGTCAAAAATAGTTTTACATCTCTAGGAGTACCAAATATTACAGCAGATATTGGCGCCATAATAGACCACATAATTACGGCGCCAGATTCCATTAACCCTCCAAACATAACAGATAGAAGCGAAGGAACTATCAAAATATTCCATAATTGCACTAGATAGAAGAGTCTATAGTTGTTAACAAAATATAAAACTATAAGATTTATTATAGAAATAGTCGAATATATCCATGGCAACCAAAAAGCCCAACTAGTACCAGCTGCTAAATAAACGCATCCCCAAATTACTCCAGCTAAACTAATTGGAACGCAACTCAGGCAAAAAACAAATATATTGTGAAAATCACCTGATTCTTTGGTAGCCAAATGCTCTTTTAAAGCCTTGTAATTTATAGCCCACTTGTCTTTATAGCCTTTTAATAATTCCATATCTATTAACACTAACAAATTTTAGAAGTTATATTTTGCACCTAAGAAAAATCCATACTGATACATGTTAATTTTAGTACCCTTGCCAAACCGGCTAAACATATCGCCTGTTCCTGGATCAACCTGAGTCTTTTTAGGAACGTAAAAACCACCTAAACGTAGTTCAACATCCTCTGTCATCTTGTATCCTACGCCGGCAGTAAAATGTTGCTCTACTATTGCTGGGAATAATCCGTTCGCAAAAGTCTTATCCTTAGCAATCGGTGATTTTCCATAGCTATATCCCAAACTACCAGACCATTTATCATAATACTGAGTAATCCCAACCATAAAAATAGTTTGATTATTCCATCCAAATCCGCCTTTAGCTGGTATTGTTCCAACCGCTTTAACCTTGTTATAAAAAACTTGTTTTATATCAAATAAGAAATCTGTATTTGGAGTAACATGCCATAAAGCCCCTACTACAAAGTTCATTGGCGTATTAATTGGTCCTAAAAGAATATCATTGTATTTAGTAAACTTTTTAAACAATACTGGTGTTGCGTAAGACGCGCCAAGTGTTACTACATCATTAACATCCCAAAGCACTCCTAATCTCCCTCCATAACCCCAAGCGCTTTGACGCTTGTTGCGAGCATTGGCTTGTACAAATTGGTTTGCATTAGGCGTAGAGGAAGCTGAATTTGTTTTAAAATCAGAATATCCAAGTAAAAATGATGCGCCAACCGATACATTATCTTTAATTTTCCAAGAAACAGTTGGTGCCACATGGGCTAACCTATACATAGCAGTACTATCAAATGGAGGAGAAGCTTGAGCTAACGGATTAGTTCTTGGGTATTTGTATTTTACCGCCATACCACCAGATGCCGCAAGTGCTAATGCAACAGTTACCTCATCATTAACACTATACGCAAAGCCAGCAGATAAATCTGGGAAATCAGTCAATCTGCTTTTTTGACGACCTACGTTATTTCCAGCAGGAGCGGCCGAAGTATCCATTGTTAAATTAACATGCAGTAATTTAACATCTACAAGCCAGTTATTATCTTGTTTTGAAATAAGAGCGGGGTTTATTAGTCCATCAACCGCACTTGTTGCAGAGGCGGCTCCAGCGCCGCCAGTAGCGCATTTAAATGGACCAATGCAATGACCCAAAAAACCGTTTGTAGCAAAGGCACTTGTTATATACATGGGGTTGGTAATTATAGCCAAAGCTAACAAATAAGATTTTATTAGCTTTGGTTTTGTTAATTTACTCAAAGAAGCTTTGTTAGCCTGAGTATCAACTATAATCTTTTTCATATTGTTTAAACCTATTATTAAATTACTAATACAAATTCTTAAGCATTAAACTAGAACAAATGGATTTAGCGTAAATCATCCTATGCGCCTGCTAATTAATATTAAAGTTAAGCGATTTGCTTAAATAATGAAATAATTTACTATTTAATATTGTGGTAATAATATTTGAACTGTGTTTTTATACCACTTCAGTTTAAGAATTTGTATCAAACATAAAGTCAAAGGAATAGGAGTAATAGGCACAATAGATACACAATCAGCAAAAAAAACTTAGCCAGAAGTTAATATTTTGTTCCTTTATATCAAATAATATATAATTACTATATAATTTAACTGATTTTATATTAATTATCATGCATAATAAAAAAATCGCTATTATTGGCGCTGGTCCATCTGGTTTATCAGCGGCATGGGCTCTCAGAGAATTAGGTTTTAATGATGTTACCATCTTTGAAAAAAGCAGCCGTGTTGGTGGGATGTCATTATCTAAAACCTATCAGGGGGCAAATGGGCGAAAAATAGTCTATGAAATGGGCAGCCTCCAGCCTTTTGGCTCATTTAAATTAAGAAAATTGCTGAAATATTACGGCATCCATTTACAAAAAAATTATCGCCTTCACGATCCAAAATACAATAGTCGCGACGGTTATAGCAAGATATATTCGATAGCTGATCAAGCATTTAAGGTAGATTTTACTAAATATCACTTAGGTTTTCCTCTGAGCCTATCTCTGTTGTCTGACATAGTAAAAATTGCCAAAAGCTTCCTAAAATATCGAAAATTAATTCGACCTGGATTTCATCATTACGCCAATAAAGAGGAATTAGCCGAATTGACCACACCAATTAATCAATGGATTAAAAAGCAAAAATTTAAACTCCTAGAAGAAACTGTGCAAACAAGATGCGGCTTTGTTTTAAATGGCGGTTCTTATGAAAAAAATGGCGATCACCCAGTGATGCTTGCTTTAAAATCATTTTTAGTAGGTCTTTTCCCGCCATATAATTATACTTTAGGTCGTACTACTACGGCTAACGAAGGTTATCAGGAATTGTGGAATCGCCTCGCTTTAGATTATAATATATTATTCAATAGCAAAATAACTAAAATAACCAGAAATTGTGGGGTTGATAATCGCAAGGTAAAAATTATCAATAATGATATAGAACAAGAATTTGATCAATTAATCATAGCTTGCCAGCCAGTTAATTTGTTGCAAATAATGGATTACAACAATGAAGAGCTAGATATTATTAATAAAATCAAACATTCGCCTGTTTGGACTGTAGCATTTCTTGGCAAAAAACCGGTAAAAAATGTTGAAAACTATGTTATTTTAGATGAAGTTATGGGCATAAACAAAGAACCGGTTCTTGGGGCAATAGCAAATTATGGTCAAGTTGCCGATGATGTTTGGTTATATTCTGGTATAGTGGGGCTTGATCAAAAAGCTGGGCTAGCAGCCGCCTTAAAACATTCTAAGCCTGCCATCAAAACAGCTCTTGGTATAGAAGTGTTAGAATGGATAGACCAAATGTACTGGCCGCAATATGGTTCGCATTTTGCCTGCAGTGATGTCAAAAATGGCATTTACCCTAAATTTGACTCCATGCAAGGGCTTAATCAGACATTATATACAGGTGAAATACTTGCCGGCAGTTCTCATGGCAAATGTTTGGAATATTCGTATTATTTAGTCAATAGGTTTTTTAGTTGAATTTTGCTATAGGTAATAGAGGCTGTAGTAGCCTATGCATGATGAGATGCGAACTTATAATAGTAATTCTTAAGAATTAAATTAAGTTAACTCACTATCATCACCGAACAATTTTACTGCATCCTGTTCAATTGTGGAAGTTAAATCGTCTAAAACAGTGCCCTCAAAAACTTTAGCATGGCTTATTTTTTTACCACTACTAAAAGGTGCAAATTTTATCGATAACTGGGTAGCTTTATCTCCTAATAAAAATGATTTATAAATTTCAGCAAGCTCTCTAGGCGAAACTCTATCATCAAGGCAATAATCAAAGATAATTTGCAAAGATTGTATTAATAATGGCGTAAGCTTTTGTAGTGCAGAATAGAATTGATGCTTAAACTCGCAGATAATGACACCCTTTTTATCCTCTTCGCTATAAATTTCTGAACGTAACAATAATTGAATATGATAGTTATTATGATAAGCTTTCTCGAATAGGATCGCTCTATTTTCTACTATTAATAAAGCTATTTTACTAGCACCACTGCAAAACGCTAATGCTTTATGAAAAGGCGTTAATCCATAAAGATCTTTATAACAAATATCAGCTTGTGCTTCAATCAGTAGCTTTACCATACTAAAATGCATGTTTTTAATAGCAAAATGTATTGGTGTGCATTTGTATTTATCAGCAGCGTTAACGTCAGCTTTACCCTCTATTAACCTTGTTGTTGCGATATAATTGCCATTTATTATTGCATAATGTAATGGAGTCAAATTTTCCTTATCGCTGCTATTAATGTTAGCTTGATGCAAAATAGGACAGCTTTTTTGATTAAGCGATTCCACCTCGCTAGCTTTAACCTTGCTCTTTTCCTCTTTAAACAAACGTAATATTTTAAACATTAGCTATTAGTGGACAGGTTAATGTGTAGTATTATATAATAAGTTATATTAGAATAAGGCTGGTAGCTAATTAATAACTTATCGAGTATATATTTATGCAATATATAAAAAGCATTGTGTCGATTTTTAGCGACATATTGCATACAATTTGGAATTACGAATTAGTAAATATCGCTGGCAATAACGTTAAGACTAGTAATATTGCCTTAGCCATATTACTTTTATTAGCTGGCATAAAATATTTTGGACATTTTTCACAGCATTTAAGAAATTATCTAAAAAATCGTATTCCAAAGGATAAGGACACTGTTAATTCTCTAGAAAGACTTGGTACTTATATAGCTGGAACGCTATTTTGTATCTTAGTGATGCAAGTAGCTAATATTCCTTTAAGTATTTTTGCATTCATTGGTGGAGCTTTGGCTATTGGTATAGGTTTTGGCGCACAAACTTTGATGAGTAATTTTATCAGTAGTTTAATTATCATGCTTGAAAAACCTATCAAGATTGGTGACATAGTAGAGATAGAAGGTATAACCGGCACAGTTTCTTCAATAGGCGCAAGGTGCACAACTCTTGTAACATTTGCTAATATCGAGGCACTTATCCCAAATAGCAAATTGGTACAAACTACTTTAATCAACTGGACGCTCAGTGGTCATAAAATAAAAATTCAAGCAGAAATAACATTTCCAAGGTCGCATGCTAAAGTTATTGACCCTAAATTACTAATAAGCCAAATTTCTACTGTAATAGATAAGCTAAAATTATCCACTATAAAGTCGACACAAAGCACTTCAGAAGTATTCCTTACTAAAGTGAACGTTGATCATTTTGTTCTATTATTAAACTTATATTGCGATACTGCCAAAATAGATAATTTTGCAGAAACTCAGAATGCACTTAATATGGCTTTACTAGAAGAGCTTAAAGATTATCATTTTAATATTGAGTATTTAAAAGCCATCAAAGTTAAGCAAGAACCATCAACTCATACATAGGGCGCAATGATATATCTTTACATAGCAATAAGTTTAACAATAATCGTCTTAATTATTGGCATAATATTTATGGCGATAGGCGGCAAGTTAGACAAAAAATACAGTTCTAAACTAATGTCACTTAGGGTAGTGCTGCAAGCAATAGTAATAGCCTTACTTGCATTGCTGACATTCAAATTTAAGTAAAAATGGTTGTAAAAGACCATTTATAGTGGTATACAAAGCATACTTAAATAAATATTTGCGATATGGTCAATGTAACTTTTCCAGATGGATCAATTAAACAATTTAGTTCAGGTATCACTGGGCTTGAAATTGCTCAAAGTATATCTACCTCTCTTGCTAAAGAAGCTTTAGTGGTTGAAATCGACGGAGAGCTTAAGGATTTAGCTATTCCTATAGATGCAGATTGTGCTTTGCGTATTTTAACCGCCAAAAATTCTGAATGTTTAGAGTTAATTAGGCACGATGCAGCTCACATCACCGCAGAAGCTGTAAAAGAGCTATTTCCTGACGTGCAAGTTACAATAGGACCAGCTATTGAAAATGGCTTTTATTACGATTTTGCCAAGGATACCCCCTTTACTACTGATGACTTGCTTACAATTGAAGCTAAAATGCATGAGATAGTAAAGCGTGATGAAGCAATCAATAGAGAAGTGTGGGATCGCGATGCAGCGATAGAGTTTTTTAAATCTATCAACGAGCATTACAAAGCAGAAATTATTTCCTCCATTCCTCAAGGCGAAAAGATTACCCTATATAGGCAGGGCGGCTTTATTGACTTATGTCGTGGTCCACATGCTCCTTCAACGGGTAAGATTAAACACTTCAAATTAATGAAAGTAGCAGGAGCTTACTGGCGCGGCGATAGTAAAAATCCTATGCTACAAAGGATTTATGGCACAGCTTGGGCGACTAAAGAACAGCTAGATAGCTACCTAAATATGTTAGAAGAGGCTGAAAAACGTGACCACAGAAAATTAGGGCGTGATCTTGACTTGTTCCATATACAAGAAGAAGCGCAAGGCATGGCTTTTTGGCATCATAAAGGCTGGAGCATTTATCGCACACTTGAGTCATATATACGCCGCAAGCTAGATAAGGCTAATTATATCGAAGTTAAAACGCCTATGCTGCTTGATAAAGCTTTGTGGGAAGCCTCCGGTCACTGGGAAAAATTTAGAGATAACATGTTTTTGCTAGAGTCAGAGGAAAAAACTTTAGCTTTAAAACCTATGAATTGTCCAGGGCATATTCAAATATTCAAACAAAGCACCAAAAGCTATAGAGACCTTCCTCTGCGTATGGCAGAGTTTGGTTGTTGTCATCGTAATGAAAGTTCTGGCTCTCTGCACGGCTTAATGAGAGTGCGTAATTTTGTACAAGATGACGCCCATATTTTCTGCAGCGAAGACCAAATTACTACTGAAACAGTCAATTTTTGTAAATTATTAACTGAAGTTTATAACGATTTTGGCTTCACAGACATTAAAGTAAGGCTTTCAGATCGTCCAGAATTAAGGGTTGGTAGTGATGAAGTTTGGGATAAAGCAGAAAATGCTCTTAAAGTAGGTATTACTGACGCTGGATATAGTTATACCCTTAACCCCGGTGAAGGAGCTTTTTATGGTCCAAAACTTGAGTTTGTGCTAAAAGATGCAATTGGCAGAGAGTGGCAATGTGGTACTTTGCAAGTTGATTTTGTGATGCCAGAACGCCTTGATGCATCATATATAGCTCCAGGCGGCGAGAAGAAAAGACCAGTAATGCTGCACCGTGCTATAATTGGTACGTTTGAGCGTTTCATGGGTATCCTTATTGAGGAATATGCAGGGCGTTTTCCTCTATGGCTTGCTCCAGTGCAAGTAGCCATAGTTACCATCACTAATGATTTAGATGAGCATGCAGCGAAAGTACATGAAATTTTAAGAGACGCTGGGGTGCGATCTACCCTTGACATTTCTGCAGAAAAGATTAATTATAAAATACGTAATTTTTCTAACCAAAAAGTACCTGTTATCGCAGTGATTGGTAAGCAAGAAGTTGCAAATAATACTGTTGCTCTAAGGCGACTTGGGTCAGAGCAACAAGAAGTTGTTAGCGTGCAAGAGCTTATAGAGCTTGTGCGCACAGAAAATGCAAAATATTTATAAAAATAGTACGGAGTAGTTTTATATCTAAGAATAGAAACAATAATTTTCCTAGAGCGAATAAGGAAATTAGATCTAGTCAAGTTCGTTTAGTTGACCAAAATGGTGAAATGCTTGGTGTTGTTGGTATCAGAGAAGCCTTAGAGTTAGCCGAAAAAGCTGGCCTAGATCTCGTTGAAATATCTCCAGCTGCTGAGCCACCAGTATGTAAAATACTAGATTTTGGTAAGTTTAAATACGAGGCAAAAAAGCGAGTTAATGATGCTAAGAAAAAGCAAAAAACCATCGTTCTCAAGGAAATGAAATTTAAGCTTAATATTGGTCAAGGCGATTTTGATACTAAATTACGCAAGATTAAAGAATTTCTAGAGGAAGGCGACAAGGTCAAAGTCTCTTTATGGTTTAAGGGGCGTGAGATAGTACATAATGAAAAAGGTATGGAAATATTTAAGCGTCTTATAGAAAGTTTAGGAGAAACAGCAAAAATAGAGTCTGAGCCAAGGCTTGAGGGCAAACAGATTATGATGGTTATTAGCCCAGCTGCCGCTAAAATTGTAAAGTGACTTATGCGCCTAGCCGCTTGTATTGCTAGAAATGGTATAAATCTACTTTTTTGATAAAAGCTACTTGTGTTTTAGCTAGCGTTGTGCTATATAACTGTGGTATTGCAGATACTTGAGGAACTAGCATAAAAGGCGATAAATCTATTAACGTAGGTTAGTACCGCCTAATGTTTCGTATTTTGACACTTTAAAGTCTGAAACTAGCAAAGCTATAATAGATCAAAGCAAAATCATCTGCCAAAATCTTTTAATAGTTATGCTATAAAATTGCTAGCAATCAGTATTCTCAATAACTTTAAGCGATCCTTTTTGTAATTAAGGATCTAATTAAGTTTCTAGGTTTTTGCGCCCTTAGCTCAGCCGGATAGAGCAACAGATTTCTAATCTGTGGGTCAGAGGTTCGAATCCTTTAGGGCGCGCCATATATTTCTTATAGTTTCAAGCTTTCTGATTATCATCATATTTTATAAAGTACACCAACGGATTACTTTTTAAGAGCAGCCTTATAAAGCTTATACTGCAGACCCTTTCGTTCTTTCTAAGCTACTTTTTACTTTCAGTATAATACCATTTCTTAAAAATTAAATATGGCAAATGGATTTCAAACCGTGAGGCTGCTTCTTCAGGCGTATATAAAAAATAAGTGCACAAAGCGCCTGTCTTGCAAAATCCGTTTGGGTTATTTAAAAATGGGATTTTGTATAAGCTAAAGGAAAGAAGGAAAATAACAAAAGCACGTTATGTTAGGCAAGGAAGGCTTGATATATAAGGGTTATCGATAGAATTAGCACAACTCTGCAAAATTATGCTGGAATTTATTGCAGGTTGGGTATATGATGCGATCAACAATCGATAGTTACAGGAGGTTGAAGTGTCGCTTAATATTGATATGGTCATTTTTATTGGGTTTCTTGTTGTAAATCTAGCCGTGGGATTATTTTATAGCCGTGGCGTTAAGAATATTCGTGAGTACGCAATAGGAAATAGGAACTTTTCCACTGGCACAATTGCTGCTACCGTCACTGCAACTTTAATAAGCGGTAGTGCTTTTTTTGTATATATTTCTGAAGCCTACGTAAATGGACTTTTTTATATAGTTCCAACTGCGCTTGGTGAACTCTCTAGTTGGCTTCTTGTGTGCTACTTTTTGGTACCACGAATGGGAGAGTTCTTAGGAAAGCTTTCAATCGCTGAAGCCATGGGTAGCTTATATGGTCAGAAGGTTAGGTTTATTGCGTCTTTATCAAGCACTATTTTATGTATAGGCAGGATTGCCGCGCAATTTAAGGTATCTTCTACAATATTGCAAATATTTTTTGGCGTATCAAGCTTTTACGCTATGCTTGCTAGTAGTATAGTAGTCATTCTATACTCAACTTTTGGTGGTATAAAAGCAGTAACCTTCACGGACGTAATACAATTTTTTACTTTTGGCACTATTGTACCTATAATAACGTTAATAATATGGGGCACATTTAGCGACCCTCATATTGTTTTTCATACTGTTACAAATAGCGATATATTTGATTATCATCAGTTATTTAATACTGACCATCCTAAATTTTGGATATTTGCCACAGTAGGCTTATACTTTTTTATTCCTAACTTTGACCCTGCGTTCTTTCAAAGAATGTCGTTAGCAAGAAATACTGAGCAAATTGCAAAAGCTTTTACCATAGCGGCTTTAGTATATTTCTTTATTTGCTTAATGTTTTTTTGGATAGCAATATTGTTGCTTGCGAATAATCCTGGTTTACATCCTGATACCTTGTTTATTTACATAATGAAGCATTATACATATGTTGGCTTCAAAGGGCTTATAGCTGTAGGAGTAATGACTATGGTAATGTCGACAGCTGATTCATATATTAACAGCGCAAGTATCAATTTTTCTTATGATTTGAGAGAGTCTTTAGGGATAACATGGAATCCTAAATATGATTTACCATTTTCTTATTTTTGCTCTTCAGTGATAGGCACTTTAGCATTCTTGCTAGCTTTTTATATGAAAGGGTTGTTTAAGCTAATTTTAATGGCAAGCAGTTTTTATGAGCCTATTGTTAGTGTACCGTTAATTTTTGCTATATTTGGCTTCAGAACATCAACTAAATCTGTTTTGATAGCTATGCTCGGAGGTTTTATTACCGTTATTGTTTGGCGTTATCGATTGTTAGATTCAACTGGTATTGATAGTGTTATACCAGGCGTTATTGGCAATATGATATGCCTTTTCGGTAGCCACTACCTCCTGCGTCAACCAGGCGGCTGGGTTGGTATTAAGGATACAAAACCGCTAGAAGAAATAAGACGTCGCAGGAAAGAAGCTTTCAATAACCACATCAAAAAAGCTAAGGCGTTTAACTTTATCAATTTTTGCAAAACCAACGTACCGCAACAAGAAGCGATTTATTCCTTTTTTGGTGTTTTCTGCATCGTCTCAATTTTTTCAACCATGTACTCCTTACCAGTAGAAGTGCGCGAGCAATATGCAGAGCTGCTAGAATATATTTATCATTTTGTGCTGGTTTCATCGACCATATTCTTGACCTATCCAGCATGGCCACCAACCTTTAGGAATGAAAAATTTATTTCCATAGCTTGGAATTTAGGAATCTTTTCTATTTTAGTATTTGTCGCAGGACTATTAGTAGCTGTTGGTAATTTTGCGCAATTCCAGCTAATGATTTTCATGCTAAATTTAGTAGTAATCTCTATTTTGCTAAGATGGCAAGTAGCTTTATTTATTATGGTTACAGGCACAATAGCTAGTATGCAGTTCTTTAAATTGTATACTGGCATCAATAATTTATCAGCTTCAAGCTCCTTGCAGCTTAAAGTCATGTATTCCCTGCTTTTGGTTAGTAGCATCCTTATAGCATTTCTGAAACCTAAACAAGAGAAACAAGAACTTACAGAGCAAAAGGCAGAGCATCTTGGGGGCAGAATTGAGGAGCAAGAAGTGGCAATGGTAAAATCTTTGCAGATTAAGCAGGAGTTTCTGCGTAACCTACAGCATGAGGCACGCACTCCTATAACTGGTATTACTAGTATGGGGCAAGTGCTTTATGACAATTATAAGAAACTAAATAAGGAACAGGTTTATAAAGGTTTAGAAGAAATCGCCAAAAGCTCAGAACGGCTAAGTAGCTTTGTAAATAATATGATAGACTTATCGCAATTATATAATCTAAGTGGCAAGCTAGATAAAAAACCTATCAATTTAGGTGATTTATTGCACGAGCGCATTAATCACTGCAAAAAACTATACTTAGGCAACAAGGAACTAGAATTTATTACTGATATAGATAACAATGTAGTAGTTAACTGCGACCAGTATTACTTCAAATCTGTGCTAGATAATTTAATTACTAACGCCATTCAATATAGCAAAAAAGGCAAAGTCACCATTAAACTCTCTAAAGAAGGTGAGGA
>JAIXRE010000053.1 GCA_027485375.1 Rickettsiaceae bacterium | reverse complement strand
TTGGTTCAACTGTATCGTACATTGTGCAATACATCCTTACAGAAGAACAATTTGATAATTGGGGGTGGAGATTGCCTTTTTTAATAGGCATTTTTATCCTTTTTGCAGGAATCTATATTAGGAAAAACACCGCAGAGACCCCTCTGTTTGAAGCATTGCAAAACCATGGTAATATTTCTAAATCTCCGCTAAAAGATTCTATTTCAGCCTACTGGTTTGACATGTTGATTTCAATCTTTATTAATTCTACAGGATCAGTAATTTTTTATCTGCAAACAATATATTTAGTAACTTATCTTAAGAATCGCAACTTTCCAGAAATGGATGTCAACAGTTTAGCGAATTTCTGCTATATTTTTATGGCTATTGTTACAGTAGCCGCAGGTTGGTTTTCTGACATAGTTGGTCGCAGAAAATTATTTGTTGTTTTTAACTTAATGATAATTGTAGTATTTAGTACTGGCTTGATGGATATTTTCGAAACTGGCAATTTCGCTGCAGTGGTTGTAGGACAATTAGTTCTTGCCTTTCTAGCTGCTGCTTATATTGGACCAGAGCCAGCCCTGCAAGCAGAGTTATACCCTACTAATGTAAGAAATACGGCTTTGTCATTATCATACAATACGGCTACTAGCGTTTTTGGCGGCACCACGCCAGTCGTAGTACAATATGTAATGCAAGAAACAGGGTCTATAACCTACTGTATGTACTACGTAGTAGCTTGCGCTGTTCTTAGTATAGTAGCGCTGTATTTCTACAAAGATCGTTCTAATTTGGAGAAATTGCAAGCATAAAAAGCTGACCCATCAAAATTATGTAGCTGTTGATTAATAGGGAGTTGAAAGAAAATAGTAGTTAAAAAAATCCATAATAAAACAGCCAAATTTTATAAAAAGCTTATGAATTTTTAAAGATAAGAGGCTGAAAATATAGTTTCAAATCAAGGCGAGAAACCGCTTTAAGCCTTGATTTGTCGATATTTCTTAGCACGCAAAAAGTATTGTTTGCGCAGCAAATAAACTTTTTGGCGGATAGGATAAAAAGCTGACCCATCAAAATTATGTAGTTATAAATATGTCCGAGCAAACTGATTTAGAGTTCAAACCTTTAGAAGCTGAGCAAGAAGTAATAAAAAAGTTACTACCTGCTATCGAATTTGATAGTACCGTGCATAGCAATATCTCTAAGTGCGCAGAAGAGCTAATTGCCGTAATTAGAAATGACAAGGAATTTGGTATTGAAAAATTTATGCAGCAGTTTAGCCTTTCTACAGAGGAAGGCATCGCTGTTATGTGCCTTGCTGAAGGGTTGCTTAGGGTACCAGATTCATTCACTGCAGGAGAGTTCGTTGTTGATAAACTTGCTGGCAAGAATTGGCAACATTACCTCAAAGATTCCAAATCTTTAAAAGCAGGGTTTACTTCTTATGGTTTGTTCTTTTCTAGTAAGTTTGCTAACCTGATACAAGTTGATAATATCCTGACAAATTTGGTAAGTAAAATTGGACAACCAGTTTTCTTAACCATTATGCGTCAAGCAATAAAGTTTTTAGGTAAAGAATTTATCTTTGGCTTTGATATTCCTGAAGCATTAGGTAGCTTATCAAATTACCCTGAATATTCTTTTTCGTTTGACCTGCTTGGTGAATCTGCCAGAACTACTGCGCAAGCAGAGATATACTATAATCAATATTTAGCAGCCATAGAAGCTATAGCTGGCACAAGGAATGGGGCTGATAGCAAAGCAGATTCGCCGCAAGCTAATCTTTCTGTAAAACTCACCGCCCTTTATCCTCGTTTTGAGCTTGCTAAGCTAGCAGATATTAGGCAAAATCTGTTACCAAAATTAGTTATTTTAGTACAAAAAATTAGGGACAGTAACCTCACTATCACCTTTGATGCAGAAGAGGCAAAACGACTAGATATTTACAAACTGATTGTAACGGAATTGACTAGAACTCCAGAGCTGAAAGGATTTGATGGTATAGGGTGGGTTGTGCAGGCTTATCAAACTAGGGCTCTATACCTGCTTGACCATATTATCAATTTAAGCAAAGAAACTGGCAAAAAGATTCCTGTTCGCTTAGTGAAAGGAGCTTACTGGGATTCAGAGATAAAATATGCTCAGGAGCTGGGGCTGGAGTTTTATCCAGTATTCACTAAAAAAGATTATACTGATGCAAGTTATATAGCTTGCGCGCAAAAAATGTTTGATAATGCTAAGCATCTAACCTTGCAATTTGCCACGCATAACGCTGTAACAGCATCCACCATTATAGAGCTAGCAAAAGGCAAAGACTTTGAATTTCAAAAATTACACGGTATGGGTAAGTCGCTGCATAGTGAATTGGTTAAAACTCATAAAGTAAGGATTTACGCACCAATAGGTAAAATGCATGATTTGCTGGCGTACCTAATGCGCCGTATGCTAGAAAATGGAGCAAATGCATGTTTTGTGAATCAAGTTACTGATCCAACAATAGATTCACAGGCACTAATCTATAATTTACATAATAGGGTACAAGAATTACTTGCAGTCGATGATAAGGTTACTGGGCAAGGCGCAAGACAATCTATTAAACTACCAAGAAATATTTATCAAAATAGGGAAAATCCAGTGGGTTACGATTTAGGCTATAAATCAAATTATGATGACATTCATAGTAAAGTTAGTAGTTTTTACCAAAAAATATATATAGTTGGCTCAATAATAGACGGCAAGGAACTAATTGATGCCGCTAGAGCAAAAGAATATTTTTGTCCAGCAGATCGCAATATAAAGTTTGCAAATATCTCAAGCCTTGCAGTAAACGATATGCAAAAAGCATTAGAATCTGCAAGCGCTGAATTTGAAATATGGTCAAAGCTTGAGGTTGCTAAGAGGGCTAATATTTTGCGGCAAATTGCACAGCTTTACGAGCAAAATAAATTTGAACTTTACTCTATTTTAGTTAGAGAAGCGGGAAAGTCCATAAATGATGCTATTAATGAGGTAATAGAAGCTATCGATTTTTGCGAGTATTACGCAAACCAAGCCGAGAAAATTATTGCGCCGCAAGCTTTAAGGTCAGCAACTGGTGAAAGTAACGTCTTGACTATGCATGCTAGGGGCGTTTTCTTATGCATTAGCCCATGGAACTTTCCTTTAGCAATTTTTACAGGTCAGTTGGTAGCCGCATTAGTTTGCGGTAATACTGTTATAGCTAAACCAGCCGAGCAGACCATGACAATTGCAAACTATGCTGTTAAGCTTATGCATAAAGCCGGTGTTCCAAACGCTGCTTTGCAGCTTGTGCTGGCCTCAGGGAGCAATATAGGGCAGCACGTTTTACCTGATGAGAGAATCAAAGGCGTGGTGTTTACTGGTTCTACTGCTACTGCTAAGCTTATTAATATGACGCTTGCAGCTCGCTCTGATGGTATAATACCGCTTATTGCTGAGACTGGTGGTCAAAATGCAATGATAGTCGATAGTTCTGCATTACTTGAACAAGTTACAGATGACGTGCTAAGTTCTGCTTTTTATAGCGCAGGACAGCGTTGTTCTGCCCTTAGAGTTCTTTATATTCAAGAAGAAATATACGAGCCCCTATTACAAATGATTAAAGAGGCAATGATGCTGCTTAAAGTTGGTGATACAGTTGATTTTGCAAACGATATAGGACCAGTAATTAACCAGCAAGCAGTTAGCAGTTTGAATGCTCATATAGAGGATATGGTTAAACAAGGTTTTAGCTTAGTAGCAAGTCACGGAGAGGCAAATACTGAGACTAATGGCAGCTTTTTTTGCCCTCATATTTTAGCAGTAAATTCTATTAATGACATAGCAGATGAGAAATTTGGTCCTATCTTGCATGTGGTTAAGTATAAGGCGTCTGAACTTGATAAGGTAATTGATGAAATTAATGGTTGTGGTTTTGGTTTAACCTTTGGTATCCATACTAGGATTGAGAAAAAAGTAGCGTATATAGCTAGCAAAATCAAGGTTGGTAATATTTATGCTAACCGCTCTATAGTAGGTGCAAAGGTTGAATCGCAGCCATTTGGCGGAGAAAACAAATCTGGCACTGGCTTTAAAGCAGGTGGACCACATTATCTATTAAGATTCATGACTGAGCGTACTACTACCATCAATCTTACTGCTATTGGCGGGAATGTTGAGTTATTGCAATAGACTTTGGTAGGTAGGCTAATAGCAATATAAGGCTTTGGGCAACTTCTTTTTTAATCTATTTGTCCAATTTAATTTTCAAGATTTGGTATAACCCGAAAGTTGATAGGCGTATGTGTAGATTTTCTTCCATAGCCCTTTATATTTCCTTGCTTATTTTTCATAAATCTTATAAAAATTATCTGATATAAAATTTAGTCCCAAGCATGAATCATAATATAACTAATTTAGTCGCTGCAATCGCTCTTTCTATCGCTATAGTTTTTGGTTGGCAGCATTTCTATGAAAAACCACGGCTAGACAAACTAGCAGAGCAGCATAAGCAGTATACGCAGCAACTTGAGGCGATTAAACATGTCCAAGTTAGCGAGCTACCTAAAGAAGAAGCCATTTCTCGGGAAGCATCTGTTAAATCTGTGAAACGTATTAAAATACAATCACCTTCATTATCTGGCTCTATAGCATTAAAAGGGCTTAGATTTGATGACCTTACCTTATTGCAATATAAGCAAGATTTAGCAGTTGATAATAAACCGGTAGAGTTATTTTCGCCAGCCAGTTTGGAAAATGCTTATTTCGCTGAGATAGGATGGTTTACTAATAATCAAGGGGCAGATTTGCCTAATGATTCTACTGAATGGACGACTGATAACAGCGAGCTAACGCCAAACCAGCCAGTAAATTTACGCTGGAAAAATAGCGCAGGAGTGGAATTCATTGTTACGCTTGAGCTTGATAATAATTACATGTTTACTATCAAGCAAAATACTATTAACCACAGTTCAAAGCCTATTATTTTTCAACATTACGGGCTGATTAATCGTAATTACGAAGCAAAAGAAAAGTCTGTTAACATACTGCACCAAGGTGCTATAGGCGTCATTAATGGTCAGTTGCAAGAAACTTCTTACGATGACGTCAAAGACAAAAAATCAGAAAAGTTTACTCTTTCTCCTGTTGACTGGATTGGTATCACAGATAAATATTGGCTAGCTGCTTTTGTCCCAGACAAACTATCTAGTTATAGCACAAATTATAATTATGCTATTAAATCAGGTGTGGATAAGTTTCAAGTAGATTTTATTGCTCCTGCGCAGATTATCGAGCCTGGAAATAGCTATACAGCAACACATAGGTTATTTGCTGGCGCAAAAAAAGTTGACCTGCTTGATCAATATGCAAAGCAATATGATATCAAACTATTTGATAGAGCTATCGACTTTGGTTGGTTTTATGTTATTACAAAGCCAGTCTTTAATGCTATGAATTTCTTTTACTATTATACTGGTAATTTTGGTATTAGTATTTTAATTGTGACGATCATCATCAAGCTATTGATGTTCACTTTGGCTAATAGATCTTATCGTTCTATGAAAAAGATGAAAAAGCTACAGCCAGAAATAGAACGAATTAAAGCCCTGTATAGCGAAGATAAAACCCGCCTGAATCAGGAAATTATGGGTTTGTATCAGAAAGAAAAGGTCAATCCTGTTTCAGGATGCTTGCCATTATTCGTGCAAATTCCAGTGTTCTTCTCTATATACAAGGTGCTATATGTGACTATTGAGATGAGGCATGCACCATTTTTTGGCTGGATTAAGGACCTTTCAGCTCCAGATCCAACCTCTATTTTCAACCTTTTTGGCTTATTACACTTTACGCCACCAAGTTTCTTGATGATAGGGGCATGGCCTATATTTATGGCGCTAACTATGTTCTTACAGCAAAAAATGAGCCCAGAGCCAGCCGACCCAATGCAAGCCCAAATGATGAAATTGATGCCACTGATTTTCTTAGTAATGTTTAGCAGTTTCCCTGCTGGATTACTGATATACTGGTCATGGAATAATATTTTATCAATTGCCCAGCAGTATTATATTAATAAGCTAGATAAAGCTGCTGCTTAGTTGCATTTGTAAAGTATAGTTTGCGCAAATGAAGAGTTAAATAAAAATGGAAAGTAATTTCGTGCATTTGCGTGTGCAGAGTTCTTACTCAATGCTCGAAAGTGCTTTAAAAATAGAACAAATCGTTGCACTAGCAAAACGAAATTTTCCTGCTAATTCAAAGGCTATTCCTGCAGTAGGAATGTGTGACCGTGGCAATTTATTTGGTTTGTTGGAATTTGCCCTTGCTTGCAAAAAGGCTAAAGTTCAGCCAATTCACGGCGCAATCGTAAAACTTCTATCCCCGCATGATAACACTTTCTCTGACATCCTCCTGATCGCCAAGGACTTGGTTGGTTATCATAACTTATCTGCATTAGTTAGCTATGGTTTTATCAAGAATGACCGTAGCATTTGTAATCATATTAGCTTTGATGATTTAAGCAAAAATAATGCTGGTTTAATAGCCTTGTCTTGTTATGCAGAAGGAGCTGTAGGCAAAGCGCTGCTTGAGAAAAACCTAGAGCTTGCCACCATTGCTGCTAAGGAATTAAAAGACTTATTTGGCGACCGTTTCTACTTTGAAATTATGCGTCATGGTTTAGAAAAAGAGCGCAAAATCGAGGAGTCCTATATTCAATTAGCCAGTAGCCTTGCTATTCCTCTAGTTGCGACTAATAATGTGCTATTTAGTGACGTTAGCATGCATGATTCACATGACGTGCTACTTTGCATTTCTGATGGAGTCACGAAAGAACATCAGGAACGCCGGCGCGTAAGTAATCAATGTTACTTCAAATCTGAACAGGAAATGCGGCGGTTATTTGCTGATTTACCAGGAGCTTTAGAGAATAGCGTTCATATATCACGCCGCTGTCACGTGATGGCAGAAGCGCACGAGCCTATGCTACCAAATTTTACCATAGATGATGAAACTGACAAAAAAACTATTCGTGCTGAAGCTGAAAATGGCTTATTACAAAGGTTAGAGGCTAAATTCAAATATGAAAATATAGAAGCTAGCCAGCGAGGCGCGCTCAAACAGCAATATTTAGAGCGACTGAATTATGAACTAGATATAATTTGCAGCATGAATTTTGCTGGATACTTCTTAATAGTTTCTGACTTTATCACTTGGAGCAAAGAGCAGGGTATTTCTGTAGGACCTGGTAGGGGTTCTGGTGCTGGCTCTATTGTTGCTTGGAGCCTCTTAATTACTGACCTTGACCCAATAAAATTTGGCTTGTTATTTGAGCGTTTCTTAAATCCAGAACGTATATCAATGCCTGATTTTGATATCGATTTTTGCCAAGAACGACGCGAAGAGGTGATAAATTATGTGCGCTCCAAATATGGAGATTCTAGGGTAGCGCAGATTATTACTTTTGGTAAAATGCAGGCAAAAGCTGTCATTAAGGATGTCTCGCGCGTACTTGGATTGCCATATAAATTTGCCGACTATCTTACAGAATTAGTGCCTTTTAACGCTGTTAACCCTGTGACTTTAGAACAAGCAATTCACGAGGTGGCAGAACTAAGGGATGCTGCTAAGGGTAAAGGTCTATATAACTTGATGGGCGAGGAGCCTCTAATTAAGCAGGTGCTAGAAACTGCCTTAGTTCTAGAGGGGCTTTATCGTCATGCTTCTACTCACGCAGCGGGCATTATTATTTCCAGCAAAGATTTACTTGACGTTGTACCGCTTTATAAGGATAAAACTTCTGACATGCTGATTGTGCAATATTCAATGAAATATGCAGATCTAGCTGGGTTAATCAAGTTTGACTTTTTAGGACTACAGACGCTTACAGTTATAAATAAATGCAAGCAATTGCTAAAGCAACAGGGCGAGGATATAGATTTTACAGCTATACCTTTTGATGATACAAAAACTTATGAAATGCTTTCTACAGGTCGTGGAACAGGAGTATTCCAGTTTGAAAGTATAGGGATGCGAGATGCGCTTCGTCGCTTAAAGCCAGACTGCATAGATGATATAATAGCTCTTGGCGCTTTATATCGCCCTGGTCCTATGGAAAATATTCCTATTTATATTGCCTGTAAGCATGACAAGCAAAAACCAGATTACTTGCATCCAATGCTCGAGCCTATTTTGAAGGAAACTTACGGCGTTATTATTTACCAAGAACAGGTAATTGAGATTGCTAAGGTTTTAGCTGGTTACTCCTTGGGTAGCGCAGATTTGCTGCGCAGAGCGATGGGTAAAAAAATTAAAGCGGAGATGGATGCACAAGAAGAGCAGTTTGTTGCTGGTGCTAAGCTAAATGGTATAGCAGACCAGCAAGCAAAATCTATTTTTGCAACAGTTGCCAAATTTGCTGGTTATGGATTCAACAAAGCGCATGCTTCTGCTTACGGCGTGATATCCTACCAAACGGCTTATTTAAAAGCTAATTTTCCAGCTGAATTTTTGACAGTCTGCCTCAACCTTGAGATCGATAATAATGATAAAATCAATTTATTTATCCAAGAAGCTAAGTTTAATCAGATTCGAATCATTCCTCCTAATATTAACTCGTCCTTTGGTTATTTCTACACAGTTGATTCTACAATTTTATATGCTATAGGAGCAATTAAAAATGTTACAACACATTTTGGTGAAATAGCAGCAGAGGAGAGGGCTAAGAATGGTTTATTTAAAACTATTGTAGATTTCATAGAGCGTATTCCTCCAAAGTTAATTAATCGCCGTTTACTGGAAAATTTAATCAAAGCTGGTTGTTTTGATTCATTACATGAAAATCGCACTCAATTATTACTAAGCATTCCTAAGCTTATGGCTTATTTGCAATCTTATCATGAAGAACAGCACTCAAAACAGATAAGCCTTATTGCGGTAAATAGTATCAGCCCTGAGCTTTTGGTAGAAAATGTAGAGGTTGCTGATAATTATAGCCTTGCTCTAGATGAATTTGAAGCACTTGGTTTATTTGTTCGTAAACATCCACTTGATAGCTATGAGGAACTGCTTGCAGAGTTTAATATAATCAATTCACTTGGGTTGCATACTGATTTAGTTAACGGAGCAAGCCAGATCAAAATTGCTGGAGTTATCCAAAAAAAGGATTCAAGAATGTCTGCTCGTGGCAGGTTTGTTACCCTGCAGCTTTCTGATCAGTTCGGTATTTTTGATATAACTATTTTTAGTGAAGACATACTTAAAACTTACGTGCACTTACTTGACATCAGAAGTACCATTGTTGCACATTGCGATGTTTTTAAGGATGAAGGCGTCATAAGGCTTACTGCTAAAAGCTTTGCTACTATAGATGAGGTGATAAAGCAAGATAAGCGAAAGCTAGAGCTTAGTCCTAAAAATCACCTTGAGTTAAGGCGTGTCATTGATATAATAAAAAAACGGGTTAAACCAAATGACGCTAACGTAGAAATCATATTGCTATTGCCAGTAGATGGCGATTTTATAGCAAAGATCCAGCTACCTGATTATTTTTGCCTTGAGAAAAGTGACTTTGCCGCTTTGAAAGAATTTTATAACTAAAAGTCTATGACTATTATGAATCCTAAAAATAATAAAAACCAAAAGCACAAAAATTATGCATTATTGCTAGTTTTGGTCTCTATGATAACTTTAGTTTATTTGATCACTCTCATTAAGCTTTCTTCAGCCGGGTAGGTCAACTATTATTTTTGCGTTTTAATAATCACGTATGACTCTACCTTAGAAACACTTCCTTTCTCTTCTAAATAGAAGTTTAGTTATAGAGGCTTTAAAGCCTAAAGATTTATATAGAGCATCAACTATATTAAATGTTCTTGCTACTTTTAGTTCGTCTATTCCCATTTTTAAATGATCAAAACGTATTTTATATACGCTTACGCCAGCCTCACAGCTTAGGATCAATTTGCCCTATTTAATTCTTGAGGATTGGTATTAAAATCAGAGTTGATACTTCTTATTCCTAAAGATTTAATGCAATATACTGCTGCGTAAAATACGGGTGTAGAAAGCACAGTAACTAATACCTTAAAGAGATAACTATTAAATATCAAGCTTGCAGTTTGCGCCCTAGGAATCACCTCAAAAAAGCCTAATAAGCCTATAACAATACAAGTATCTATAAGCAATGATATGCAAGTACTTACGTTACTTCTAAGCCATAAGAGTTTTCCTTTAGTAAGCCTGCGAATCAATAAATAAAGCAATATGTCAATTGATTGCGAAGTAAAAGTGGCAATGATTGAAAATAAAAAGGCTAGTCCATAAGCGCCAAATACAAGGTTGAAAGTTTCGTTATCAACTTTTGACCATTCAGTCGCTTGTAATTTACCAACTCCTGTGATTAGCAGTGCTATAAAAATGCTAATTATTATTGCCATTTTAACGCAAAAATTAGCATAAGTTTTGCCGTAAAACTCAGTTATCAGGTCAGTAATTAGGAAAGTTAAAGGATAGCATATCACCCCAACTGATAATTCAAAACTATAAAATGGCAATAAGGGTAGATAAACAAATTTTTGATAGATTAGATTGCCAGTAACGAGTAATACCGTAAATATAGAGCATAAAAATGTGTAAACCTCTATTTTATTAGGCTGCATAGTTAATAACCTTTTTGAAACTGCGTGTGGGCAATAAAAAGCCTAACAGCAAAGTAAGCCATTATAGCAAAAATTGCTATGTATAATAATGGAAATAAGGTAAATCCAAATGACTTCATGAATATCAAGCATACTGAATTAGCAGATCCAGAAAGTAGCAGTGAGCCTATTGTATGACCTATACTTACAGCGCGGTAACGATAATTAACAGGAAAAGCTCTAATGATAACACCATGAGCTAAGGCGTTAAAAGGAGCAACAAATATAGCAATCATTAGAGCAGCAACCATAGCTAGATTTAACATGCTAAAACTTATGGCGATAGCAAGTAATAGGCACGATGCTAAAGTACCAACAACGCTTACAAATAATACCTTCATTGCTCCTATGCGATCAGCCACTAACCCAGCAATTGGCATGGGAATACCAAAGGCTACTACGAGCAATACAGAAAATGTGCTAATAATAAATTGGCTTTGTGGCAAGGCTATAGGTAAATATTGTTTCATAAAAATTATAGCTACTTGGTAGGTACCGCCAAAACCACCAGCCGCGAATACCACTAAAAACAAACTACGCCAATGTTTCTTAAATAAATTGCGTAACCCAAATAACTCAAATTGCCGCAATTTAGATTCGTTAAAATCTGGCGTCTCGCTAAGGTGGCGGCGATAAAATAATGTAATGAGAGAAAATGGTAAGCTAAGTAAGAAAGGTATCCTCCAGCCCCATTCTGGAAAGATATGAGAACTAAATAAGTTGGTAGCCCCTATGCCAAGCAGTAACCCTATTACTCCTGTAGTCCTAGTGCAAGCAGATGCTGTAAATTGAGATTTTTCCCCTAAATGTTCTATAATATAAATTGCTGCGCCGTCATACTCTCCAGCTGCAAAAATACCTTGCAGGCAACGGCAAATAACCAGGGTTATAATACACCAGTTGCCAAGGACTGAATATTCTGGCAGAATACCAATGATTATAGTAGGAATAGCAATACCTATTATTGTAGCACTTAGCGCCGCTCTGCGCCCGTAAGCATCACCAAACCAACCAAAAAATAATGCTCCTAGTGGTTTTGATAAATAACTAACGTAATAGACTGCAAATGCCATGAGTAGGCTTGTTAATTGATCTCTAGGAGGAAAAAATTTAGTAGCAATAATTCCAGCAGAAAAGCCATATAGACTGTAATCGTAATATTCTACTACTGTGCCAAGCAGTGCTGCTACGATCTTTTTCTGCTTACTTTTTTTGTAAATAGTCATTTAATTTATCTAACCTAGTGGTTTTAAGCTGTTCAGCGCTAATTATTGCCCTGAGCTGCTGCAATGCTGTATTAAAATCGTCATTGATTATTACGTAATCATAATTAACTGCTTGCTGCATTTCTTCTGCTGCGCTTTTTAGTCTTAGCTCTGCGTCTTCTGAGGAATTTTGGGCTCTTTGCTCTAATCTACTTTTCAATATTCCTAAACTTGGCGGTAGGATAAAAATAGAAACAGCATGGCGTGGTAGCTTATTTTTTATTGCCGCTGCTCCTCTAGAGTCTATATCAAAAAGCAGATTAGCCCCTGACGCCAGTGAGCTTAGCGCAGTTGTTGCTATAGTGCCGTAATAATTACCATAAATTTCAGTATATTCTAGCAAGTCGTTGTTACGAATTAACTGCTCAAATTCTGCAACGCTTTTAAAATAATAATCTACCCCTTCGACTTCTTGGACTCTTGGAGCTCGCGTAGTAACAGAAATAGATAATTGCAAAGCTGGATTAATTAGCTTATCTTGAGTTTGTAATAAAGCGAGCGCAAGGCTAGATTTACCGCCACCAGACGGAGAGGATAAGATAATAGCTAAGCCTTGGCTTTTTAAATTTATCATAATTAACTTAAACAAGGCATATTTTATAGCGCAAATAGCTTCAAATGTACCAATTAATGAAAGCAGCAATTATATATGACTAAAACCAAAAAAACAATAATAATTACAGGAGCTTCAAGCGGACTTGGAGCTGCTTTAGCTAAGGCTTATGCTAGCTTTGAAATTAGGCTTTTCCTTTTTGGTCGTTCTATGGAGCGACTAAATAGAATAGCAGAAGATTGCCGGTCCTTAAAATCTGAGGTAACAACAATAGAATGTGACGTTACTAACCAAGTGGAAATGCACGAGCATATTAGCAAAATTAGCCAACTATATGGAATAGATATAATTATAGCTTGTGCTGGTATTTCAGCTGGTACTTTGGGCAAACCTGAATCTATAGAGCAAGTTAACGCTATCTTTGCGACAAATTTACAAGGCACGCTTAATACCATAATGCCAGCCATAGATTTTATGCTAACAAGACAAAAGGGTAAAGTGGTAATTATTAGCTCGATGGCTGGTTTGCTAGGGCTCTCAAGTGCTCCTGCCTATTCTGCAAGTAAATGCGCGGTTAAAAATCTTGGTGACGCTTTGCGGGGCTATTTAAAGCAATTCAATATTGATGTTTGTGTAGTGATTCCAGGTTATGTGGATACGCCAATGACTAAAGTAAATAAATTTCCTATGCCTTTTAAAATATCAGCAGAAAAAGCGGCTACGATAATTATGCAAGGTATTGAGCGCAGGAATGGTATTATAGCGTTTCCTAAAGTAATTTATATTTTGCTAAAGCTTGTAAACCTTTTGCCTTATAGGCTTTTAGACTATATAAATAGCAAACTTCCAGGTAAATAAGTTGTGTAAATAAGGCTGTTATTATCAAATTTTATAAATAATAACAAATAACTCATTATTTTGCTTGAAATACTATATTTTTGTATTATAGTGTTCCTTACAAAAAATGAGGTTTACCATGAACAAGATTATTACAGCTATCCTAGCTTTAGCATTTGCATCATCTGCTATCGCTGCTACAACAACTAAACCAGCTCCTGCTGCTGCACCTGCTACAACAGAAGCTGCACCTACAACAGAAGTTTCTAAAGATAAAGAAGCTACTGCTGAAGAAGCTGCTGCTAAAGAAGCTACTGCTGAAGAAATGAAAAAAGAAGAAGCTAAAAAGTAATTAATACTTTAAGGCTTTAATTTTTAAGTTCTTGAAAAGCGGTTACCTTTAATTAGGTAGCCGCTTTTTTTTATTAGCGGCTAAAAACATAGATAAATTACTTTTATTCTAATGATACTGCTGTATTATTAGAATTGTCAAATTGTGAGGTTGCTATGTCTTTAGGAGAAATGCTAGTCACTGCTTTAGTGGCTTTGCTAGTAATGAAACCACAAGATATACCCAGCGTTTTAAAAACCTTCTACAATATAAAATCTCAACTCTCAGATTTCGTAAATGGAGCTCTTTCAAAGATTAATAGCGAACTTAAAGAAGTTCACGAGCCAATTATGCAAGATATTGAGGAACTAAACTTTTATCTGCGGAAGATTATTGAATTAGAAGGTAGTTATGAAGGCGATTATTCTAAAGAAAGTTTGAAAGCAAAATATCAAGAAGTTTTAAAGTCCAAGATAGAGCAATATAAATCAGAGCAAAGCAAGGAGTCTTAAGATTAGCACATGACTATTGTAAAAGTACTGTTGCCAGTAGCTAGGCTTTTTCCTCTTGATTATCTTGTACCAGAAGAAATAGGTAATCTTGCAATAGGTGACTTGGTCTTAGTCCCTTTTCGCAACCAAGAAATTACTGGTATAGTTTGGGAAATTGATGCTGCACTTAAGGAAGTATCAAAGCTTAAGGCTATTAAGCAAAAACTTGATGCGCAGTATAAAATCCAACCGGAAATCCTCAGGCTCCTTCAAAAGGCTAGCAACTATTATTTAAGCGAGCTAGGTTCAATAGCGAAACTGGCTTTGCCAGTTGACATAACAGAAACACCTATTAAGATAAAAAAACAAATAATTCCAGATAATTTCAATTTGTCTGCTCTATCTGATATTCAAAATAAAGCGCTGCAGCACTTAGTGCAAGCTACTAAACCTGTTATAATACAAGGGGTAACTGGTTCTGGTAAAACAGAAGTGTATTTTCACTTACTAGCAGACTATTTGCGCCAAGGACGGCAAGTAGTTATAATGTTACCTGAGATAGCTTTAAGCGGACAAATTATCAAGCGTTTTACTGTTAGGTTTGGTTTTGAGCCTGTAGTGTGGAATTCTACTATTACTAAAGCGCAAAAAAAGATGGCACTTAGAGGAATTTTAAATGGTGAAGTAAAAATAGTCATAGGCGCTCGTAGTAGTCTTTTTTTGCCATATAAAGACCTTGGCTTGATTGTCGTTGATGAGGAACATGATAGTTCTTATAAGCAAGATGATGGCATATTATATAATGCTAGGGATATGGCGGTGCTGCGTGCTAGCCTTTCTGCTTGTAAAGTGCTACTGTGCTCTGCTACCCCATCCATTGAAACTCTCCATAATGCTAATATTGGAAAATACGAGCTAATTAAGCTAGAGAGCCGTTACCAGCAAGCGGCAATGCCTGATGTTGGTATAATCAATATGAAGGCAGAAGCATTGCCAGCAAATAGCTGGATATCAAAGCCTTTGATAACGGCAATTAGGCAAACCCTAGAAAAAAAGGAGCAGGTTTTGCTATTCCTAAACCGCAGGGGGTATGCACCTTTAATACTTTGTAAGTTGTGCGGATATCGCTTTACTTGCCCTTCTTGTTCTGCGTGGCTAGTGTTACACAAAGCAACCCAGCGCCTTGAGTGTCATCATTGCGGGCATCAAGTGCGTCTTCCAAAGACTTGTCCAGAATGCAAAGACGAGCATTCGCTTACTTCTTGTGGTCCTGGAATAGAGCGGATAGAAGAGGAGGCTAAGAGGTTATTTCCAGATAGCTGCGTTGCTGTAGTTAGTAAGGATCAGATGACGAAACCGCAAAAGATGCAGGAATTATTAGAGTCTATGGAGAACCAAGAAATAGACATATTGATTGGTACGCAAATGATCACTAAAGGTTACCATTTTCCAAACCTTACTTTAGTTGGCGTCATTGACGCTGATTTAGCTAGCGCTGGCGGCGCGGATTTAAGAGCGAGCGAGCGTACCTACCAGTTGCTGCACCAAGTTGGCGGCAGGGCGGGGAGAGAGCAAAAAAAAGGTTTTGTATTGCTGCAGACTTATTATCCTGAAAGCATAGTTCTTGAAACTATAAAAGCTGGTGACACGGAAGGTTTTATTAAATATGAAATGAATAACAGAGAGTCAGGGAAAATGCCGCCTTTTGCCAAAATGGCTGCCATTATTTTAACTGGCAAAAATGAAGCGCAAGTAGCAGAGCTCGCAAAGCAGCTGGTCGCTATTGCACCTAAAAACAATGCAGATAATCTTTTGTTAAAAATTTTAGGACCAGCACCAGCCTTAATGTCAAAAGTGGCGGGTAAATATCGTTACCGAATACTCATTATTGCTGATAAAAAGTTTAATTTACAAAAATACTTGAGTATGTGGCTTGGTTTAATCAAAATTCCTTCTAGTTGCCACGTTAAGGTTGATATAGACCCTCAAAATTTTAGCTAAAATAGAGATTTGATTTTATCGTAATTAATATATAATCTAGCTAACTCAATTTAAAATTAGGTACTAATTATGGGAGTAAGTCTTAGTCAATTATTAATAATTTTACTAATTATCCTAGTATTATTTGGCGCTGGTAAATTACCGCAAGTAATGTCTGACCTTGGCAAAGGACTAAAAGCCTTCAAGGAAGGTATGGGCGGCGGCGATAAGAGTGATGACGAGAAGAAGAAGTAAAAAATTATAGAAACTTAAGTATAAGAAGTCCTTATGGCTATGCAAGAAAAGTTGAACCTAAAGTCAGCAGATATTCCAAAAGAGAAGATAAAGCAGCTTAAGCAGCTTTTTCCAGAAATATTTTGCGAGGATAAAATCGATCCTAACCAACTAAGAAGAGTACTTGGTGATTTTATCGTGCCAGATACAGAAAGGTTTGGTTTGAACTGGAGCGGCAAAGCAGAATGTGTAAAAGCTATACAGCAAGCTAGCATTGCTACTTTGAAACCTTGCCGAGAGGAATCTACAGACTTTGATACAACGCAAAATCTTTTCGTTGAAGGTGATAATCTAGAGGTATTAAAATTATTGCAAAGGTCGTACTTTGGCAAAGTTAAAATGATTTATATTGACCCACCTTATAATACTGGTAAAGATTTTATCTACCCTGATAATTACAGCGAGAACCTTGATACTTACCTAAGGTACACGGGGCAAAAGGATGAGAATGGACATAGATTTTCTACAAACACTGAATCAGAAGGGCGTTTTCACTCCAAGTGGCTGAATATGATGTATACAAGACTATACCTTGCCAAATCGCTGCTTAGAGATGATGGAGTAATTTTCATTTCCATTGATGATAACGAGCAACACCACTTAAGAATGCTCTGCGACCAGATTTTTGGTGAAGAAAATTTCGTGGCAAATGTGATTTGGGAAAGAGCTTATGCTCCTATAAATCTTAAACACCATTTTTCTGCGAATCATGATCATATAATATGTTATTCCATGTCCATAAAAAAAATAAAAAAAATTACCCTCCTGAGGTCAGGAGATGCTGATGCTCGTTATAAAAATCCAGATAATGATCCTAGGGGAGGGTGGAAATCTGGAGATCTTTCTGTTGGCCCTGCTATACAAAATAATGTTTATGAAATCACCACGCCTACAGGTAGAAAGGTTATGCCTCCAAATGGTAGAAGTTGGAGATGTTCAAAGGAAAAGTTACAAGAATTAATAGCAGATAACCGGATATGGTTTGGTAAAGATGGTAGTAATGTGCCATCATTAAAAAGGTTTTTATCTGAAGTAAAAGATGGTATTACTCCGTTAACCGTGTGGCGATATTCAGAAGTTGGGCATACTCAGGATGCAAGGAAGGAAACCAAGGCTTTATTTGATGACCAAGCCTATTTTGATTATCCAAAACCAGTATCCTTAATAAAAAGAATATTACAGCTTTCTACCTCAAGCAACCAAAATGACATCATCCTTGATTTTTTCTCAGGGTCAGGTACGACGGCGCACGCTGTTATGCAGTTAAATGCAGAGGATGGTGGGGTAATAGGAAATATATCATGGTGCAGCTGCCAGAGCCTTGCGGTGAAGACTCAGAGGCGTACAAAGCTGGTTATAAAACTATTGCAGACATAGGCAAGGAGCGTATTAGACTTGCAGCGGCAAAGATTCGCCAAGAGAAGCCTGATTACCAAGGTGATTTAGGCTTTAAGGTGCTTAAGATGGATAAGTCTAACTTTAAACTTTGGAATAGCAGCGTTACTAGTGAAGAAGAGTTTAACCAGCAGCTTGTATGGCATGTTAATCATGTTATGGATGGCAGTAACGAAGAAGATATTTTATACGAAATTATAATAGGCTTAGGACTTGAATTAACTAGCGAAATAAGCATAATTAATTTAACTAGTAAGCGAGTATTTTCTTTGCAAAATGGCACGTTATTAATTTGCCTAGAGAAAAAGGTTACGCAAGAAGTGATAAGCGCAGTAGCTGCTCTTAGTCCTGATAAAGTGGTTTTTCTTGATGAAGGGTTTCAAGGCGATGACCAGCTAAAACTAAACGCTATGCATAGCTTTAAACACTGTACTTACGATAACAATAATAAAGCAATTGAATTTATCACGATATAATTATGAGATTAAAATTTAGTTCATCCTTGGATTACCAAGCTGATGCTATCAACTCAGTGGTAAGCTTATTTACTGGACAAGAGTTAGCGCAGAAGCAATTTGAGATTAGCAGCAAATATAGCAATAATGGCACCTTATTTAAGGAAAAAGGTATTGCTAATAACCTTACTATTCCAGATGAGGTTATACTAAAAAATTTACAATCTGTGCAGGAAAAAAATTCTATTACACCTTCAAGTGAACTATCTGAAAGGTCTTTTTCAATAGAGATGGAAACTGGCACTGGCAAAACTTATGTTTATTTAAGGACTATTTTTGAGTTAAATAAAAATTATGGCTTTCAAAAATTTATCATAGTTGTACCAAGTATTGCTATACGTGAGGGAGTTTTAAGCAGCCTGAGTGCTATGTCAGAGCACTTTAAGAATCTGTATAACAATACTCCTTTTAGTTATTTTGTCTATGATTCTGCGAGGCTTAATAATGTAAAAAGCTTTGCCTCAGATAACCAAATCAAGATAATGATTATTAATATTCAATCTTTTCAAAAAGACTCAGATATAACTGCAATCACAGAGAAAGATCTCAAGAAGCTGAATATTATCAACCGCGAAAATGATAAAATGGATGGATATAAGCCTATTGAATTTATTCAGGGGGTTAGTCCTATACTTATTATCGATGAACCGCAAAGTGTTGATAACACTGCAAATGCTAAAGCTGCTATAGCTAGGCTTAATCCACTAATGACTTTGCGTTACAGCGCAACGCACAGAGATTCCAAAAACTTGGTTTACCAACTCGACCCAGTAAAAGCTTATGATTTAGGTTTAGTAAAGCGTATAGAAGTAGCCTCCGTACGAGAAGAAAGAAGCTTTAATGATGCCTATATCAAACTATTACAACTAGATAATAGCAAAGGTATAAGAGCTTACGTAGAAATACATAAAAAAACAGCAACTGGTATTAAACCACATAAGCTATGGATAAAGCAGCGCGATAATTTGTACCAGAAATCTAGTAACCACTACGTATATGAAAATAACTATGTAGTGCGCGGTATAGATTGTTCGCCAGGTGCTGAATGTATCGAATTTGCTAATGGACAAGCTCTTAGGCTTAATCAAGAACTTGGCACTGCTACTGACGAGATTATCAAAGCGCAAATAAGAACAACTATAGAACAACATCTGCAAAGAGAAAGAGAGCTTTATCATAAGGGTATTAAAGTATTATCATTATTTTTTGTCGATAAAGTCGCAAGTTACCGTATTTATAATAAGGAAAATAATACTACCGCTCTTGGAAAGATTGGGCGCTGGTTTGAAGAAGAATATAACGCATTAATAAGCTCTGATAGCGACCTACAACATTTAAAAGAATTTAAAATAGAGCAGCTACATAATGGCTATTTTTCTCAGGATAGTAAAAAAACCCTTAAAGATACTAGTGGGGCTACTAAGGACGATGAGAATACTTACCGTCTAATCATGTCAGATAAGGAGCGGTTACTTGATCCTGCAAATCCTTTGAGGTTTATTTTTAGCCATAGTGCTTTGAAAGAAGGCTGGGATAATCCTAATGTCTTTCAGGTTTGCATATTACGCGAAGTTGGTTCTGAACTTACCAAACGCCAACAGATAGGTAGAGGATTAAGATTGCCAGTTGATGCTAATGGTGATCGTATCCACGATACTAGTATTAACCGCTTAACTGTAATTGCTAACGAATCTTATGAGGATTTTGCTAATAAGCTACAAGAGGAGTTTAAAAGCGATTTTGGAATTGAGTTTGATAAAGCAAAACTTCATAATGTAAAGAATAAACGTACCATTACTCTACATGAGAAAGTCTTTGATAGCCCAGAATTTATAAAGTTATTTGATAGTATCAAGCAAAACTCGCGTTACGAAATTAGCTTTAAAACGTCAGATTTAATAGAGAGGGCTGCGAAGTTCATAAAAGACCAAGCCTCTTTTATCCAAGCTCCAACAATTAGTATTGATCGTTATGGAATTGCGATAACAAAGCATGGTATTGACAAGCGAGCTTTATCTAACGACAATGAGAGCCTTGCAGAAAGCGTGAAATCGTTACCAGATATAGTCACCTATCTACAAGCGCAAACCAAGTTAGTACGGCATACAATTTGTGAAATTTTAAGGAAAGCTGATAGTTACCAGTATTTCCTGCGAAATCCTCAAGCTTTTATGGTTCTGGCGGTTACAGAAATCAAAACGGCAATAGATGGGCTAATATTTTCTGACAATCAAGTGCATGGTGTAAAATATATAGATATAAATACTTACTGGTCTAGAGAACAAATTAAAAAACATGCTAAGGCAGGTATAATTCGCTACATTGAGCCAAAAAACAATGAGGTTGGCAAGGGTTTATATCAGATTGTAAATACAAATAAATGCTTATTTGATTATATAGAATATGAATCTAGTACTGAACGAGACTTTGTTGAAGATCTAGATTTTAACGAGAATGTAGAATTATTCTTTAAGCTTCCTGAGTACTTCTTTATTCCAACTCCATTTGGAAGACATACTCCAGATTGGGCTTTAGTATTGAAGTATGGTGATCAAAAATATTTCTTAGTACGTGAAACTAAATCTACTACAGATCCTAATAAATGGCGTGTAGAAGAAATACAAAAAATAAGCTGTGGTAAAAAGCACTTTAAGGCTGTTAAAGCAGATTATGATGTTGTTACCAGGTTAAAAGAAGTTTTCTCTAATTTGTCTATGCAGTAACCCTACCCCCTATAATCATCCAGATTTAAGGTGTTGGCGGTTTTGATAGTGGGTGCTTCGTGAGAAGTAATTAGGACAATGCCGTTATTATTTGCCTTAGTCACTATCAAATTATTTAGCAAAGCCTTATTTTCTTGGTCAAGGTTGGACTCTACCTCGTCTAGTAGCCATAAGTTCGATTGACAAGCAAGCAACCTAGCTAACGCCACTTTTTTTTGGTTGCCGGCTGAGAGCTGGTAGCATTTTTTATCCAAAATATCGTGCAATTTAAAATAATATAGTGCCGCCTCTAAAGTTTCCAAGGAATCGTATATACTAGACCAAAATTTTATATTTTCTAGCACTGTAAGCTCTGCTTTAAGCCCTAGTTTATGTCCTACGTAAGTGCAGCGTATTTGCCCTTCCTCATTTGCAAGATAAGGACTAAAAGATACAAGACCGCTAGTCGGTTTTTGCAAGCAAGCTACCATTCGCAACAAAGAAGTTTTACCACAACCATTAGCACCCTTTATGTAAGTAATAGAGGACGATAACATGGTAACGCTAAGGTCACTAAATAAAGCTTGGTTGTTAATAGTGTAAGATAATTGATTAAGCGATAACATTTTTATACAATTTTAACTTGGCTGATAGCGAAATAGCTTTACTTGCGCATAGGGTTACATTTACCATTAATTATAGCAAGTAAATTTTATTACATGAGGAAATAATGTCTAGATCGAATAAAAAATATGCAACTAATTTGTTGGTAGATGGAAAAGAATATGTAGTTTTTGATATTAAAAAAGCCGCTAGTGATTTAGGCTTTGAACTGGGCAGGCTACCTTACTCATTAAGGGTATTATTTGAGAATGCTTTGCGCTCAGGAGAAAGTGATAATGTTTTAAAGGCTTTTAAAGAATGGCTCAATACTAAAAGCTCTGAGGCAGAAGTAGCATTTATGCCTGCTAGGGTACTAATGCAAGATTTTACAGGAGTGCCTGCAGTAGTAGATTTGGCTGCAATGCGTGATGCGGTCAAAAAGTTAGGTGGAAATCCATTAAATATTAATCCGCTAATTCCGGTGGATTTGGTAATAGACCATTCAGTGCAGGTTGACCATTACGGTTCAGAAGGGGCGTTTGATAAGAACGTACAAATAGAAATGCAGCGCAACCGTGAACGCTATGAATTCTTAAAATGGGGTCAAGAAGCGTTTGATAATTTCAGAGTCGTACCACCTGGCACAGGAATTTGTCATCAGGTAAATTTAGAATATTTAGCGCAAGTCGTCTGGACAAAAACAGAAAATGACAAAGTAGTAGCATATCCTGACACTGTGGTAGGTACTGATAGCCATACTACCATGGTTAACGGCTTATCAGTGCTTGGCTGGGGCGTTGGAGGTATTGAGGCAGAGGCAGCAATGCTTGGTCAATCGCTACCTATGATTTTACCTGAAGTGGTTGGTGTTAGGCTTACTGGTAAGCTGCAAGGAATGATAACAGCTACTGACCTTGTTTTGACTGTAACGCAGATGCTGCGCAAGAAAGGAGTGGTTGGTAAATTTGTTGAATTTTTTGGCGATGGTATAGCAAATTTAAGCTTAGCGGATAGAGCAACTATTGCTAATATGGCTCCTGAATATGGCGCAACTTGTGGATTCTTTCCAGTTGATGACGAAACACTGAAATATCTGCATATGAGTAACAGAAGCGAGCATCAAATTCAGCTCGTTGAAGCTTATGCTAAATATCAGTCGTTATGGCGCAATGCTGGTGATAATCCAGAATATAGTGATATATTAGAGCTTGATTTGGCTAAGGTGGAGTCTTCACTTGCTGGTCCAAAACGCCCTCAAGATAGAGTAAGCCTTGGAAATGCAGCGCAGAATTTTAAGGTAGAATTACCTTCTCTTGCTAAAGGCGATAATGATATTAATAAGAAATACGCAGTTGATGACAAAGATTTTGAATTATCACATGGCTCTGTTGTTATTGCCGCCATTACTAGCTGCACTAACACCTCAAACCCTTCTGTAATGATTGCTGCAGGCTTGCTGGCTAAAAAAGCAGTAGAGCTTGGTTTAAACAAAAAGCCATGGGTCAAAACTTCTTTAGCTCCTGGTTCAAAAGTAGTGACAGAATATTACAAAGCAAGCGGTCTTGATAAATATCTAAACCAGCTTGGCTTTAACTTAGTAGGTTATGGTTGCACTACTTGTATTGGTAACTCAGGTCCACTAGATCCTGAGATTGAAAAATCTGTGCTTGATAATCAATTAGTCGTGTCCTCTGTGCTTTCTGGTAATAGAAATTTTGAAGGTAGAGTACACCCTTTTGTTCGTAGTAATTATCTAGCTTCACCGCCTTTAGTAGTTGCTTATGCTATAGCAGGTACAATGAATGTTGATTTATCTACTACCCCCCTTGGTACTGACAAAGATGGCAGGGAGATTTATCTAAAAGATATTTGGGCTAGCCAAGAAGAAATAGCAGATTGTATCAAGAAGTCTTTAGACTCACGCATGTTTAAAGAAAAGTATAGTGAGGTATTTTTAGGTGATAAACACTGGCAAGCTCTTACTATCGCTAAGGATAGCACCTATAACTGGGATAAAAACAGTACATACATAAATAATCCGCCTTATTTCAATAAGGTAGAGAAGGCAAAGTCAAACTTATCAGATATAAGAAACGCTAGGATATTAGCAATTTTTGGTGATTCAATTACTACCGACCATATTTCGCCAGCTGGTAATATTGGTAAAACAAGCCCAGCCGCCTTATACTTAACAAGTAAAGGAGTCGAGCAAAAAGATTTCAACTCATATGGTTCTCGTCGTGGTAACCATGAAGTAATGATGCGTGGCACTTTTGCTAATAATAGAATCAAAAATGAAATGTGCGGTGGAGTTGAAGGTGGCGTTACAATAAATCAATTCAATCAACAACAAATTAGTATTTATGACGCTGCAATGGATTACCAAGCTAAGGATATACCGTTGGTAATTTTTGCCGGTAAAGAATACGGTACTGGCTCATCCAGGGACTGGGCAGCGAAGGGTACTAATCTTCTTGGGGTCAAAGCTGTAATTGCTGAAAGCTTTGAAAGGATACATCGCTCTAATCTAGCTGGTATGGGGGTGCTACCTATAACTTTTATTAATGGCATGAATCGTAATGACCTAAAACTTGATGGTTCTGAGGAAATTAGCATAGAAGGGTTAGAAGACGGGCTTAAACCATACCAACCTTTAAAGTGTGCTATTAAAAGACAAAATGGCATAATTGATACTATTGATGTAACTTTGCAATTATTGACTGAAAATGAAGTTGCATATATTAAAGATGGTAGCATAATGCATTCTGTGGTAAATAGAATAAATAGCTAAAATAATTTACATAGGTTAAGTATGAACGACGACTTAAAGCAATATTTGCTTGCTGGAAAAAAGAATTTGGTGTTGATATATATTCTGTATCTATGCGGTTTTGTTGCGCCAATATTTCCGCTTATAGGAGCTGTAATGGCTTATTTGCATAAGGATTGCAGCGACTATTTTTGCAGGAGTCACTACATATTTACACTTAGAACCTTTGTCATTTCCTTAGGCGCATTTATATTATCATTTATTATAACGCTTGTGTTCATAAGCCTTATTCCAGTTCTTGCATTTATAGCACCTGTATCATATTTCTTGCTAACGGGGTGGTTTATTTTAAGAGTAGCCGTAGGTTTTAAATATTTAGTTGAAGATAAAGCCCATCCTAATCCTAAAACATGGCTAATTAGATAACTTATAATCGTTGAACGTAACAGCAGAGTTAATTTTCTCAGATATTCGAGCATGCTAAGGTTTTTAACGTCGAAGAGCATAAGAGCGCTGCTTTTGAGGAGCAAAAATTACTTGGAATTACTGGTGATTCTGAAGTAGAATAGAAAATTTGCTTGCATTGAAAAAGAATAAGTAATATATTACTTGTCTTATTAGCAACGTGGTCAGGTATATACCTAATTTGCTATTGTTTAATCTTTAAGCTGCTATTGGCGAAATTAACGCCTCTAAAGCGGCATATAATGGAAGGAAATTATGCCTAAACTAAAAACTAAATCTGCTGTAAAAAAACGCTTTAAGCTTACAGCAAGTGGTAAAGTTGTAGCTACCCAAGCGGGTAAAAAACACTTTATGAGACGCCGGACAAAATCTCAGCTCCGTAATTTAAGAGGTACCACTATTCTTTGCCCTCAAGATGCAAAAAATATAATTAAGTATTTCTTGCCATATGGCGCATAAATTAAATTACAACAAATAGGGGATGAACAATGTCACGTGCAAAATCAGGTAAGGTTTCAAAAAACCGCCACAAGAAAATTATTAAATTAGCTAAAGGTTATAGAGGTAGGGCTAATAGCTGCTTCAGAGTAGCTATTGAAAAAGTAGAAAAAGCACTACAATATGCCTATAGAGATCGTAGAAATCGTAAGCGTGATTTTAGGGGCTTGTGGATACAACGTATCAACGCTGCTGCTCGTGAACATGGAATGATTTACTCGCAATTAATTGGAGCACTTAAAACTGCTGCTATCGAAATTGATCGTAAAATGCTTGCAGAACTTGCTGTAAATAACGCAGAGGCTTTTGCTGATATCGTCCAGCAAGCTAAAGCTGCTCTGGCTGTGAAGGCTGCTTAAATTTACTGTTGTTCTTAAAAGGGGTGGTGCTAAATTCCTTCTCTTTAGGAAATGACGCAAGGATAGATAAGTGGCAGAAGAGGCGTATCGAAAACGCCTTTTCTGCGTATTATACCATTTCTCGAGGATTAAAATACAACAAATGGATTTCAAATCTTGAGGTCACCTCTTCAGGCGTATATAAAATACGTTCGCAAAGACGAGCCTTGCAAGATTCATTTGGATTATTTAAAAATGGGAATTGGTATTATAATAAATTAGTTTGAATTCAGTATAACGTCTCTTTTGTCATCCCCTCGCAGGAGGGGATCCAGTTAACAGTTTTTTGGATTCTTGCCTTCCGAGGGAATGACAAAAGAGAAAAGAGAGTGGATGGCATTAGGGGAAAATTATCCCATATTCAAACTAATTTACTATAGCCCTGCGTATTATACGGAGACGTGAACTCAGAAAAATCACAGCAGCGGAGGTTCCAGTCTCATTTGTTTATGAACGGGATGCTACGCTTGCAGTTCAAGACTATTTCTAATGGTTACGGAGCTTAAATCATGACTATCAAAATCCAAATCAAAAAATTAGACAACTTTGGCGATGACCTACAATTACCATCCTATGCTACTGCCCAAAGTGCTGGGATGGACTTGCTGGCCGCCATCTCAGAGCCTGTGACTATAAAAGCAGGAGCTGTGGCGTTAATTTCTACAGGTATTGCTATTGCTCTTCCTGCTGGATTTGAAGCGCAAATTAGACCTCGCTCAGGGCTTGCTGCTAAGTACGGCATTACAGTGCTGAACTCACCTGGTACAGTTGACTCTGATTACAGGGGCGAGATTAAAGTTATTCTAATTAATCATAGCAGCACTGATTTTGTAGTAGAAAGGGCTATGCGTATTGCGCAAATGGTTATTGCGAGACATGAACATATAAGCTGGCAAGAAAGCGAATCTTTAGATGATACCGTTCGTGGCATTTCAGGTTTTGGCTCTACTGGACATTAAATCAACAATTTAGGCTTTTTACTTGAAAATGCATAATGGATTTACTAATCAAAATGTCACTAGCAACTTTAAAAAAGCTTGGCTAGATCTTATCTCCTCAGTAAAACATTGGCGAATATTTTGTACTATTGGAATTAGCGATATAAAAAAAAGATACGCTCGTTCTAGACTTGGTCAATTTTGGCTAACTGTGTCATTATCAGTCAATATTGCTGTGCTTGGTTTTGTTTGGTCGTATTTGTTCAAAATGCCTGTTGAAAAATATCTACCCTTTATTGCAACGGGCGTAATTTTTTGGACATTTATTTCTGCCTGCATCACTGAAGGCTGCTATGCTTATATCACTTCGACAAGCTACCTTAAGGAATTAAATATACCAAAATTATCGTATGTAAATAGCTTGCTTGTTAGGAATCTGGTTATTTTGGGTCATAACCTCATTGTTCTTGTTCCTGTATATCTATATTATACAAGCGTTATATCCATTACATCTATACTACTTTCGTTGGCTGGCTTTGCTTTAACTCTAGCATTTTTATTCGCCGCTGTGATGTTTTTGAGCTTAGTGTCGCTACGTTTTCGTGATATACCAAATATAATTGCAAGTTTAATGCAGATTGTTTTCTACCTTACGCCCGTAATGTGGCAGGTTGAGCTTATGCCTAGCAGGTTTCATCCATATCTAATACTTAATCCTTTTGCAGTTTTCTTATCACTCTGCCGTGATCCATTGCTGCAAGTATCGTTGCCTTTAGAGTACTGGCTAGCTGGTATTATTTACGTTATGCTAAGCTGGGCTATATCATTTTCGCTATTTAGTCGCTTCAGGGCAAGGATAACTTATTGGTTGTAGAGCAATTATGGTACATATTAACCTCCAAGATGTTAGCGTTACTTTTTCTATATATAACGCCAAAACTAGATCTGTTCGCAACAAATTGATGAGTGCCATTGGTGGGAAGGTGCAATCAATAGATAGCACTGTTTATGTCAATGCGCTTGATAATGTTAGTTTGCATATTAAGGAAGGTGAGAGGGTAGGGCTTATAGGGCATAATGGAGCTGGTAAAAGCACGATGCTTAAGGTGCTTGCTTCTATATATGAGCCAACTGCTGGATATGTCGATATTAGCGGTTGGACCTCGTCGCTTACGGATATCACTATGGGTATGGATCCAGAAAGCAACGGCTACGAAAATATTTTGATGCGCTGTATCTTTATGGGTATGACGCTTAAAGAGGCTAAAAGCAAGGTAGATGAGATAATACAATTCTCAGAACTTGAGGAATATATTGATTTACCTATGCGCACCTATTCAGCTGGTATGTATCTAAGGCTTGCCTTTACTATAGCTACCTCAGTAGTGCCAGATATTCTGATTATGGATGAAATGATTAGCACGGGTGACACGCCCTTTATTGAAAAAGCTCGCAAGCGCATGACTAGGCTAATTGAAAATGCTAAAATTATGGTGCTTTCTTCCCATGATATGCAAATTATGAGTGATATTTGCAACCGTGGTATTTGGATGGAGAAAGGCAAAATACGTATGGATGGCGCAATCGACGAGGTCATTGACGCTTATAACAAGCACCTAGAGCTGCAGAAAGATGCTGTTGAATAGCTAGTACTACGCCTCACTGCAATTCCTCCTAATGTAAGCAAGAATCCAATAAAATCATAACCCTTAGTTTATTAATTTAGTTTAATTACCTGCGACGAATATTACTACTACTGATGGATTTGGTATAAGTTAGGTAGAAAGTCCCCCTAAACTCCTACTTCTTCCTGCAGATGTTCTGTAAAAGTTCCACTATCTAACCATAATATTTTACATATTATCTGGTGGTGAGGGTATAGTTTTTGCATGGTACTGCGATAAAGTTGTAACTGGGTTAAATATACCTTCGATATTGCAAAATTCGCTGCGCTGGACTGTAAGCCCATATCCTCACTGTTTTCTGCCATAACCCAGTTAGTGCCAGATTTGTAATCAATAATTACTAGGCTATTTGGCGTAATTACCAAAAGGTCTACCCTTCCTACTTTTGTATCATAACCCTGATCAATTCCTATACTAAGCTCTGTTTTTACCTCGCCTTCATTAATAAGACGAGCAAGCTCTTTATTAGCTAGCACTCTATCGATACTAAGGTTAATTTTGCTTTGCATTGCTTGTGATAAAGTTTCAATTAAAGGATGTGATTTTAAATTGTTTAAATCCTTCCTATTAATACTATCTTCTAAAATTTTATGAAACACCCTACCATATTCTAAGTAATCCCTTTTTTTAAGAGGAGAAATTACAGATTTTTGTTCTATATTTTCTTCTCTAGCGCTACTTACCAAACTTTTTAAAGGTATGGTTTTAGCTATCTTAGCAGAAATTTCTCCAGCACTAAGAGGAGTTTTTGAGATTGGTAATACTGGCAGGATATCAGGTTTCGCTAATTGGTAAATCATCCTATCACCTATGACATAATGCTCTAAGGCGCGCAAACCCCTAGCAACTAAATTATACCAGCAGTTACTTGGTAATTCCTCCTTACCATTTTGATATCCGCAAACTACAAGGTGATCTTCTGCCCTAGTTAAGGCAACGTAAAGCAGCCTAAAATATTCTTGAAGGTCTTTTTGCTGCACCTGTTCTTTAAGCTCTTGTAAAAATGCAGGACTATTTGCCGAAGGTACAGAGGCAAAAAAACTACCATCCTTAGCCCAAAGAAACTTGTTTTTAGCAACCGGCGTAGAGGTAGTATCACACAAGATTACTATAGGAGCTTGCAAGCCTTTAGATCCATGCGCCGTCATTACCCTTATTTTCTCAGACGCCTCGACATTACGTTTTATTTCTATTGCGTTTTCCTCAAACCAAAAAACAAAGCTTTGCAGTGAGCTTTCCACCTGGTCAGCATAATTTTTAGCAAGATATAGTAATTCATTAATTGCATCGTCGCTACCAGCTGCATTTAATGTTTGGCGTCCTCCTAACTGGTCTACTAAAATATGAAAGAAATTTCCAGCATTAGTATTTTTGTATAGTAACTGCAGAGTTTGCAAAACTTCTCTAGCGTGGTTTGGTAAATCATTTAAGCTATTGGCAGCAATTAGGTCTTTGCCTTTTTGCGCTAATATCCAGTCTTGCAACTCTTCTTCACTAATAGCAATTAGCGGCGATTTAAGTAAAGTAGCAAGGTTTAGTTTGTCATTTGGAGAAAGAGCAAATTTTGCTGCGCTAATTAAATCAGCTACTGATAAATCATTATTCAAAGTCATTCTATCAATACCTGCCACGTCAAGCTCATGCAGCTTTAGCTGGTTGATTAACTCTAATGTGAATTCGTCTCTTTTTCTTACTAGAATCATGAAATCTGCAGCTGTTACGGCTTTTCCCGTAGAAGGTAAAATTGCTCCTGATTCTAATTGCTGTTTGATAAAGCTAGCAATATTTACTGCAAGCTGCGCGGAAGCGGAAATAGCTAGATTGTGCTCGTCAGCTAAAGCCCAAAATAGGGTAGGAGTTGCTATGGTCTTGCATGGCTGCCATAGTTCAACTTTGCCAGGATGAGTGCTGCGAAATGGTAAGATTTTAGGATTCTCAACAGCAAAATACTCTGGCGAGTCTTGCTTGATTTGTTTAAAAATATGATGCACTACATCAAGGATTTCTCCAGTTGACCGGTAAGACCATTCAAGACTTATGGCTTTAAAATTCTTCTTAGCAAGCTGCAATCTAGTTTTAAGCTGGTCGTTAACGAAATTAAAGGTGCTAATATCGGCACCTTGAAAGCTAAAAATCGATTGTTTATCATCACCAACAACAAAAATAGTACGGTCGGTATTTTTTGACCCTTCACCTACATAAAACTCCTCAATAATAGCCGTAATAATTTCCCATTGCTCAGGGCTGGTATCTTGCGCTTCATCAACTAACAAGTGATCAATACCGCCGTCAAGTTTGTACAAAACCCACTCTTTTGCGCTGCTATCTATAAGCAATTTTTTAGTAAAATAAATCAGGTCGTCATAATCAAGTAACCCGTGCTTAGCCTTGTAGTTTTCATAGGTACGAATGAATAACTGCGCTAGCTCTAGGAACAAGGCAGAGTACCGCATTACTTGCTTGATTTTTTGCTGCTGGTCAAATTGATATATTACTTCTTGCCAATGTTCTAACTCTTTAGATAATTCTGGTTTTTCCTTGACTTGCTTTGCGCTTATTAAGCGTTTACGCTTCTCACCCTCTTTAGTTAAGAAGAAGGCTACAGGATCTAAGGTAAGTTTTGCAATTGTCTGGTCGTCTAGTAACTTTAGTAAGGAAGTCTTTAATTGCTCTAGAATTTCTTCTAATGAATTATCCAAATCTGGAGTTTTTGGTTCTAAAGTAGGAATTGAGGGATTCGCGCTAAATATAGACTTAAATTTTAATTTATGTTGTATAATCTCATCAAAAATATCATTGATGGTTACTTCATGAAAATTAGTAATGAAGAAATTAATCATCTGCTCATTAGAAGTGCTGCTATATATTTGTTCTTTAACAAAGGCTATAGCTTTGCGCATTTTAATTTCATCAAGAATTTGAAAGCTAGGGTTAACGCCTGCTTCAAAAGGAAATTTTTTAAGAATTTGCTGGCAAAAAGCGTGTATAGTGTTAATGCTAATCTTATCCTGTGCACTAAGTAGCTTACTATAAAGCTTTCCTGCGGTCTGGAGTTCACTAGTTGCTGGTTCTCTAGCAAGAATAGCAGCTAAATCATTTTTTAGCTCTGCTTGGCTTAAAGAGCCCCACAAAGCTAGCTTACCATTAATTCGCTCCTGCATTTCATTAGCAGCAGCGTTAGTGAAAGTTAAGCATAAGATCTTTTCAAATTGCACCCCGCATAGTAATAGCCTAAGGACACGATCTGTTAAAATTTTGGTTTTACCAGTTCCAGCTGAGGCAGAAACCCACACAGAATAATTTGGATCTGAGGCGTGGATTTGCTTATTTTGTATCATAAACCATCACGGACTGAAAATGTCATTTAATGTATTAGGAGTAGTAAGTAACTGCTGCCAGCTTGCCATATTATTAAAATCAATAACTATAGCCCCTCCTGTAGGAGTAACATCTTCGAGTAGTTGTGAGTAATGGTTGCCGTCAACTTCTTCGGCTAATGTAAGGGCTATTTGGTAGATATAAGGGTTATGTCCTATAACTATTAAAGTTTGGATATCCTCATCTTGCTGTAAAATTATTTCTAGAATCTCTCCAACAGGACCTCTATAAAGTATTTCTGTTATTTCTTTAGAATGGTCTTCCAAGGCGCCAGATATAATTTCTGAGGTTTGTAATGTCCTAGTCGCAGGCGATGCCAAAATTTTACATTTTCCTGTGAGTAACTTAGAGGCAACAAAACTGCCTGTAGACGCTGCTTCGTCATGTCCTAGCTTTGTTAAATTTCTTACTTTATCACTATCACCGCTCGTTATATCTACTATTTCTGCTTCTGCATGTCTTATAAGTATTAGTCTTTTCATAATTATTAACCTTAGATTTTTTTACTAATATAAATTGCTATCTTGCATAAGGTTTTAACAGCGGTTAAGGCAAGAGGAGCTAGTGTAGCGTGCTTACTGCCATGTTCTATAGCTGTATGTCTGTGCTCTATTTCCTCGTACCTGAATTCTTGTAATTTACTAAGTAAATCTTTTTCTTCAGTGGTTTCAAGATAATCTATTTGTTCTTGGTAATGGTCAGTGATAACTTCCTCTACCCCTTCAGTAACAAGCATAGCAGTTTTTGGTCCTATTAAAGCAGAAATTGCTCCAAGCGCATAGCCTCCTATATGCCAAAGCGGCATCATAAATGTTGGACGAATATTACTTGATTGCATATATTT
>JAIXRE010000054.1 GCA_027485375.1 Rickettsiaceae bacterium | reverse complement strand
AGGTTAATGATATGTCTACAATCACCGCTCGTATTCCAGATGAATTAAATGCTGCTCTGTCCAAGGTTGCCAAAGTAATGGAAAGACCTAAAACATTTCTGATATACAAAGCCGTTGAGCAATATATCAGGGAGGTAGAGCAGGATATAGAAGACGCTGAAATAGCCCTCGCTGTTATGAATGATAAAACTATGAAACGTTATACTTCCGAAGAAGTAAAAGCAAGACTAGAGGCAAGGTATCGCGGTGAACACAACTTATAAAGTCGAATGGAAAGAAGCTGCTGAAGATAATCTAGACGAGCTTCCTTCAGAGATTGCATTAAAAATTCACGATAGGATTGAAAGCCATTTAATACAAGCACCTAAGCAACTGGGGAAAGCTCTGGTTGGTCAATATAAGGGTTTATATCGGTATAGATATGGTGATTACAGAATTCTATATGAGATTGATGCAGATAATAGGTTAATTATTATTAACAGAATAGGGCATAGAAAAGAAATATACTAAGTTTAATTTTTAGGGATACATGTTCTTAAAATATAATTTACGTACAAAACGATCTAGTTTTGTGTTCGCTACATAAAGGTTCTAAAAAGTAATGGTTACAACATCTCTCAATAGTAAATTACACAAAGCAAAGTCATCAAAAAAAGATGAGTTTTATACTCAATTATCTGATATAGAAAGGGAATTAAGGCACTATAAAAAACATTTCGAGGGTAAAATAGTTTATTGTAACTGCGATGATCCAAGAGTGAGTAAGTTTTTTCATTACTTTTCATATAACTTTAAACAATTAGCTTTAAAAACCCTTATAACTACTTGCTATAAGAATCAAAATATGGATTTATTTAGTCGCCATAATTCGGAAAAGGCTATTTATTTAAATTACAAAGGTACTCAAAGCAGTGATAATATTCCAGATACAGACGATATTAAAGTTAACTACTTAGATGGTGATGGTGACTTTAGAAGTCAGGAAAGTATAAATCTATTAAAGCAAGCAGATATTATAGTAACAAATCCACCCTTTTCTTTATTTAGAGAATATATCTCTCAATTAATTGAATACGACAAGAAATTCATAATAATTGGTCATCAAAACGCAATTGGTTACAAAGAAATATTTAAGTTGATTAAAGATAATAAGATATGGCTAGGATATGGTTTTAAAGGAGGAGCAGCACATTTTATTAATAAGCATTATGAAGATTACGCAACTGCATCTGACCATAAAGAAGGAATGATAAGGGTTTCAGGGGTTGTTTGGTATACTAACCTAGATACAGCAAAACGACATGAAGACTTAATACTATACAAAAAATACACACCAGATGAATACCCTAAATATGAAAACTTTGATGCTATAAATGTAAATAAAACAAAAGATATACCAATGGATTATGACGGATATATGGGCGTACCAATTACTTTTATAAACCAGTACAATCCTGATCAATTTGAAATTTTAGGTTTAGGGATAGCTAGTTCTGGAATAGCTATAGGTGTTCAACCCTATAAACCAGAACACAAATCTTATAGACAATTTGTTGAAAAAAAAGGAGTAGTGGATGGTGATTTATACATGATGGATAATGGAATTGTAAAAGTCCCCTATTCCAGAATTTTAATCAAGAATAAGCGATTATGAAAATTGAACTTAAAGAAGTTACTATAAAGGATCTTACAGAAGGCTACTCAGATAAAGCTGAAGCGGGTGTTGTGGCTTTAGCTGGTAAATTAGACGTAAGGCCAGCATATCAAAGAGAATTTATTTATAAAGAAAAACAAAGAGATGCTGTAATTAATACAATAGTAAAAGGATTTCCCCTAAATGTTATGTATTGGGCTGTTTGTGCAAGTGGAACTTATGAACTTATAGATGGTCAACAACGTACAATTTCAATCTGTCAGTATATTAACGGAGAGTTCTCTTTTAATAGCAAGTATATCCATAACTTAAAAGCTGACCAAAAACAACAGATTCTTGATTATAAGTTAATGATATATATCTGTAGTGGCACAGATAGTGAAAGACTTGAGTGGTTTAAAACTATTAATATTGCTAGTGAAAAACTAACAAATCAAGAACTTAGGAATGCTGTCTATTCTGGCTCATGGGTATCAGATGCAAAAAAGTATTTTAGTAAAAACAACTGCGTTGCATATAATATTGGTAGCGACTACTTACATGGAACGCCGATTAGACAAGATTATTTAGAAACAGCAATTAAGTGGATTTCTAATAATAAAATTGAGGATTATATGGGTTTACACCAAAATGATCCAAATGCTTTAGAGTTATGGTCATATTTCCAATCCGTTATGACTTGGATAGGTGGTGTATTTGTTACCAAAAGAAAACACATGAAGGGAGTTGAGTGGGGAGTTTTGTATAATCAATTTAAGGAAAAAAAACTTGACCATAATAAAATAGAACAAGAAGTTTCAAAGCTCATATGTGATGATGATGTTACAGACAAATCAGGTATTTATGCTTATGTTTTAACTCGTAAAGAAAAGTATTTATCTATTCGGGCATTTACAGATTCGATGAAACAAAAAGTATATGAAAAACAGCAGGGTATCTGCGTTCTTTGTCAAAACAGATTTGAAATATCACAGATGGAAGCAGACCATATTACTCCATGGAATGAAGGTGGCAAAACAAACGAAGATAATTGTCAAATGCTATGTAAAGAAGATAATAGAAGAAAATCAGGAAAATAATTAACAAAATTTTTAATTCTGGTTTTTGGATTGCATGTCCGTAAATTACGAATTGCAGACATGGAATTACTACCCAATACATTAACATATTAACCACCTATCAATACAAAAAATATCTATTATCAGGTAAAATATCAGTCAGCTAATTCATTTTAAAATTTTATATATCTAATGAGGTTTATATGCAAAATATAGAAACAAATAAAAAGACTTACCACAAAATAGTAAAACAAGATTTAAAATTAAAAATAGTAAAAACAGAAACAAAACCCGATTACTCGGACACTGAACCAAATACCCTAAATAGTTATATAAAAAAATGTAACCAAAAAATATTATTTCTAACTCTTGTAAATAAAGT
>JAIXRE010000100.1 GCA_027485375.1 Rickettsiaceae bacterium | reverse complement strand
TCTACCAATCCTACCATTTCCATCCTCAAAGGGATGAATAGTTTCAAAATAAAGATGAGCTATACCAGCTCTTGCAACTGCTGAAAATTTTATATCAGTGCTATCATTGTACCATTTAAGGTATCTATCCATCTCACTTTGAACTATAATTGACGGCGGTGCTTCAAAATGCACTTTTGGATCATGTAATTTGCCAGAGACTACCTGCATAGGCTCTGGATGAGTACGGTAATAACCTACATTGCTAATACCACTATGCATACTATGTTTCATCATTTTATGCCATGCGAATAATGTTTTATGACTTAGTGGTTCATTATATTTATGATATAAGTCCATTATTATTCTGGCTATCCCCTCTTCCTTAGGAAACTTAGGCAGTTTATCACTTGCGGTATCGATACCTAAGTAACGCCTAATAGAGGATTGCACGCTATTTCTATTTAAATATTCGCCTTCAATCTCAGAAGTGCTTATAGCTTCGTCGCTAGCAAAAGTGACTATTAATTGTTGTTTTTCTGTATTACTTAGATACTCTTTGTAACCTAAAACTAAACCTGAATTATGAATAAACTGTTCTTCAAATACCTGCAAAGCCTTATGATCGTAAGTAAAATTTGTCCAATCACTTTGTTGCCAATTCCATTTGACTTGATTCATGAGTTATATTTGATAAATTTATAACTCATATTATAGCTGTTTTATGAGTTATAAATCAATATTTATAACCTAAAGCATCTATAAAAGTGCTATGTAATAACAAGCTGCAGATTAAATAGGGAAAATAAATTTTAAAGTGAGGTTGCTGAGGCTTAAGTTTTGCCAAATCCTTTTGGATCATTTAATCTGGTAAATGGTATAAGAGCCCTTGAATCATAGTGAGTTATATGGTAAAGTTTATCCTGAGTTAATTAAATTTCAGTTACTATAATGAATGTAGAGAATATTACAACAATAGCTGACACTGTCGCAAGCAACCATTTATCGATTATGTCGATGATAGCCTCTGCTAATATGATGTCTAAAGCCGTAATGCTTATTCTGGTCATTGCTTCAGTTTGGTCATGGGCTATAATTATTGAAAAAATCTTATCGCTAAGGCAAGTGAAAAGGAAGATCTCTGTTTTTGAAGAAATGTTTTGGTCTGGAGGCGTTCTTGATAATTTATACGAAGCAGCCAAAGGTAAAGTTGACAATCCTTTATCTGCAATTTTTATCAGTGCCATGAACGAGTGTAAGCGCCAAGATAAAAAACCTACAACTGATTCAATACTTAAAATAGGACAAAAAGAGCGTGTTTTTCAAAGTATGTGCTTAGTTCGTGACCGGGAAATTGAAAGGTTAGAAAGTAACCTTGGTTTTCTAGCAATAGTAGGATCTAACGCTTTATTTGTTGGTCTATTTGGTACAGTTTGGGGTATCATGCATAGTTTCCAGTCTATTGCTGCTTCGAAAAATACTAGCTTGGCAGTTGTAGCCCCTGGTATCGCTGAGGCGCTGCTTGCTACCGCAATTGCGCTTATCGCAACAATTCCATGCGTGGTATTTTATGGCTATTTCGTAACTCAAATTACCTCAATATTAAACAAAGCAGATGACTTTATCGGCGAGCTTAGCACTATACTTTCACGTGCAATCGACGAGGAGAAACTATAAACATGGCAGCTAAACTTGGCACAACTAGCAATAGATCTAGCTCTCGTCGTTCTCGCATGACGCTAAGTGCAGAAATTAACGTAACGCCACTAGTTGACGTTATGCTAGTGCTACTAATAATTTTTATGGTTACCTCACCAATGCTTGTTTCTGGAATTAATGTTGACCTACCAGAGACAAAAAGCAGCCCTATTTCAGGACAAGATGAACCACTAGTACTAAGCATCAATAAAGATGGTGATTTGTACATAGTTGATACTAAAATTGAGCGTAAAGAGCTCTTAGATAAGCTAGCTGCTATTACTAAAGAGAAGAAAGATACAAGGATCTTTCTAAGGGGCGATAAAAACGTGGCTTATGGCGAGATTGTTAATGTTGTAGCAGAAATTCATGCTGCTGGTTTTACTAAAGTCGCTCTGATTTCCAATATTAAAGCGAATGAAAAATAACAGCACTTCCAGCAAATATTCTAGGCAAGATAACGACAATTTCTTAATTGCTTCGGTATGCTCTATCGCCATGCATTTATTGCTATTTTATTTCCTGTTATTTGGTTTACCAGCTTTTCTTAGCACTCCTATTCAAGAAGAACAAATCATTGCTTTTGAGATGCTACCAATAAGTCCTGTAGCTAATATACCACTGCAGCAGAAAAAGGTTGAGAAACCTGTGGAATCAGAAAATGCTAAAAAGGTACTAAAAACCAAAGCTGAACCAGTAGAACAAGAAATCCCTAAAGAAAAGCCAGTCGAAAAAGAGCCTCTGAAAGAAGAAAAACCAGAGCTTAAGGAAGAGCCAAAGGATAGTGAGGCAGAAGTCATAAAGGTAGAAAAAAAGAAGCCTGAGGAAAAACCAAAAGAAGAAAAGAAAAAAGAGCCAGAGCAACCTAAACCAAAGGAAAAAGCTAAACCCCCTGAGGATAAAAAACTACCAAAGCCAAAGGATAAAAAGAAAAAGCCCGTTATGGATAATAACGATATAGACGCCTTGCTTAAAAATTTAGAAAAAACCTCTGAAGGTGCTAGCGATAAGTCAGATAAACGCTCGCAAAAACAAGGTGAGGCAAAACAAACATCCAAAGGCAAGTATAACGAGGATAAGCAGCTTTCTATTGATTTGCAAAATGTTATTCGTCATCAACTGCAAAAATTTTGGTCTCCGCCTATAGGCTCTCAGAACATTGAAAATTCTACTATTTCAGCATCGTTAAAGCTAGATCAAAACGGCAATGTCCTTGAAGTACGTATTGTAAGCAAATCCTGCCCGGATATCTTAAATTCAACCTGCCAAGCATTAGCAGAAAGCGTTGAAAGAGCTATATTACAAGCGAGCCCCTTGCAGAATCTTCCTTTAGAGCATTATGCAGATTGGCAAGAATTTAATGTAGATTTCTCGCCAAAAGATTTGTATTGATACCCTCGCAAGGCTATCCAAACTGCCCGCTAAGAGTAATTTTGCTTTGCAGCTGCACCCCTAAAGTACCCAAGCTTATAGAAATTTTTTATCCTTGATTTCACGCTATATTTTTTTCCTAAAACTAAATTTCTTGTAGATTTTTCTCAAAGTCTATCGTAGTATCTCGTTTATTGCTACTTAACCATAGGTTAAAAACTTTTAAAAAGTTAATAAAAAGGGAAAGAAATGCTAAGTATTGATGCTATTATTTTTATTGGATTCCTGATTTTAAATTTAACGCTAGGTTTAATGTCTAGTAGAGGCGTCAAAAATATCAAGGAATATGCTATAGGCGACCGCAATTTTTCTACCATTACTATTGCAGCTACCATCGTAGCAACTTGGATAGGTGGAGATAACCTTTTTTCCTCTTTGTCTGAAACACATGCTAATGGGCTATACTTTATATGGTCAATTATCATGGGTGATGTAACTTGCTTCTTAACTATAGGATTGTTCTTTGCTCCTCGTTTAGCTGAATTTTTAGGTAAATTATCGGTTGCAGAAGCAATGGGCAGTTTGTACGGAAAGCATGTAAGAGTAATAACCGCAATAGCTGGCTTTATAGGTGCTGGAGGCTCTATAGCTGTGCAATTAAAGTTAGCAGGTTTATTATTTAATTATTGCTTTGGGATAGATAGTATTTATGGAATATTCATCGCTGGTACTATAATTATTTTATATTCTACGCTTGGTGGCATTAAGTCGGTAACTTTTACGGATTTAATACAGCTTTTCACTTTTGGCACGATAATACCAACACTTGCTTATTTTATTTTGAAGACCCTAGATATTAATATAATAGAAAACTTATCATCAAATGAATTGTTTGATTATAAGGAAGTATTTGATTTTAGCCAACCTAAAGCCTTGTATTATTTGTTTTTCTTTTTTTTCTGGGCTATTCCTGGTTTTGACCCTGCAATTTTCCAAAGAATTACTATGGCTAAAAATACTACGCAAGTTAAGAGGGCGTTTGTTATAGCTGGAATAACATGTTTATTTATTAGCCTTATTATGGCATTGATTAGCATATTAATTTTATCTACTCAACCAGATATTCAACCAGAAGATACCCTAAAATATATCTTGTTTGGTTATTCTTCTTACACAGGACTAAAAGGTCTTGTTCTAGCCGGTATTATGGCAATGGTGATGTCTACAGCAGACTCTTATATAAATTCTACCTCAGTCCTAATTTCTCATGATTTTTGCCATACACTTGGTATACGACCAATAAAGGACGAATTAATATTCTCTCGCGTGACGTCATTAATAGTAGGAGTTTTTTCTATAATGCTTGCTCTGCGCAGTGGTAGTTTGCTAGATTTAATTATTGCTACTAGTATGCTATATATGCCAATCGTCACAGTGCCTTTTATTATGGCACTACTAGGCTTTAGAACAAGTAGCAAATCTGTTTTGATAGGTATGGGAGCGGGTTTTTCTGTACTTGTAATATGGGAAATGTTCTTAAAAAATGGCGATATAGAAGGTCTTATACCTGGCATGGTTGCTAATTTAGTATTTTTGGTAGGTAGTCACTACTTACTGAAACAACCTGGTGGGTGGGTTGGTATTAAAAATCCTAGACCGCTTATTATTGCAAGACAGGAGCGCAGAGAAAGCTGGCGTAGATTTATACAATCTATAAAGACGTTTGACATCGTTAAAATTTGCACCAAAAATAGCCTTAGAGGCGAAGGCTTAATCGCTCTATTTGGTGTGTTTATAATGATATCAGTCTTTAGTAATACTTATACATTACCAAGAAACCTGCAGCAGCAATATTCTTATTTGCTTGATATTTTTTATCCTGCCATCCTTTTTATCTCTACTAGTTTTATTAGCTATCCTTTGTGGTTGCCAGCTTGGAAAAAGGTAAGTTCTGTTTCCATATTTTTTAACATTACGACATTCTTAGTATTAGTATGTTTTAGTTTTTTAATGGTCATTATAAGCAATTTTGCTGAAATTCAGTTAATGATTTTCATGGTCAATATCATTTTAATTTCAGTGTTAATGTGCTGGCGCTTGGCTCTTTTCTTCATTTTTTCAGGGGTGATATTTACTTCAATTATTTATAATTATTATTTAGCATCCAAGCTGCCATCAGAGATACTTGCATTTTCAGAGTTTAAAATAATCTATTTACTGCTATTGATTAGCAGCATAATAATGATTTTCTTAAGACCTAAGCAAGAGTATCAAGAGATTACTGAACAAAGAGCGCATCACCTTGGTCAACAAGTAAATTACAGTAATAAGGAGCTAGAGAAATCCTTGCAAATCAGGAATGAATTTTTGCGTAATTTAGAACACGAAGCTCATACACCTATCACAGGTATTACTAGTATGGGGCAAGTGCTGTATGAAAATTATGACAAGCTAAGTAAGGAGCAAGTATATAGTGGGCTTGAAGAAATCGCTAAAAGTTCAGAGCGCCTGAGTAGTCTTGTAGATAATTTAATCGATTTATCCAAATTATCTAGCCTTAGTTATAAGCTAAATAAGACAGATACTAACTTGAGTGAATTAGTTTACGATCGGCTCAATTATTGCAAGAAGCTATATTTAAATGGCAAAGAACTAGAGTTTCTTACTAAAATTGAAAATAACGTGATGCTTTCTTGCGATAAATATTACATTAAAACAGCTTTAGACAACCTTATCATTAATGCTATTCAGTATAGTAAGGAAGGGGCAATAACCATTGAGTTATCTAATAAAAACGATTTAGTAGAATTTATAATCCAAGATGAGGGTATAGGAATACCACAATCAGAGCTATTTGATATTTTTTATAGCTTTAAGGTAAGTTCCAAGACTAAAACACCTGCTGGCGGTCGAGGCATAGGTCTTGCGCTTTGCGAAAGAGTAGCGGCGGTGCATGGAGGTAGTATCAAAGCAGAAAGCGATGGCAAAAAAGGGGCAAGGTTTGTATTTGTTTTGCCTCAAGGTACTTAAGGCAGAACTATAGTAAATTAGTATGATAAAAGAGACGTTATCCCAAACTCAGGTTAATTTACTATAGAACTTATCGCAATAACTCACTTCTAACGTAACTACCGGGGGCGGGCTCAAGGCTGGCTAATTCCTTATATTCTATAGGGCTTGCCAGCTCGCCGCTTTTACTCGCTAGCCATTCTTTCCATGGCAGCCACCATGACCCTTGCAGCTCCTCTGCTTGTTCTAACCACTGCTCACTGCTAAGGCTTAGGTCTTTATGCATTTTGTAATTATACCTTGAAGTGGCTGGAGGGTTAACCACTCCCGCCACATGTCCTGAAGAGGTAAGGCAAAATGTCTTGTCTCCTTTTGATAAATTCATGCCCTGATATACGCCTTGCCACGGTGCTATATGGTCATCACTTGCAGCTAGGAAAAATGAAGGACAATCAATCAGTCCAAGATCAATTGGCGTGCTAAGTAAATCCAGCTTGTTTGGTTCCTTAAGCAAATTTTTAAGGTACATATTGCGCAAATAATAACTGTGCATTTTGGCTGGTAGATTAGTAGAATCAGCATTCCAGTACAGTAAATCAAATGACATAGGCGCGCGACCTAGTAAGTAATTATTGATAAAGAAAGACCATATAAGGTCATTGGCTCTAAGTAAGTTAAAGCTACTTGCTAGGTATTGACCATCAAAATAGCCTTTTGTTTGCATTTCTTCTTCAATAGCTTTAATTATTCCTTCATTAATAAACACGCCAACCTCGCCAGGATTAGAAAAATCAAGCAAGGTAGTTATAAAAGTTGCACTATTAATTGCATCAAGCTTGTGTTTTTTCATATAAGCTAAAGCAGTAGCAAGCAAAGTGCCGCCTATGCAGTAACCTGCTGCATTAATCTGTTTTATTCCAAGATTTACGAGATATTGATAAGGCTCTAGCACGCCTTCCTTTAAGTAATCCTCAAAGCTTTTATGCGCTAAACTAGCGTCAGGATTTCGCCATGAAACCATAAAGACTTGAAAATTATTATCCACCAAGAACTTGACTAATGAATTATGCGGTGAGAGGTCAAGTATATAATATTTGTTGATCCAAGGCGGAATAATCAATATAGGAATTTGATGCACCTTGTCCTTTGGCTCATAGCATATAAGTTGCATTAAATCATTTTGCATTACTACTTTTCCAGGAGTAGCAGCAATATTTCTCCCAAGTTCAAAAGCACTATAATCGCTAGTAGAAATGCTGAAAAAATCGTCAGATTTCTTGATATCTTGCAGGAAATTATCTAAGCCTTGAACGATATTCTGCCAACCGCTCTCTAAAGATTCCCTAAGAACTACAGGATTTGCAAAAACAAAATTTGATGGCGCCAAGGCATTAAGAAAGTGCTGTGTGACAAACTCTATATGGCTCTTCAGTTCATTATCAAATTCATAAGCGGCTACGCTTTTTTCTACCCATTCACTCGACATTAAATAAAACTGTTTTATAAAGTCGAAATAGGCGTTGTCTTGCCAAGCTTTATCTTTAAAGCGCCTATCCTTAGTATTTGGAGTAAATAATGGAGCAGACTCCTTATCACCAGCAAACTTTGCAACAGAGGTAGCAACTAGTTCTTGAAATTTTTGTCCATACTCCATGTTGATTTTCATGAAAGTTTCAGGTTTCGCTAAAAACTGTTCGCAAGCATTGCTCAACATTAAGTTAATTTTATCCTGATCTGTGAAATAATCCATTATTGGTTTTGGCAGCATCTGCCCCTTGCCTTGCATAAGACTAAAGAGAATTTCTTGGTATTTATCGCTTACTTGCTTGATGTTGTTGATTATAGTATCGCTAGAGATATTGTTCATATTTTCTCATTAAGTATTATCTGAAATAGCATGATAAAGCCACTGTTGAAGGTGGCTTTAGGTAGTGATGAATGAATTAGTAGGGCTTAAAAGCTTCATTAAATATACATAATGTCTTTTTGCCATGGCGCACAGAGAATTTTGCAAATACTTGCTCTATTATAACCATATTAGGTTTATTAGGAGCTAATCTATAATTAACCATTGACTCTACTAGATTGTCGCTAACAGCAAAAATAGCAGGCAGTTCTGCATTTTTATCTCTGAACTCTAAATACGTAAATTCACCATCATCAAAAATCTTAATTGGCGCTATCTCCTCATCACCACTAATTGTATAGTTAAAATTATACTTTTCTGGGTGAGCTAGATCGGGTCCAGTGGCTGCAGCCGCGCTGTATAATTTCATCCCCTCGTCTTCTTCTTCATCAGGGTAAATGAACCTTAAGTTAAATACCATTTCTGGATCCCTTATATCTTCAGCTTCCTGAGCATATAATTCAAAAAAATATGTCCTTTTATTGGTAATTAGCGTCATATTTGTTGTAGCATCAGGTTCTACTGGTTTTATAAATATACGATATCCTGCAGGCACAATTTGCCATGCTGTAGTGTCTCCCATTGAGATACTAACTATTTCCTCAGATTTTGCTAATTCTATGCTGGCTTGGTAGCCGTAATAGCCTACATATTTAAAAACGTCGTCTGGATTGTATACCATGACCCTAATCCTGCTATCAATAGGAGTTGGTCTTGCCTCCCTTATAGCAAAGGCGTTACTGGAAAACATAAATATTAGAATAAACAACGTAAATAATTGCTGCATGGTCATTACTTCTTAATTTTATCCTCTAAGAGTTTTATCTGATAATCTACAACGACAAAGCGAAACCTAGAACCTTGAGGCATTTTTAAGCTAATTGGGTCAATTTCATAACCTATTTTTGCTTGCCATAGTGCATTTTCAACTACCTCACCGCTTGAGCTTTTAGCAATTGATTGAAAAACAACTAATGCTAACCCCTCTTCTGGATAAGTAACTGACTCAAAATTTACACTACGCCTTATATGCTTTTGATAACGCATAATTGGTGAATCTGGATTGTCTATACTCATGTAATTATAGAACTTCCTGAAGATAACTTTAGTAGAGTTGTTTTGCATATATACAAACTGCTCTTTAAGCCTTTCATAATCGAATTGCTCACGGTGTTTAATATAACCCCGTACCATAATATCTGCTATTGAAGCACGAGGATTATTTTTAATCTCGTTAGCTTGCGTAATAACAGCAACGCTGCTAGTTAAATTTGGCGTATATAACGAATATTGTATTTTTTGCTTTATTGGTAGTAAGACTGTGAAGCCAAGAACAACTATAGCAAGTAAAAAAGCTAATATGCATGCACATATCAATAGCCAAGATTTTTGTGCAAGTGGGTATAAATGCTTAAAATTATACCATTTTTTGGCATCAGCAAAATACTCTCCAGACTTCACATATTCTTGCACAGATTTTGCAATTTTATCCATTTAATTTTATACGTTACTTGTTATGTTATGGGCAAGCTAGCCTCGGCAAATTTAAGCCTCATATATCACAACGGATGATAGCACAATCAATAGCTTTATTAGCTACCTAATTATTCAATATAATTCTTTAAATGGATAAAATTTTTTATAGCGTGTCTTAAAATACGCGGTATGACGCAGGAATATAAAAAAATACATCTTTATTGCATCTTTCGGTTCTTCTTCCATCAACCACAGAAGGGGCAAAGTTTCTTATAAGCCGCTTAAAAAGTGATTATAAAATAATAGCTCGTAAGGGTGAAAATTAGCGCAAAACTAATTCTACCAGCTTTTCCTCATTTTGGATTAAAAGCTCCACGTCGCAGCATATTATAGACTCTGACCCTTGCATTGCTTTAAGTTTTACATAATCCTTGCGGGTAGTAATAAGCCAGGCTTTTAGCGCTTTAGCTTTCAAAAGCAGTTCCTGCAAATCATCTTGCTTATACTCATAATGGTCAGGAAAAACAGCTGTATCAACTAAATTTAGTTCAAGCTTCTTTAGCGTTTCAAAAAATCTTTCAGGATTACCTATCCCGCAAAAAGCAAGATACTTGCAGCTTTTATCAAATGTAGTTGCTTGCACTATCTCAGCATAAAATTCTTTAGGGTCGCTTGCTCTTTGCTCCGAAAAATTATTGCCAACATAAATTACCGCATTAGCTAACTGCAAAGCCTGCTTAGAATTTTGCCTAAGAGGACCAGCTGGCAATAAAAAGTTATTGCCAAAGCCTCTATGAGCATCAACAACTAGAATAATAAAATCTTTGTAGAAAGTTGGATTCTGCAGCCCGTCATCCATTATTATATAATCGACATTTAAAGACTTTATCAAACTGGTTGCATCTTTCAGCTTTTTTTTTTTTTTTTCTATGCCGTAAGACGCTAGCAAGACAGACTCGTCACCAACCTCAGACGCACTGTGGTTAGGACTCACTAGTTTAGCCCCTTGCAGCTTACTACCATAAGCTCTGGTTATAATAGCAAATTTAACATTCCTTGCAGCTAGCAGTTTTGCCAGCCAAATAACTATTTGCGTCTTCCCTGCCCCGCCAATACTTGCGTTACCCACGCAAATAACGCGCGGCGAAAGGCGTACTTGGCTAATAAGCAACCGCCTTAAAAAACTAAAAAATGCATATATTAGACTTAGTGGCAGCAATAAATATGCTATAATGTTTTGAGTTTGCCAAAATTTTGGATATAAAAAGCGCATTTCTAGTCAATTTATCAGTTAAACTCGTACTTCTTTTTAATAGGTTGCCACTGCTGGATTAGATAAAAAGCAACGCTACAAAAAACACTGAGGAAGAAAAATAGTAAGCTAAACTTAATGATATTATCACTATGCAAACGTGAAACCGTAAAAGTTATACACGCAACCCATAAATAATATAAAGAGCCAAAAATTGAACCAGCTGTTCCTGTAACTTTTGCATAATCCTCTAAAGCGTAACGCAATGCCATAGGAATAAAAAAACCATGTCCAATCATTTGGAACATCATAGGAACAAATATCATTAATATGGCAATATATTTGCCAGTAATATAAGGTAATAATAAGGCTGAAATCACAAGCATACTGCAGCCGCTTAAACTAAACATAAGCCCGGAAAACATTAGGCGCTTAGGGTCAATAAACATGCTGGTTAATTTCCTGCCAGTCCAGCTGCCACAAAAACTAGCAGTGCATAATAATACAGCTAAATTTCCATAAGTTGATGGAGCTATACCAAGTTTTTTAATAAAAATAAAAGGAGCTTCTACATAAAAGCCAAGCATAATACCATTAAATGAACCAACAATTAATGCATATAACAACACTATTTTATCTTTTAGCACTACTTTGAGTATTTGCAAATATTTATTGGTGCGAGCGACTCCTATATAAGGGTTAGTCTCAGGTAAATATTTTGCAGCTGTAAGCAATTGTACAAAGGCAATAAAACTAAGGAAAAGGAAGATTTGCCGCCAGTTATAATATTCTACTAAGTAGCCACCTATAGACGAGCCGATTAAAGGCTGGAAGGCAAGACCCATAGACAAGCTAGCGTAAATATATGATAGCATATGTCCTTTGTAGCAATCTCGTGCCATTGCCTGCGCGATTACTGAGCCTACACTTGCTCCAAACGCTTGGAAAAAACGCATAAGCATTAGGGTGTTTATATCGTTAGAATAAGC
>JAIXRE010000103.1 GCA_027485375.1 Rickettsiaceae bacterium | reverse complement strand
TTATTTGGTATATGTACCAAATTCTCAAAAGTAATACCGAGTCTCAAGATTTGGTATAAAAGCGGTCGTGGCGAAACGGTAGACGCGCAGCATTGAGGGTGCTGTTCTGCAAGGAGTGGAAGTTCAAATCTTCTCGACCGCACCATATTTATAATTCAATAAATTATATCTTGCTAGTTTTTAAGATTTTATTGCGCTAGTTGATTAATTAATGTACGATTGTGTACAAATTTACTACCTAATTTTCCGTGCAATTTAAGAGAGTTGTAGTATATTGTTCTGTTCAATATATTGATATAGTGGTATGGCGCAATGGCAATGAATCAAGTACATAAAAGTATTCTACCAGACCACGAAGAACAATTTGCTGAAGTCTTTGAGCAGATTACTGAATCTATTAATAATGATCAATTAGCAGAAGCAGCTAAAAAGCTAATTAGCCTGCACCACGCAGATTTAGCAGATTTTCTAGATAACACCAACTATAAAATCCATAAAAAAGTTCTTCCTCTTATAGCCGGTAGCTTTAAACCAGAAACGCTAGTATGGTTAAGCAATAGTGCTAAGCAATCTGTTATTGAGGCTTTAGGCGAGCGTCAAAGTGCAGAGCTAATAGAGCAGCTAGACACAGAAGATTCAATAGAGGTTATAGAAGATATTGGCGAGGATACAAAAGAGACTATCCTTTCCTATCTTAGTACTAATAAAAAACAACAAATTATTGAAGGCTTTAACTATCCAGATAATACTGTTGGTAGGGTAATTGAGAAAAATTTTGTTGCCTTGCAAGCAAACTGGACGGTAGGAGAAGCCATCGACTTTATTCGTCAAGATAGCTCAGGTCGTGATTTTCACGCTGCTATTATAGTCGATAGTAGGTATCGTCCTATAGGAAATATTCTACTTAGCGGGCTGCTTAAAAGCGCAAAAACCAGCAAGATCAAGGAAGTAATGAATCCTGATCTTAAAATAGCTGATGCTTTAACTGAACTTAGCGAATTAGTCTTTATTTTTAAGCAGTACGCCTTAACTATTGTTCCAGTTATTAACAAAAGCGGTAAATTGATAGGTATAGTATCAATTGATAATATGCTTTATATTATCGAGCAGCAAACTGAAAAAGACATTATGCAGCTTGCTGGTGTGCATAGCCAAGATACGCTAGATAATTTTTTCTATACAGCTAAGCACCGTTTTCCATGGTTATTTGTTAACCTAATTACTACTTGCGGCACTTCCCTAATTATTAGTCAATTTAGTGGTACTATTGCTAAATTAATTACTTTAGCCCCTATCATGCCAATTGTCGCGTCTATGTGCGGCAATGCAGGCACGCAGGCAATGACAATTACTGTTAGGGCTATTGCTAATAAGGATATTAACCAAGCTAATATGTTTAAGGTAATTATAAAAGAAATAGCTGTTTGCGGCTTTAATGGCTTTTTACTGGCATGCATTGGCGGGCTAATGTTAGCGCTTATCGTAGAGCCAAGTGTTAGCTTAATATTTGCTAGTGCTGTTATTATCAATTTTATAGTAGCGGGCTTTTTCGGCTCAGTTATTCCAATTACTCTGCATAATTTTGATATCGACCCTGCTACTGCTTCTGGAGTATTTCTTACCTCAATTACTGACGCTTTTGGGTTTTTTACATTCCTTACGCTAGCATATAAATTTTTAGTTTAGTCTCATGAAACTTCTTGTAGGAAGTAGCAATCAAAGCCTTGGTAAGAACTTAGCAACAATCGCTAAGCTGGATTATGTTCATACTGTTACGAGCACTTTTGCAGATGGAGAGCTTATAGTGCAGTTAGAGGAAGATCTAGCTGGTCATGATGTGCTAGTAATGCAATCTATCTCTTATCCCGCTAATGATAATTTAATGGAGCTATTACTGCTTATTGATACTGCAAAACGTATGCAGGCAAAAACAGTTACCGCGGTAATACCTTATTTTGGTTATGCTCGTCAGGATCGCGTAACTTGTCAAGGTAGCTCTGTTTCTGCGCAGCTAGTAGCTAAGGTTTTAGAAGTTGCTGGGGTAGAGAGAATAATTACTATAGATTTGCACTCGCCGGAGATAGAAAAATTTTTTACAATACCAGTCCATAATCTCGAAATTACTGGTTTATTTGCGCCGTTAATTTCTGGCGTTGTTGTATCTCCTGACCGTGGAGGGGTAAGCCGGGCGCAAAAAATCAGTTCACTGATAGGTGCGGACTTAGTAGTGCTAGACAAACAGCGTCAAAACGACTATTGTAAAATAAGCCTTGTGAGTGGAGAGGTTGCAGGTAAAGCTTGCGTCCTTGTTGATGATATAGTTGATACGGCAAATACTATAGTTGCAGCAGCAGAGTTTCTAATGCAACAAGGTGCTAAGTCAGTAGAAGCTTTTGCAACACATGCTGTATTATCAAACAAAGCTATAGAACGGCTTGAGGATTCTGCGCTGAGCAAGCTGTATATTACAAATACCATAGAACGCTTTAAAGATTGCATTCTACCGGCTAAATTTCAGTTGATATCTGTGGAGTTGTTGCTAGCACAATCAATTGTTTTTGATAAATAATTGCCATTTTATATTATATTAGCTTGACCATTATCAATTTGAAATTTATCATCACTAGCTTATTTAGAATTTTGTAGAGGAAAAAAATGAAACAATATAGCGATTTTTCAAAAATCATTCACCGTGAAGGTTATATTTTTATTATCAGTTTTGCAGCGGTAACATTCCTGCTAGCCTCCTTTACCTCAACGCTTGGATGGATAGGTCTTATCTCTACAGCTTGGTGCGCTTATTTTTTCCGCAATCCAGATCGTTTTACTCCAGTTGGTGATGACTTAGTGGTAAGCCCTGCTGATGGTATTATACAAAAAATTTCTGAAGCAACGCCGCCACAAGAGCTTGGACTTGGTGATCAACCAATGATCAGGATTAGTGTTTTCTTGAATGTTTTCAACGTGCATGTTAATAGAGTTCCTGCAAGCGGTAAAGTTTTAGCATTGCATTATAATCCAGGTAAGTTTTTTAACGCTTCACTGGATAAGGCTAGTATTTACAATGAAAGGCAATCAGTCCTTATGGAAACCACAACTGGCAAAAAAATAGCTTTTGTACAAATTGCTGGCTTAATCGCAAGGCGTATAGTATGTGACTTAGAGGAAGGTAATGCTCTGCAAGCTGGTGAAAGATATGGTATCATCCGCTTTGGTAGTAGAGCTGATGTTTACCTGCCTTTAAACACTTCTGTTATGGTTGCGGAAGGTCAAACTGCTATCGGCGGCGAAACTATCCTAGCAGATTTTGGTGCTAAAACTCCAGTTGCTACAAAATTTATTAAACATTGATTATTGAAGAATTACAGGTGTCAAATCTATTCGCTTATATCGGTAAGGAGACTCTAGACTTACTCAGAAGTTTTGGAGCGCTATGCATTTTCATTAGTGCAACAGTTAGTAGCGCCTTGCGACCACCTATATATTTTAAAATGGTTTTTCAACAATTTTTAATCATAGGGTTTTACTCCTTGCCAGTAGTTGCAATGACTGCCTTTTTCTCAGGGGCAGTTCTAGCATTGCAAAGCTACACTGGTTTTTCACGCTTTTCTGCAGAAAGTTCAATTCCTACTGTAGTTGTGCTATCAATAACTAGAGAGTTAGGACCGGTTTTGGCTGGCTTAATGGTAGCAGGAAGAGTCGGGTCATCTATTGCTGCTGAAATTGCTACAATGAGGGTTACAGAACAAGTTGATGCGCTTTATACCTTATCTACTGACCCTATAAAATATTTGATTTTTCCTAGAGTTTTCGCAGCTGTATTAATGCTGCCATGCCTAGTATTTATCGGCGATATTATAGGAGTTATGGGTGGCTATGTTGTAAGTATTTACAAGCTGGATTTTAATAGCGCAAATTACCTTAGCAACACTTTCAAATATTTAGAGCGAATCGACGTAATATCAGGTCTAGTAAAAGCAGCTGCTTTTGGCTTTATTATTGCTATAATGAGTTGTTATAGCGGCTATTACTCAGATAAAGGGGCTAAAGGTGTAGGTAATGCTACGATAAAAGCAGTAGTTAATTCGTCAATCCTTATTTTGCTAAGCAATTACCTTATTACTGAATTGTTTTTTAATAATTGATTATGGAAGAGATAAAAATTAAAGTTAACTCCCTGCACAAAACCTTTGGCTCTAATAAGGTTCTGGACGGCGTTAACCTTGAAGTCAAGAAGGGCAGTTCTTTGGTAATACTTGGCGGATCAGGCACAGGTAAATCAGTATTAATCAAAACTATCATTGGTTTGCTTAAAGCAGATAGTGGTAGTGTAGAGATTGATGGCGTGGAAACAAGTAATTTATCAAACAGCCAACGTTTTCAGTTAATGCAAAAATGCGGATTTTTATTCCAAGGCGGCGCTTTATTTGATTCGTTGTCAATAGAAGATAATATAACCTTTTTTGCTGAAAAATTATATAAATTATCCAAAGAAGATAAACGCCAGCTTGCTATTAGTAAAATGAAAGCGGTTGGACTAGCAGAAAATACTTTAAGGCTTTATCCAGTTGAGCTTTCAGGTGGTATGCAAAAACGCGCCGCTTTAGCTAGAGCAATTTGCACAGACCCAGAAATGATCTTTTTTGATGAGCCAACCACTGGGCTTGACCCAATAATGGCAAATGTCATTAATGAGTTGATTATTAAAGTACGTGATGAACTAGGCGCTACTACTGTGACAATTACTCATGATATGAATAGTGCGCAAAAAGTAGCAAAAGAAGTTGCATTAATCTACAAGGGCAAGGTTATTTGGAAAGGCACGCGTGACGAGATGCAAAGTACTGATAATCCATACCTACATCAATTTATCAATGGGCTTACATCAGGACCTATTAGCACTATATAGGTTATAACAATTCCCCGTTTAATCCTTGAGAATTGGTATAAGCCATTACTGCGCTTTTAGTGTCATTCCCTCGAAGGAGGGAATCCAGCTCTTAAAGCCCTTGCAAAGGCA
>JAIXRE010000013.1 GCA_027485375.1 Rickettsiaceae bacterium | reverse complement strand
TACGTTATATTTTATGACCCTGCTAGGTATCTGTTGCATCCTATCGATATTCTTAAAACTTATGACGGTGGCATGTCGTTTCATGGCGGTATTGCTGGTCTGATTATAACAGCTTACCTTTGCAACAAAAAATATAAAGCTCCATTTTTAGCGCTCACTGATATACTTGCTGCAGTTGCAGGGCTTGGTTTGTTTTTTGGCAGAATAGCAAATTTTATCAATGCAGAACTTTGTGGCAGAGTAACAGACGTACCTTGGGCAGTTATTTTTCCAGGTAGCGATAATCTGCCACGTCATCCTAGCCAGCTTTATGAGGCACTTGGTGAAGGGTTATTGTTATTTATAGTAATTAACTACCTAATTTTTCGTTATAACACTTTACTGCGCTCTGGTCTTACTTCTGGTATTTTCCTGATAATTTATGCTATTTGCAGAATAGCAGCTGAAAATTTCCGTGAGCCTGACCTGCAACTAGGTTTTATATATTCTAACGCTACTATGGGGCAAATACTTTGCTTACCTATGCTACTGGTTGGAGTGTATTTGGTATTATCTAGGCAAAAAAGATTTTTAAAACAGTGATTTTATGGAAGAAAAAACTAAAAATTATCTATCTTTGCTAGTTTGGATTACGGCGCTTATACTAATTGGCTCAATTATAGGCTCTTTGACAAAAAACAGCGTCGATAGTTGGTATATTACCTTAAATCGCTCTCCTCTAACCCCACCAAATTATTTATTTGGTATAGTATGGAGCATCTTATACGCAATGATAGCAACAGCTGGCTGGATTCTTTGGCATACAAGTTCTTTCAAAGAATTAAAGCTAATAAAAGCGTTATACTGTATCCAATTGATTCTGAATTGGAGTTGGACTCCGTTATTTTTTAGCTACCATTTAACTGGTTTTGCTTTAACGTGCATTTTTCTTATTATTAGCACAGTTGCCTTGGTAATTCTTAAAACTTATAAAAGCATTAAGATAATCGCTTTATTGCTTACACCTTATTTATTATGGCTACTATTTGCCGCCCACTTGAATTTTTATATATGGCAATATAATTGAATAATGGATTGAAAAGAGTAAAATATATTCTGCGAGTGGACAGTTGCCATTGCAAGAAACGCAGTGACGAAGCAATCTAGTACCGGCATAAAGAGCAGCTTCCTAGATTGCTTCGAGCTTGCGCTCCTCGCAATGACGGCTAACCTGCGAGTAAAATATTCAAAGCCTAGTGACAAGTTTCGCAGGAGGTCTATTGATCACGAATAGCAATATGCGCCGACATACCTGGCACAAGCTTTATGTCGCTAGGTACTTCAAAATCTATTATTACTGGTACACGCTGCACGATTTTAGTAAAATTACCAGTTGCGTTATCAGGAGGAATTAAGCTAAATTTAGAGCCAGTTGCTGGTGCAACGCTACGGATTTTTCCATAAATTTTCTTGCCTGGCAATGCATCAAACTCTATTTCTGCTTTATGACCAGCCTTAAATCTCGCTACCTGAGTTTCCTTAAAGTTAGCCTTAATATGCATTATTTTAGGTACTATAGAAAAATATACAGCACCTGGGCGAACGTAATTTCCTACCTGCAGATTGCTATTAGCGAATACCCCATCAATTGGTGCTATTATCTTAGTTTTTACCAAAGCCCTTTCTGATAATTTTTTTGTCTCTATTAGCGCCTTTAACTCCTCCTCTGCGACTGTTTTTTGCATAGCAAGTAAAGATAAGTTTTCCTTACTAGCTTCAGCAGCTAGGCTTGCTACGTTATAGTCAGATTTTGCCTTTTCGAGCGCTAATTTGCTATCATCAAGCAATTTTTTACTAGCAAATTTATCTTTATTTAGATTACTAACCCTTTTATAATCAACATCCTCTAAATCAAAGTTGATCTTAGCAAAATTTTCTAGTGTATTGTGTTTTTTCAGGTTAATTTTCTCCATTACTATAGTTTGCTCTATAACCTTTATATTGTTAACCTTAGCATTGACCGTTGCCTCAGCCTTGGCTAAATTTGCCTTATAGTCGTCATCATCAATCTCTGCTAGTATATCACCTTGCTTAACCTCGGTGTTATCTAAAACAAACACATTTTTAACTACACCGTTAATCTCAGAGCTTACGTCTGAAATTTCTGTCTCAATATAAGCGTTATCTGTAGACTGAGTTTTGCTCCAAATATATAATTTTGAAGACACGTAACCAAAGGCTAATACAGCTATTACTAATATGGTATATTTTAGCCTAGGGTGAGTCTTGGAAAACTCATTAGCTACTGACTTAGTTGTATTTGAACCTTCATTCATATAATCTCTCTATAATTACATATAGTTAATTAATTTGGATTATTTAAAAATGGGAAACGGTATTAAACATCCATTTTTCTTGCTATAACTACACATGCTGGTATAGATATTATATAAATAATCGCAAGCACTGGCAAAGAATACCAAGGATAAATTATAAGATTTATGATTATTATTGCAGATAGGATCATAAATAGTGACAAATATTCTGGTTTTATATGAATATTTTTGAATAAGAAGGTAGGCAATCTGCTAGCAAGCGACAATGCTACAATAAAAATATATAGATCTATTAGTAAAGTATGCGTCCTAATACTAATATTTAGGGCTGTGCTAATGTCAAAATCTAATATAATTGGCATAAGGGCTAATATAGCACCTGTTGGAGCTGGAACGCCTGTAGAAAAATATTTAGCTCGCTTATCTTGATTAGGCTGGAAAATACCTATATTAAACCTAGCTAGCCTTATTGCCATGCACACTACAAATAACAACATTACTGCCCAAGATATTAGCTTGAATTCATATTGCTGGAATGACCACAAATATATTACAATAGCGGGGGCAACGCCAAAATTAGCAAAATCGCATAGTGAGTCCAGTTCTGCACCAAAATGGCTAGTAGCATTTAGCATCCTTGCTACCCTACCATCAAGACCATCAATGACTGCTGCGATAAAAATACAATAAACCGCCCTTTCCCATTGACTATCTAAAGCGAATCTAATTGCACTAATTCCAACAACTAAACCTACCAAAGTTAAAAAATTTGGTAGCAATTTAGCAAATGGCACTGGATTTTTTATTTTAAGCTTTTTAATTTTTAACAATTGTAATAAATATCTTTAATTTGTTCTATGGTATGGCAATACTATGCTTTAAATTCACCAATTTTACCTGACAATTAATGCTGCATTTGCCAGCATGCTTTGTTTTGTGCTTTTTAACTTTCGAGCCTTCTTTTGCATTCAAAGCAATTTTCTGTAAAAACTCTTCAGTTTCCTTATGTAAATATTGCACCCTAACTTTAGCAACACCCTGGCTTTTGAATCCTAAAATTTCAGAGGCTTTTTCAGATACATCTAGAATGCGCTTCCGCGCGAAAGGACCTCTGTCATTTACCATAACAATTAAGGATTTGTTATTGCTTAAATTAGTTACCTTTACTAGGCTTGGCAATGGTAATTGCGGGTGAGCAGCACTTAATAACTGCTTATTATATTTATCCCCATTTGCTGTTTTCTTGCCATGAAAGCCGTTCTTTGTTCCATACCAAGACGCCATGCCAACTTCATTGTATTTTATATTCTTGGTTGGAGTATATTTTTTATTTTTGATGGTATATTCCTTACCAATCTTATAATGTCCTTGATATTGCAGATTATTAGGATCGTCTTTTGATAGTTTTTTATGCAACCTATCAGTTGGCGTGCTGCATCCTGCAAGCCCTATACAAAGTAATAATAAAAAGAAAGTTTTAATCTTTGACAATGACGCCTCTTACTTATTATCTTCTATTAGCTTAACGTGACTAACGACTTTTTCTACACCTCGAACCTTAGCGGCAATATCTGTTACTTTCTCCAGCTCTTCCTCTGACCTAGCGAGCCCAAATACATATACAACGTTATTAGTAGTGACAATAGTGTAATTGACAAATTTTATATCCCGATTAGCAAAAATCTTAGACTTAATTTGGCTTGTAATCATTGTATCTTTTGTATATTGCACAAGGTCAAAGTGATTACTATTGCTAGCGACTTTTAACTCACTAATTACTTCCTGAACATTTTTTTGATCCCAAGCTATTTGTACTGCCGTGGTTATATCCTCCTCTTTTTCGACTGTACCAGTATAAAGCACCCTACCTTGGACTACTTCTACCGCTATTTTAGTATAAAGCTCTTTAAAGTTATTTTTTACAAAGCTAGCTTTAATACCAGTGGCTATTTTAACGTCGTCGACTGTCGATCCTAGAGATTGATCTTTAGCGACAGCCACTGTAGAAGTAGTAGCAGCCGTAAATACAGTAGGTAGGCAACCGCTTAAAGTGAGTAGTGTACAAAATAAAATAGATTGCTTTAACATAATGATATAGTTTCCTTGTTTTTTAAAAGCATATGGTTATAATTTTCGCCTCCATTATAAGGCAATACGATCTCTTAAGCAATTTAATTTTTAATTCATACCAAATCCTATTCTATAAAAGCTTTGCAGCAACCTCTCCATCGTGAAATTCTATCGCAAAGTTATTCTCTTGTCCTATTTCGCTTTTTGCCGAAATAAATTTTCCATTTGCGCCTTTAACTATAGCAAAACCACGTTTTAGAACGTTATGGTAGTCTAAACTAGCAAGCAAAGCGCTACTGATATTTAACTGATATTCAAAATTATCAAGCCGCTGCTTTATTAATTTATCTAAATTACCAACTGTATGCTCAAGCTGCAAAGCTTTATAATGCACGAGCTTACTAGGATTCAATCCACCTATAGTAAAGCGCTCTAAATAGGCGGTTTTTAGTTTTAGTAAATTTGGCAGAGCCTCAATTAATCTAAACCCTAATTCGTCAACTTTTTGCTCTAGCAGCTGGACATAACTAGCAGGATGGCGCCGCAACCTATCATAACCAGCCAAAAACTGATCATAATATCGTAACTTTTCCATAAGGCGGGTTTGCAGCCTATTATAATAAGAGTTTATCGTATATTTTAAATCCGCAAGTACTGGCACAGCAAATTCTGCAGCCGCTGTTGGCGTTGGTGCTCTAAGGTCTGAAACAAAATCAACTAAGGTATAATCTGTTTCATGTCCAACCGCTGAAATTACTGGTATCACAGAGCCAGCAACAGCACGAACTACAATTTCTTCATTAAAGGACCATAAATCTTCTATTGACCCTCCTCCTCTTGCCACTATCAATACATCAGGTCTTGCCTCCCCTTGGCATTGATTAAATCCTATAATAGCATTTGCTACTTCACTAGCTGAACTTTCTCCTTGCACAGCTACCGACCAAATAATAATCCTAGTTGGGCAACGGTCAGTGACGCGGTGGATAATGTCCCTAATTACCGCTCCACTAATCGAAGTGATAACTCCTATACTGCGGGGCATAAATGGTATAGGCTTTTTCTTAGCTGGGTCAAAGAGCCCCTCTTTCTCTAAAGCCGCTCGTCGCTCTTGCAGGATTTTCATCATCGCGCCAGCGCCAGCAGGTTCTATTTTCTCTACTGATATTTGGTAGCGAGATTGTCCAGCATAAGCAGTTATCTTACCTATTATAACAACTTCCATGCCATCACTAAGCGGAAATTTCATTTTCGCCAGCACAGGACGCCAACAAGTGCATCCAAGAACAGCAAGATTGTCTTTTAAGCTAAAATAACCATGTCCAGACGCTGCTATTTTAAGCCCTGAAATTTCACCTTTTACTCGCACTACACCAATATTAGTTTCTAATATTTCTTTAATACGACTTGAAATTTCACTTACAGAAAATTCTTTTATTTCTCCAGCTTTCTCAAAAGCTAAAAAACTATTATCTAGCATGTAATGTAATAAGGTACGTTGACAATTTACTCCACCATATCATAAAAATTCTAGCATGTAAAAATATCCTTTGCTAAGGCTGTTAAATGCTAGTAATTATAGGCTGATAATTTCGAATAAAATTGTTTATGATTATTACGCTACATAATGAACAAGATTCCATAGAATTTGCTCACAATTTTTCTAAAACCTTAACAGCTGGCACAATCGTTACCTTTAGCGGCGATCTTGGCTCAGGCAAAACTTTTATTTGCCGTGAAGTTATAAAATCTTTATGTGGTCCTGATACTAAAGTTACTAGTCCAACTTTTAACCTATTACAAACCTACCAAGCACCAAATTTTGTTATTTATCATTTTGACCTATATCGTTTAAAATCTCGAGACGAAATATACGAATTAGGTATAGAAGACGCATGGAATAATAACTTATGCCTAATTGAATGGTCTGAAATTATTGCAAGCTTATTACCTGAAAACCATATTCAAATTAAGTTAAAAGTGATTAGTAACATTGAAAGATCTTTAGAATTGATAAATCATTAGTTGACGTAGTATAAGAATTTTATATATATAATTCTTTCAACATTACAAAACAACGATTTTTCAACTTATGAAAGCAGCTAGTGATTCCTTTATCTACACTTCAATTTCTGCACAAAAAAGTAAAGAAGATTATAGCAATATAAAATACGACAAGGTGCATGCAGATGCTTTAGATTGTGTATATGATAATAACGTTGGAAAACTAGAAAAGCTGATACTAGAACACAAAATTGACATTAATCAACTCATAGGAGGGTCAACCTTGCTACAAACAGCTGCGTCACTAGGCGCTAGTAAAATCGTTCAAGTTTTGTTAGTTATGAATGCAGATACTAATATCAAGGATGACTTTGGTCACCATACAGCACTAGATATTGCTAAGGCGCAGCTAAATGCATTTCTCTCAGGAGAAATAGGCGAACCTAGATATTTAGGCAAAATTCAACAAGCTAACCTTGAAGCTATAGAGAAAGAAAGGCATATACGCAAAAAAGCATTCAGGGAAATAATCGAGTTATTGAAGACAGAAGAAGAGAGAGAAAGCACCTTACTCTCTTCGCAGAGCGAAAAAGACGATGTGTTTTTCTGTGAGCTAGGCGGACAATTAGAGCAGCAAGAATTTGCTTATACCGATTCCCATTTTTTTTAATAATACAAACGGATTTGGTATTACAGAATTTTAACAGGACAAGTTTTACATAAGTAATTTTGCACTATTCTTTGGCAAGACCCTAAATACTAGCTGCAAGTTTTTGCGCTTCATCGCTAGCTATAAGTGCATCTATAAATTCATCAAGTTGTCCTTCTTTAACCACTGCTTCAATTTTATATAATGTAAGGTTGATGCGATGATCAGATACTCTGCCTTGTGGGAAATTATAAGTACGAATACGTTCAGAACGATCGCCTGATCCAACTTGCCCCTTCCTAGATGAAGAACGCTCTGCAGCTTGTTTTTCTCTCTCAGCTTCATATACTCTAGAACGCAAAATTTTTAGCGCCTTAGCTTTATTTTTATGCTGCGATTTCTCATCCTGCAATGCTACTACTATACCAGTTGGCAAGTGCGTTATACGCACGGCTGAATCAGTAGTGTTGACGTGTTGACCACCTGCGCCAGAAGCACGATAAGTATCAATCCTAAGGTCTTTGTCCTCAATTTTTATGTCAATTTCCTCAGCTTCAGGAAGTACGGCAACAGTTGCTGCAGAGGTGTGGATACGACCGCTAGATTCTGTTTCAGGAACTCTTTGGACCCTATGTACTCCAGATTCGTATTTTAGGTGGGCAAAAACATTATGTCCGCTAATTAAAGCAGAGGCCTCCTTGTAACCACCTATACCAGTATCAGAAATTGATAATATTTCAAATTTCCAGCCCTTTAATTCTGCGTAACGCTCGTACATATTAAATAATACAGCCGCAAATAAAGCAGCTTCTTCACCGCCAGTCCCTGCCCTAACCTCTATTATAGCTCCTTTGCTATCTGCTTCGTCTTTTGGAAGCAGAGAAACTTTTACGGCGCGTTCTAGCACTATAAGCTTATCGTCAAGCTCCCGTATCTCACTATCTACAAGCTCTGCTGTTTCTGCATCCAAATTTGGCTCCTTGGCGAGCTCCTTAGTATTTGCCAAATCAGTTAAGGCTTTGTTATACTCATTGACTGTCATAACAATAGGCTCTAACTCAGCATATTCTTTTGATGCTTTAACAAACTCTTCACCAACTATACCAGAACTCAGTCTATCTGATAGCTCGTTATACTTTTGTAAAATTTTCCCTAAATTCTCTTTAAAACTCATAAAATCAAATTTTTCTGTGATTAGAACTAGTTAACTCAAACTAGAAATTTTTATGTAATTTGGTATCATAGCATAAACATACCAACTTACTAGAAAAATTAATTATTATGCACTAACAATAACTTGAGCTTGCAGCAGAAAGCTATATACTGCTAATTAAAATAGATTAACGAAATTTTATGGCAATTTCTAGACGCACAGCTAAAAAAACTATCAGACAAGCTAGTAAACTAGGAGGTTTTAACAGCTCATTCATTGCTATTTTAATCTTTGGCTTTGGTCTTGGGGTGGCTTTTGAGGAATTTAACGGTATAGGTACTTGGCATAATTTCAACACTGATACTGATAAAGTCAATGTCTGTTTCACGCCACCTGCTGGCTGCGGCAATTTAATAGCTAGAGAAATTTTTAGGGCAGAAAGTAGCCTATATGTTCAAGCCTATAGTTTTACTTCTGAAACCATATTAACGGCTCTTGTTAGGGCAAAACAAAGAGGGCTTAAAGTTGAGGTATTACTGGACTCTAGCAACTTGTATGACAAAGATTCAAAAATCGAGTTATTAAAAAATGCTGGCATTCCTGTGATGATAGATAAAATGGCTGGTATTGCTCATAATAAGGTAATTATCATTGACAAGAAAAAGGTCATTACCGGCTCTTTCAACTTTACTAATGCCGCTGATAACCGCAATGCTGAAAATGTCTTGCTTATAGAGGATGCTGGGCTAGCTTACAGGTATCTGCAAAACTGGCTTAGCAGAAAAAAGCATATACAGGACTAGTATCAAGGTGACCTCCCTCCCTTATTTCTTGAGAATTTTCGTTTTATAGCACTACCTATTTTTGCCAGTACACCCTTAGGTTTTTTTTGTCTTAGATTTTGTAACGCTTGTTTAATTTTTTGCGCTCTACGGGTTGATACATTTGGTTTTGGCTGCTCAGCTTGGGCTTGAGCTTCGGCTTGAGGTTGAGCTTGGGCTTGGGCTTGAGCTTCGGCTTGAGGTTGAGCTTGGGCTTGGGCTTGGGCTACATTTTTTGCCTCCTCGGATAGTTGGCTTTTTCTAATTACTTCTTGAAGTTCTTGGATCTTAGTAAGTTGTTTTTTTAGGATTTCTAACTCTTGCTTACTATCTTGCTCTGAAAGTTCAGGATCAAAAGTTACGCTTTTAATACGTTCATTTATTATATACTCCCTAGCTAGTAGCCTTTTCTTAGGATCTTTATCATCTACAAACTTTTCTGCCTCGTAAAGAAGAATTTCTGTTGCTAATTTATAATCTCCTATAGCTGTTAAAAAAGCTACCTGCCTCTTTTTACGTTCCATTGCTGGCAAGTCAGGATTAAATAGATTAGCTATTTCTGAATGTTGCCCTATTATAAAATCCTGAGCTAATTCTGCTACTTTCCCTTGTTTTTTTTTCTCAGTAAGTATGTTTTTAGCCTCGCTAATAAGCATTTGCCTTGCTAATTTATCGTCACCTACATAAGTGGTAAAGGCTGTTTCTGCTGAGACTCTACGCCCTTCTGAAACTGCAGGATTGAATATTTCTGCTAAGTAAGCCTGCATGCCATTTAAAACCAACCTTTCTCTTTTAGCATCTAATTTTAAGTCAGAAACACCTACTCCAGCAGGCACTACACTAGTACCTTCGGTATATTCAGAAATTAGCATTTTGGTAGGCACTATGGCTGAGGCACATCCAGGAATAAAACCCGCATCACTTTTTAAGTTAGAAATATCTGCAGTAAATATCGCATGTTTATATTCCTTAGTTTCGGAAGTATCCATATCTAGTGATTTTACATTAAGGTGATTTTGTAAAATTACTTTACCTTCTTCAGATAAATCAATAAAAAGTGATACTTTATCTGAATTATTAAGATATGGCACCACTCCATCTTGTGCAGCTTGTGAGATTAATAAATTTATTGCACCTCCTCCTCCTGTATAAGTTCCTTGATGCCACTGGGTAGCAATAAACTCAAATTGTTCTTTTTTAAGACCCCCTGAATGGTATAATTTTTCTAGCTTCTTAAAGCCAATAGCCTTAATGCCATCCTTATCTTTTAGTATTATTATGTCCCTTGAGATATCTTTCTTTTCGCCACCAATATCTTTCTCGCTCTGAACCCTACCTTCAGCTTTATACTCTTCAAGATCTGTATTTAAGGTCTTTTTAAGTGTATCTAACCTGTCTTTTAACATTTCTTGTCCTACCAAAGGCTTTTGCAACCCTTGCAGCATTTTTGCAGAGAACTTTTCGATATACCACCCAGTGCTTGATAGCTCAGCACATTCATCAATAAAACCATTTAAAGGTTTGTCCCCCGCTGTAGCTTCTTTTGTGAGCCGCTCTAGGCTAAAATCTTCTGGTATAGTAGACTTCTCACCGGTCTTTAGGTCCGCTCTATGTGAAAGCGCTTTAAGATCTCCTAATAAATTAGGTGCATACATATCAAATAAAAGTTGCCTTTTTTCTTCCTCAGTATTTGCTTTTAAGCTCGTTGCTAACTTACTAGTATCTTTTAAAGCATCATGCAAAGCCTTTAGTCCTTTTAGCTGCACTTGTGCTTGTAACATCAAGACTTCAGTTATTGCATGCTTATCTCCACTTATTGCTGCATATTTTTGTAAGTCTTGCAAGTCCACTTCATGGCAACGGGTAGGCTTCTCTATATTTTGCTGCTGCTCTTCCTGTCTTTTCATAATTTAATAATTACTTAATGTTTTATTCTATGTTAGTATAATCTAATACAGGGGTAAAACTTAAGCTTAATTGTTGTTGCGCAGAAATTATCTCTAAAATTCATGGCTTAAAAACTATGCCTACTGTTACCAAGATGCAAGGGCTTAGATATCAAATTAACGCGCGTTGTCTTAAATAAGCTAAACTTGCTTTAGATAACTCGAATATTTAGATTATACTAAAACTAATAGGAAATCATCGCATAGGTGCAGTAAAAATGGTCACTAATAATAACCAACTAGAAAAATTTAGTTTATTGCAAAATAAAGAGCAAGAAGTTTACCTAGAGATATTAAAGCAAGTAGACTTATTTCAAGGTTTGACTGAGACAGAGCTGCTAGAACTTATCGAATCTTTCTCTATACACTCCGTAAAAGAGCAAGAGGTTTTGTTCAATCAAGGAGATACTGCTGATGCTATGTATGTTCTATTAAGCGGTCATTTATTAGCGATTTTAAATGACGAGAATCATACTAAAAGACTCATGGGCAAAATTAAGGTCGGCGAAGTAGTAGGAGAAATGGGGTTTTTAACTCAGTCTCCTAGATTTTTAACCATAGTAGCTGCTACGGATTCAAAGCTATTAAAGTTATCAGACGAGAATTTTAACAACTTTACTAAGTTAGTACCAGCAGCAATGAGGCGTATACTCCTCAATACTATAACTCGCAACCAAACTTCCATTCATAAATTAGAGAACCAAAGCAATAATAGGCGTGACTTTTTTATTTTTGGATTAGCCACTAACCCAGAAATTGACTTAACTAATTTCGCAGATTCGTTGCATAAGTATGGGGACAAAGCGTCTATACATTTTATAGATACAGAATTTTTTAGCAACCTATATTCTACCAAAGGATTAGCGGCGATACTTGATTATCTGGATGAATTATCAAACAAATATAATACTGTTATCTATATTGGCAACCATGAAAATTCCAAGCTAAATGAGGCTTTATTACCGCAGGCTGATATCTTAATGGTTATTGGAGTTGGTGGTAGCGCTCCTAATTATACCCCTTATCTAAGCTCGATGTTAGAAAATAAGCATTTAGTCAATTTCTTAAGCCTTAATGTTAAAAAACATCTAGTGTTACTTTGGAATGAAAATGATACTATTAGTAATACCGCCTTATGGCTAAAGCAAGGTTATTATAGCGCTCACTACCACGTTAAGCCAAATATCTCGTATTACCAGCGCATGTTTCGCTTTCTAGTAGGCAACCCTATAGGTCTTGTACTAGGAGGAGGTGCCTCACGTGGCTGGGTGCATCTTGGTACCTTAAAAGCAATGGAAGAGAAGAGAATTCCTATAGATTTCATCGCAGCCTCAAGCACAGGAACTGGCGTTGCTAGCAGCTATCTTATAAGCAAAAATTACCAAGATATGCTAAGGTTAGTAAAAAAAATGGTTAGTAATACTGAGAAATCAACATCGTGGCGGTCAATTACCTTACCATTAGTTTCATTATATGATTGCTCTGCAATAACTCATTCCCTAGAACAGGTTTTTGGGCAAAAGTTAATAGAAGACTTAGAAATTCCTTATTATACTGTCATTAGCAATTTAAGTACTGGTGAAGAAATACTTGAAAATAAAGGGCTTATGTGGCAAGCTATACGCTCCTCTGCATCGTTACCAGGGCTTTTTCCTCCATTTGTAAAGAACGGTCAATTATTAATGGATGGTGGGTTAATGAACAACTTACCTACAGATCATATGCGCGCTATCTTTGGTCCTAAAGCTATAATAATTGCTAGTGATTTAGGAGTTGTAAAGGAAGATAAAACAGAATATTCTTTTACTCCCTCACTTACCTTCAGAGAGGCGACGGTTAGTTTATTTACCAAAGAGCATCATTTTCCATCCTTATTTGGCACGTTCTTAAAGTCTGTATTACTTGGATCGCAGGATCGATATTTTAAGAATTTAGCGCTAGCTAACTATTGCATCCAACCAGACTTAAGTGAGTTTAGTTTTTTAGATTTTAGACCTGAAACTCGAGATACCTTGATTAAATTAGGTTATGATACCGCAATGGCTGTCTTGCCGGATAAGATATAATACCACTTCTCAAGGATTAATTTAGCTTGGCGAACCTCAATTTGCTTACCTTGCGGCAACCCTTTATTTGCACTATTCAGCGGAGAAATATTACTAACGCTCTTATCAATTAGCATACGTTAGAAATCTTTCATTTCGCCTTGCGCGTACAAATCATAAGCTGCTTGGTAAAAACTGATTGCTTCTTCGATAAGTGCAGGTACGCCGCGCTCTGTTATCTCATCTATTGGCACTTTATCCTCACTATTTTCCCCTACTAGCTCGTAAGCTTTAGGTGAGCTATTTGGAGCAAGGACTATTAGCTTTTTATCTTTCATATAGCCAAGCAATTGATATGTACCTATAAACGCCCTATTAGCTGGATAATTTAGGATATCTGAACCAAAAAATTTACTCTTATACTCAAAATTCAACAAACCAAAAATAGTAGGAGCAATATCAATTTGACTCGCTAAGTTAGTTACAACTTCAGGCTTAATGATGGACGGAGCATAAACCATTAAAGGTATATGATATTTATTGACTGGCAAGTCAGTTTTACCAGTACCAACAGCGCAATGGTCAGCAGTAATCACAAAAATAGTACGGTTAAACCAAGGGCGTTTCTTAGCCTCTTCAATAAATTTACCAATAGCATAATCTGTATATTTAACTGCGGCAGACCTACCAGCACCTGATGGCAGGTCAATTCTACCTTCTGGAAAAGTATAAGGACGATGATTTGAAGTAGTCATAATCAGTGAGAAAAATGACTTACCCTTACGAAAACTTTGATCTGCAACTTCTAAGGACTTTTTTAGGATATCTTCATCAGCCACGCCCCAAACATTAGAAAAGCTTATTTCATCAGCACTAAGGCTAGCGCGGTCGATATTACGGTAATCATTATTTTCAAAATAGTTTTGCAAATTATCAAAATAACTATACCCACCAAAAATAAAATTTACGTCATAATTTTTGCCTCTAAAGACACTGCCAATATTGAACAAATGTGCATTATCAGGACGACGTATTATAGATGAACCAGGTGTTGGCGGCACAGATAAGGTTATAGCCTCTAACCCTCTTACTGTCCTTGTTCCAGAAGCGTATATATTAGTAAAAAACAAGCTTTCATCAGCTAATTTATCAAGATATGGCGTGATATTCTCAGTATTACCAAACTTGCCCATAAAGGAGCTACTAAGACTTTCTACTGTTATGACTATGACATTAGGCTTGTACTTAAGTTTTGGTACTGAGGTATATATATGACGAGGCAATACAAGGCGCTCAATTCCTGTACTGCGCAAAAATTGCTGATTCTGCTTTATAAGCCTGCGACGCACATTTTCTATAGCAACATTTGAATCTATAGTGGTATATAACCTATTATAATCAAGCGAATTATTATAATAAGCCGCTACAAATTCGTATGGACCATTTTTTCCAAGCTCATGAGCATATTTATTATCACTAAGAGCAAATTTACTAGAAGAATAATGTTTAGCAGCGTAGCTTTGAGCTAGCCATAACGTCAAAGCATAAAGCAAACAAGCACCTACCCTAAAATTTGACGCTTTTATCATGAGTTTTTTTGCCGCTGACAAAGTCAAAAACAGAGCAAAGAAAAACATTGTAATCAGTATCTGCGCAACAGGTAGAGACTCTACTATAGTTCCTATAATCTCATGCGTGTAGACTAAATAGTCAACAGCAATGAAATTGAAATTAGTACCAAATTCGTCCCAGAATATTACTTCAGATATGGCTATAAAAGATAATATACTTATCATTAAAAAGTAAGCGATGAATACTAGGGCGCTATAGAGCCTTTTATAACGACTGAAAATTAGATAGAATACAAGCCCGCACGCCAAAATAACAGGCATTGCGTAACAAAGCGAAATAACGTCATTCACTATTCCAGCAGCAAATATTGCTGGCAAGTCTTCTATCACTATTTGATGATGAAGTAAGCCATATAGACTTATTACTAACCTAGTACAGAGCTGAAATAGTAAGTATACCTTAACAAATGTTAAAGTAAGAATACCGTAAACTAAGCGAGCTAATGACTTCATATCTGAACATGATCTAATTTTATTTCGCTATAATAATATCGAATTTACTGCTAATTACTATAATAAATTAGTTTTATCGCATTTATTTTTAAGTTATCAGCTTTTAAGCAAATGTTAGATTTTTGATACTATGCAGCCATTGAGGGTACGAAAATAGTAAATTACTGGGTATAGGAGAACGCTTCTTTTGTCGTTCCTGCTCAAGGCAAGAATCCAGTTTCCAAGGACTCTTGCCAAGATACGCAAGGAAGGAGGCGAAATATCTAATTTTGATATTTGCCGCCCTAAATAGTCATTAACGACTTGGAATCGTAACAGCTACGCCGCCGCGAGGTTTTGGGGCTCTAGGTGCTAAATCCTTAACTTTTTCCAATTCTCCTTTTATTTTACCAATCTTCTCAGCAACCTCCGTGCCAAAACGCAAAGAACTTTTTGCTATTTCTGCTTTCATAGCATATTCTTGGTGTTTTGCCTTGTTACCTAGCCGTTTATAAACCGAAGCGGCAATATTATATCCTATAACATAAGCTACTTCTTTCCAAGCTGGTTGTTTATTGCTGCGTTCATCGCACCAGCTTATTAAACCTGCACATTCCTTCTTAAATAATTCTTTATCTTCTCCTATTTTGTCAGAGGTTTTCTGTAACTCTGTCGCTTTCGCTTTTAATTGTTCACTTCCTAACTTCCCGATTTTTTTAATAAAAGCTTCTTCGTTAGATAAGGCCATTACATGCGCTACTACATTCTCTCGCATAGTCTTAATGTCATTTGGAGACAGCAAATCTATTGAGTCTACTGCCGCCTGGCAAGCTTCAGACTTGGCTTGTGCTGACGGCTGCGCTGGTTGCTCGACTGGTGGCTGCGCTGGGGCTGGTTGCTCGACTGGCGGCTGCGCTGGTGCTTTTGGCTCGACTGGCGGCTGCGCTGGTGCTTTTGGCTCGACTGGCGGCTGCGCTGGTGCTTTTGGCTCGACTGGCGGCTCCTGCCCAAAATTATCAAGGTTAGTGCTCTTCTCTTTTATCTCTTGTATTTCTTTTTCTAATATTTTTATCCTTGCATTAAGCTGCCCTCGTTGTTCTTGCAGAGCTTGTACTTTCTTTTCTTCTCCTTCTTTTTCCGACAACTCCCATAACTCAGCTCTTAATCCTTCAAGCTTTCTATTTGCCTCACCAACCTCTGTTTCTTTTGGGTTAAGAACTGAAGCTTCTCTTTTCTTCCTGTCTGCTACCATTGCTTCAAGCCGCTGATCTAGATCCTTTGGTAAATTGGGCTGAACTGTTTTTCCAATTTCTTTTGCCCTATCAGCCATAGCCCTTGCTTTTTGACTCGCTGATATCATTTCTTCACGCCGCTTGCCTGCCTTTTCTTCTCGTTCTAAGTCTTCTAAGTCTTTTAAGTCTTTTACTCCTTGACTTATCTCTTTTTCTAGTTTTTCTATTTCATCTATATCCTGTATGCCTTGCTCCAACTCTGCTACTTCTCTTTCTGCTTGCTGTATTTCATAATCCGCTTTACTTTGTACGGTTATTGCGGCAGCGGCCTGAGGCTTCTGAAGCCCTTCGTTGGCGACACCTTGTGCTACAAGAAAAGTGATTTGTTTGCTTGCTTCGTCAATAGTATATGTTGTCTCGCTTGCTTGCGCGCCATCAACTGCCTGAGTATAACCTAATGCTTCTAGCCCTGCTTTCAAAATAGCGGCTTCTTTGTCTACATCCTTACTTAACACTTCGAGCCTTGCTACAAAACTAGCGGCAGCTTCTTTGGCTGGCGCATCAGCGGCATTAGCGGCATTAGCAGCATTAGCAGTTATGTTTTTGAACCACTTTTCTAAAGTTACAGGATCTTTATTTCCAAGACCATAAGGAACTTGTACAACCATTTTATCTTGAAAGGCTAAGACGTCGAGTACTAAATCATGTTCTTCTGCTTCCTCAATACCTTTAGGTAATATATCTCCATCCGGATCTTGAAACCCTAAATCAATAACCTTAGTGTAGATACCAGCTTCATTTAATATAGAATTTGCATAACTTAACACCAATGGCTCTTCACCTCGTTCTTTAAATTCATTACCTTCCTTTGCCCTAATAATTGCCTTTTGGTTTGTTGATGGATTAAAGCTAATAAGGTCACCTTCCACTTCACCTTTATAACCCAAAGCATTTAGCACTTTTTTGACCTGCTTTTGCTGCTCTCCTCCCGCTGCTATAGAAATAGTTTGTTTTGGCGCAAATTCAAAGTCTACTATTTGCTTGTCTTCCTCATCTGCTCGAAAATTAAAGGTTTTAGGGTCACTTTTTTTGCACGCTTCCACAAATGCAGCAACTTCTTCCTCCGTTACACCGCCTTTACCTTCTAATAGAGCAGTCTTAACGGACACCACTCTAGTTCTAGGATCAACGATATCTGCCACGGCTTTTTGTAGCGCTGTTTCGAACGTTTCTCGCTCTGCTGTAATGTCTTCCTTGCCTACTACTAATAAAGATATGGTATCACCATCACTGAATAATACTTTCACTTTGGTTTTTACAACTTTTGTGGAGAAATCACTCACTATATCTTCAATTTCTTTCTTGCTCAAAGCTCCTAAAGGTATATCAGTTAAGCTAATGGTATTTTTAGAATTCGCCATCTTTGTAGCTAATTCCAAGTATTCAGGGGTTGCATTTACCGACGGGTCTACTTTAATTGTTATAGCCATATGCTTTACTGAATCTAAGTTCCCTTGGTCATCGTCTATGAACACGATTTCAGATTTATCATATGACTCATCTTGTTTCTTTAGTTCTTCAAGTATATCCTCTAAATGCGGAAGTTTAGCTCCATTTGCAAATTTTCCCGTCATTCCTGATTTAACAATTATCTCCTCAGGCTTCTTTAGCTCTAAAGTTTTAAAAAGTATTGCTGCGGCTTTTGCTCCATGAGTAGCGTTAGAAGCAATGGCTTTTCTGCCGGGAGCGTTAAATGCTTCTTTCAGTTTTGTTGGGTTTTTTATAATTGTTGGAGCGTCTTTTTTTGCTTCGTCAGATAGTGGTTTTGCTGTGTTCAACAATACAGCATTAACAAGCTCTTTTGCTGTTGTTAATGTTTGTTCAGTATATTTAGCTCGTTTAGGGTCAAATCCCTTTATCAACGCCTCAACTAACTCCTTACCCTCTTTGGTCGTCGGAGCTAACAACTCTTGTATAATTGTATCGAGATTTTTGTCAGTTAACATTTCCGAAGGCAGCTCAGCTAAAAAATTATGCAAATGTATCTTAAAGGTGGTTTGGTCTAAATCAAAAACGGTTAACATTGTATTCCTCACTGATTAATTAATTAAC
>JAIXRE010000090.1 GCA_027485375.1 Rickettsiaceae bacterium | reverse complement strand
TAAAATTAAATAAATCTGATTCGCTTATATAATATGATATCAGTCTATTGCTTACTGCATAACCATCTTTATCCATTGGATAAGCAAAAGTTGGCTTCTTATAGCTATGACTTCTTTCTATAAAGGCAAATAAATGACTTAAATATTTTAGTTGTTCGGTAAATTTATTTTTATCTAAATCGTTATCAGTAATAAATGATAAAGCCGACCAAAAACGGTGTTTTTCGTAGTTATCCCACAGGCAAAATTCATCAATATCAGTATAAATAGATAATTTGTTTGCGTTTAATTCAAGTACTCTAAGCACATCACTTGCAACGGTAGGATTGCCATTTAATGCATGTCCTAAAGCCTTTTTTATAACTTCTAATTCTCTGATTTTATTCAGTTTGCTTAAGGATTTAATATATTGATACAGGCTTAAGCTATATTTATATGAATCAAAACCATTAAAATCGTTTTTTAGAGCAGAATGCACTAGGTCTATACTCTCCTCTAAAAAATATACCTTCAACTGAGTGTAATTATTTTTAAGCCAATCTATTTGTGTTTTATTATCCTTATAAGTTCTATTATCTAAGTATAAAATAAATTCTGAATTTGGAGTAAATTTTTTAGCCACCTCTAAACTAGCAAAAAGATTATGGTAAAATGTTTCGCCAACAGCCTTGCCACCTATAACAATTCGCTTGCCTAATTCTTTATAGTAGCCAGAAGACCATATCATGGCAAAGCTAAATGGTTCGTTGTCAAAAAAATTTGAAGGGCTTTGTGATAATTTTTCTTTAAACTTAATTAGGGTTTCCGCTTGCTGGTTACTTAGTTTTAAAACTCTTTTGAGCTCTTTATTGGAAGTTTTATCAGCGCTTCCAAAGCACGGTGCGATAAACTGCAACAATAATGTTAACAATATAAAAAAACGAATCATATACTACCATGTTTAAACGTAAGCCTCTGCTAAGCTTTTACGTAGTATATACTTGACTTCGTACGTAAAAAAAGATTACTTTTTAACAGCAAAAATAATAAATTCATAGAGTGATAATTTTGTTATGAGTTATACCAAATACTATTTTTAAATAACCCATTTGGATTACTTAAAAATAGTATTTGCTTTTATTTCTTACAAAACTTGCCAGTTTTTACTCTCATAATCAAACTGCATAAAGTAGCGTCCTTTAGGCTGGCAAATTACCTCGTAAGCATTTTTATCTTCACGGAATTTTGGACCATCTTTTATAGATTCACAAGGCAGCCCTAAATTTTCTAAAAACTCCTTGAAACCAAGTTTCTCACATTCGAACTGGAATATTTGGATATATTCAGTATTTCCTTGCCAGCGCCTTTCAACATAAATTGCAGCTAAATCATCCACGCATTGTTTTTTAGCCTGCTCATTTAAAGCATAGCAACTCAGGTATTTTTGGTGGATTTCTTTTTTTACCGCTTTTGCGCAGGATTTAGCTTTAAAAGCTGGTGTTGTTTGATCTTCTGTGGGTTTGCAGGCAGTAAGAGCAAAAGCTAAGGTTATAATGATACTAGGAATTATGAGATTAGGCTTGTTTCTGCTAGAACGGCTATTATATGGAGCATTTACCTCAATACATCCATAATTTTCTTGGTTAGTTTCTGTGGTATAGTTATTATGCTTTTGATGAGTTTTCATGAACTTTATCCCCGTTATTCTAGAGTTAAAAAAAGAGGGCTTTTAGCCCTCATTATTTTAACCACCAACAAGGAAAATATTATTACCCTGCTGGCGATCGGGGAATTAGCAAAACCGCTTACTACAGTTTACTATAGCCTTTAGACTCAAGGTTTGAGCCTTGAGTCTTGGACATGCGCCATAGTTTCCCCGACCGTAAAATCGAGGATTATACCATTTTATAGTTGGTATCAACTAAGTAAGACAGAGGTTGCTACACCCCGAAATAGCTTGTGGCTATTCTGTTTAGTATTCTACTTAAGATTGTATACAAGTCAAGCAAAGTTCTGCCTTTAACTTTTCTATTGCGCACTGAAGTCTGCTCCATTTTCACCACCTTTTTTATGGCAGCTTATAAAGATTAAGAAAAATATGTTGTGTTCTTAGTGTGCGCTCCTTATTATGTTAATATGACCAGCAAGGAGGCGATATATGCTATATATTATTGGTTGTGGTTTCATAGCTGCAGCTCTATTTATAATATTTTCTGGTATTATAGGGTTATTCAGGTTTCCAGATTTTTATAGCAAATTACATGCATCTGGACTGATTGATGCTTTTGGAGTGCCTTTAGCTTTAGTAGGGCTTGCTGCACTGCAGGTTAGTACTTCTCCGGCTAATTCTTTTAAGCTATTTTGCGCCGCCCTGTTATTACTTATTTTAAGTCCCGTGACAACTCACGCGCTTTGTAGAGCGTCGCTTGGCAAAGATATTGCACTACCCATAAAAAGCATTGATTTGGGCTAATTTTATGTCACCGTCTATCCTTAATTTTGACTTTAGTAGCATATTGTTGTTAGTGATTAGTTCACTACTGGTAGTAATCTCTATAAAGCTTGTGCTTGCTAAAAGCTTGCTAGAAACAGTAATTATTATGTCGGTTTTTAGCGTCCTGATTAGCGTGCTATACCTTCTTCTTGATGCTCCTGATGTAGCAATGACAGAGGTAGCCCTCGGTAGCTCTTTGTCCACCTGCGTATTGCTAAACTTTCTTAAACTAGTTGGTAGTAACGGCGAGTTAAAAACTCAGGCAAGGAGAGGAAGGAAGATAGTAGCGCTGGCTTTATGCGGCGCTATGGTAGCAGCTTTAACATTAGCAGGCTTAGCTCTACCTGAGTATGGCTCAGCAACTTCACCGCTACAAACCCACGTAAGCAAATATTATCTTGAAAACACCTTCAATGATACTGGTTTACCCTCATTTGTGGCTGCTATTTTGGCAAGCTATAGGGGTTATGATACGCTTGGAGAAACATCAGTGATACTTATTGCTGGACTTGCTGTTTTGCTGCTACTATCTAGAAATAAAGAGGATAAGGTCGGTTAAAACATTATGTTGCACGATAACCCAATTATTAGGATAGTTAGCCTTTTTATCCTGCCATATATAGTCCTGTATGCTCTTTATATTCAGGTTAATGGTGAAGTTTCACCAGGCGGAGGATTCCAAGCTGGGGCGATTTTTGCCTCTGCTATTATTGCCTTTGACTTAGTTTCAAGCTCAGAGACTACTCGTAAGCTTTTTTCATTAGACTCATTAGCTATTGCAGCTGCTATAGGTGTTTTAATATACGCTTCTACAGGTTTGGTATCTTTGTTGTTTGGTGATAATTACCTAAACTATTATTCGCTTGCGGTAGATAAGCATTTTGCGCAAAGTCTAGGTATTTTTACTATAGAACTTGGAGTTGGTATTACGGTCTCCTCTGTGATGCTTTTGATATATTTCTTACTTAGGCGGTAAAGTTATGTATAACCTAATTTATTTTATTGCCGTAATAGTCTTAGTCTCTGGGCTATATATAATGCTTACTAGCAGTAATTATGTTCGTAAACTAATAGGTCTTGGAGTGTTCCAAACTTCCGTTCTAGTATTTTATATAGCTCTTGGTAAGGTTAAGGCTGGAATACCTCCAGTGCTAAGCAATGATGCTAATATAATATACACTAACCCTCTGCCGCATGTTCTTATGCTTACAGCAATAGTTGTAGGATTTGCTACTTTGTCAGTTGGGCTTGCTTTAATTCACCGTATATACGAGCAGTTTGGTACTATTGAAGAAGATGAAATAGTGGGGCTTAAAAATAGGCAGGATAATAAAGGATGAGTATATTATTAAAGCATTTGCCAATCTTGCAAGTGCTATTTCCTATGTTTGGCGCTTTGTTTGCAACAATTAGCTGTAATGTAATGCTTGCACGCCTTATTGCAACTAGCTTTATTGCTGCTAGTTTACTGCTTGGACTTTATCATTTTGAGCAGCACGGCATAACAGAGATACGTTATGCTATAGGAGGCTGGCAAGCTCCTATCGGTATAGAGTACAGGCTCGATATGTTAAACCAGCCAGCTATACTCTATTTAAACGCCGTAATGCTGTTTTTCTTATTATTTTGTCACAAGCTTACGCAAAGTAGCGTGCTTTCTTATATCGATAAAAAGAGGCAGCATATATTTTACGCTATCCTGCTTTTTGCTCATGCTGGATATATAGGCATTCTTAGTACTAATGACTTATTTAATCTTTACGTCTTTATCGAAATATCATCGCTTAGTGCTTACGTCTTAATAGCGCAAGGTAATAATCAGCGTGCGGCGCAAGGGGCTTTTGACTATTTGATACTTGGAACTATTGGGGCGACGCTTATACTAATAGGCATAGGTTTTATGCTTAGCGATACAGGTAGCTTGAACATAAGCGATATAAGGTTACGTTATACTGATGCAAGATTATTAATGACTGCTTGTTGTTTTTTCCTTACGGGGGCAATGCTTAAGGTAGCCTTTTTTCCTATGCATTTTTGGATGGTGAGAGCTTACTCAAGTGCGCCGCCTATTATCCTTGTTTATTTGGCTGGTATTTCAAGTATTGTGGGTTGCTATATTGTTGCAAGGTTTTTACATTTCGCTATAGAATATGACAAAATTTCTCAGCTTTTTATAGCCTTCTTTAGACCTATAGCTATATTTACTATATTATTTTGCTCTTATTTAGCTTATAAGGCTCGTGGTTTAAAAGCTACAATAGTCTATTCAGCAGCGGCACAAATAGGTTATGTAATATTCTTACTTACTATGGCAGAAGCTAGCGAGTTAGTTCCTCAGTTCCTGCTCCTCGATAGTATTAATAAAATAGCTTTATTTTTGCTACTTGCTTATATAGAAGAAAGGGGCTTAGTGCCACGCTTATTAACTGCTATAATTATGCTATGTAGTAGCGGGGTGCCTTTAACTGCTGTATTTGTTTTAAAGTTACAAATATTAGAAACTTTTTTAGGACAGCAAATGCTAATGCCCTTTGCGGTGGTGATTATCGCTTCTGCAATCGCTTTGCTTTATCATTATAAAATGTTCGTGCTTGCAGTTAAAAATGGTGTAGCTACTAATAAGCCAAATACTATTAGTATTATTCCAATCGTGATTATTGCGATGATTCAGTTGTTCTTAGTAATACCGCATCTCAGATTAAATTGGACAAATGGATTTCAAAGTGAGGCTGCGCAAACGTATATTAAATACGTGCGCAAAGACGAATCTTGCAAAATCCGTTTGGATCATTTAAAAATGGGATGCGGTATAGGAGTATTGTTATGATGAATCAGCTACTATCACCAAATTTTATTGTTATCCTAACTATCCTACTTGGCTTTTTAAGTTTACTACCTCCGCTGCTCATCAAAGATAATGTAAGGTGGCAAAATCTGGTAACTTTGCTTATTGCTGGCTTTTTCTTAGTTAACGTATTGCTTATTGATTTGTGGTATCTAGAAAAGGGAGGAATAGAGATATCTATACTGGCTTTTGGCAAATACTCTTTAGCTTTGCATCTAGAAGGTATAGGGCTAGTTTTTTTAACTATGCTAAGCGTATTATGGTCCTGTGCTTTGATTTATACTAGCGGTTACATTAAAGCTAATAAACTGAATGACCAAGCTAGATTCATGTTTTTCCTAAATTTGAGTCTATTGATCGGGTGTCTTTTGGCACTATCTGCTAATTTATTTACAATGTTTATTTTCTATGAACTTCTCACTTTATCTACTGCGCCGCTTGTGGCGCATAATGGAGGAGAAGGTGCTTTAGCAGGCGTAAAGAAATATCTAGAAACCCTTATATTCAGTAGTATATTACTATTTTTACCAGCAATTTTAATTATTTATAATAAGCTGCAGCATGGTAATTTTAGTTATAACGGATTCATAGAGAATAATTTTACCACTTATGAGTCAATATTACTTTTGCTTATGTTCCTTTTTGGTATTGCTAAAGCAGCTATATATCCTTTACATAAATGGTTGCCTGCGGCGATGATAGCACCTTATCCAGTGAGCGCTCTCCTGCATGCTGTGGTAGTGGTAAAAGCAGGGCTGTTTTGCATATATAAAATACTAGTTTGTGTTTTTGGTCTTAGTTACTTGCAACTACTATTTGCGAGCTTTAATTGGTTGTTAGTGCTTCCTGCTTTTACTATATTATATAGCTCAATCAAAGCCTTAAGGACTGATAATATCAAAACTATTTTGGCTTATTCTACTATTAGCCAGTTAAGCCTTGCTTTACTAGGCGCCTTTCTTTTCACGCCAAAAGCAATTTTGGCTGCAACGATGCATATGGTGGCGCATTCTTTTAGCAAAATTTGTTTATTTTACGCTGCTGGTAATTTTTATAGCGCAAAAAAGACAGTCAAGCTTGATGACCTAATAGGTATAGGAAAAGAGCTTCCAAAGACTAGTTTTATCTTCCTACTTGCTAGCTTATCGCTTATAGGAATGCCCCCGTTTGGAGGTTTCATTAGCAAGTTTTATATCCTCATGGCAGCTACGCAGGTAAATCAAATAGGAGTAATAATTGTGCTAATTATAAGCACGTTACTAACAGGGTTTTATATGAGTAAATTTATCTTTTATATATACGCCGCAAAGCCGCAAGATGATAACTCGGCTCTTTCTACAGAGGAAAACCTGCCATTCTCTATGGTATTAAGTCTGGCAATTTGCGCAAGTGGATTAGTCTTTTTTATTGCCGCGCAAGGTTTTATCAGCCAGTTACTTGCATCGCTTTAGTTATAATAGCCTGAGAATACAGGGGCAAGTTTACTGAACTTGCCCCTTTTTTTAAAGAAACCACGGTTAGCAAAAACTAGCCTAAAAAGTTACTTAGCATTATGCCTTTCTACGCCTTCCTTAATAAGAGCCATAGCCTTAACAGCCCCTTCCCAGCCTATGATTTTAACCCACTTGCCTTTTTCTAAATCTTTATAATGTGAAAAAAAGTGCGCTATCCTTTGAGTAAGCATAGGGTTTAGGTCGCCTATATCCTTTACAGACTCATAAGAAGGGTCTAATTTGGTTACAGGTACAGCAATAATTTTTTCGTCTATACCAGACTCATCTTCCATCATTAGCACAGCTACTGCGCGCGCCTTAATAACTGCGCCGGGCACTACTGGATGACTAGATATAACAAGTACGTCTACTGGGTCACCATCTCCTGAGAGGGTATGCGGCACGAAGCCATAATTGCATGGATAACTCATTGGAGTTTGTATGAACCTATCAACAAAAATAGCTCCAGAGTCCTTATCAAATTCATATTTAATTGGTTTGTCATTCATTGGAATTTCAATAATGACGTTTATTTCGCCTTCTTTAGGCTCTGCTGGTATTTTATCTAAAAACATAATTTAAAACTTGCCTTGTTTAATTTAACCTAATGTAAGTTTTTAATATATTTACGCCTTCTACGCAAGTTTTATCTAAAGCAAAATAACAACTATTCTCCGTTACCTCCTTTTGGCTTACTTCCTAAGCCTTTTGCCCGTTTTTCAACCGCACTACCCTTTCTTTTACTTTCTACTTCAACACCTTCTGTGATATCCTTAGGCTTATCTCCTACTTTCAGGTTTCTTGCTAATTCCTCTTGCTTGTGCTGGAAGTCTTCAGCCTCCTTAGCCCTCTCTAAGCCTTGCTCATACTGTCCTTTTTCCTTGTTTTCTGGCTTAAGCTCAGCTTTATCTTCTTCGTCCTGCTCGAAAGGTTGCGGCTGCAGAGCCTGGTTTGGCTTTTCCTCCACTTCTTGCTTCACAGGCTCGTCCTCAACCCTATCTTGCTTTGCAGGCTCTCCCTCTGCCCTTTCTGGTTGTTCTGCTATCCTATCTTGTTTTACTTCAGGATGTCCTTCCACCCTTTCCTCTTCTTTCCTTACTTCAGGTTCTCTCTGCTCTCTTTCCCCTTCTTTCCTTACTTCAGGTTCTCTCTGCTCTCTTTCCCCTTCTTTCCTTGCTTCAGGTTCTCTCTGCTCTCTTTCCCCTTCTTTCCTTGCTTCAGGCTCTCTCTGCTCTCCTTGCCCTTCTTTTCTTACTTCAGGCTCTCTCTGCTCTCTTTCCCCTTCTTTCCTTGCTTTAGGCTCTCCTTTTTCTCCTCTACCTTGCCCTTCTGCCCTCTCAGGCTGCTCCGCCGCTTTACCTTGTCCTGCATTAACTTCAGGCTTATCATAGGACCTAATATGCTCTTCTATGGTATGCAATCTTCTTTTTTCAATTTCTACAGGTTTGGCATAATGGCTCATACCAGCCGCTTTTCTATAAGAATTAATAGATTCAATATTTGCATCTACTTCTTCCTTAATCCAAGCTTTCCTTTCATCAATTTTATCAAGGATCATTTGGTTATAGGAGAATTCTTGTCTTGCCCCTTCAAAAGCTGCAAGCTCTTTGCGCATATCTTCTGGTCTATCTTTGTAATATTCTGTAATTAGCTTAGGCATCTCTTCAAGAGTTACGTTATCACGCTTAAAGTGCTCAGCAAGCAATTTTCTAGTTTCCATTATTTCTTGCGCCGCAATATCACGGCTTGCTTCATAATATTCTCCGCGTCTTATATATCTATCCTCTTCGATTAAGCGTTTTTGCATATCGTATGCTTTGTCAATCATTGCCCTAGATTGCGAGTCGGTAGCTTTTTCACGCATAAACCTATCACCCATTAAGACTGGATCTTCACCTGAAGATAAAGCGTCTTTAGCCTCATAGGCTACCTTAGCACGGGCAAGCTCACGATAATATTCAAGGTTTGCTAGGTTACCTCTCTGCTGCAAGTTAGCTAGATATTCTGGTTGCAAGACATCATTTTTTGCCGCCACTGTTTCTGCGTCAATTTGCCTCATGAGCTCGTCACGCTGCTCCCGTTTTTTATCATCCTGCAGAACTTCATTTTGCGTACGCAGTCTTGGGTCATTATAATTAAAGTCATGCCATGCTGCGCCAGTTGCTGAACCTTCTAAGGCGTCACTTAGCTCTTTTCCTACTAGCTTTGTTATTATGCCGCGTTTAACTCCTTCATAACCAGCATATATTGCCCTTCCCCTATTAAGCTTTTTCTCTTCATCCCTAGCTTTATTTTCCTGCACCTTATTTTGCAGCTCCTGATAGCCCCGCAAGGCAGAAATTCTTTTACCAAAGAAACCTACGCCTTTTGCAGACATTGCTTGGTGCGTTTCAACATAAGCATTTTGGTATTCTCTAACAAATTGCATTTCACTAGCAAGTTTTTGTAATTTTGGATCTTTATATTGCGCTGGTAAGTTTTTATAATCTTTTTGCGCTAGTTCCATAACTTTTTTCTCAAGCGCCATACCTTTAAGAGAAGGATTGTCTTTACTTACTTTGGCGCGCAACGCTTCTAGATATTGCTTCTCTGCACCCTTGTTCAAATCCTTACGATCCATGCCATATTTTCTTTTCACTTCATCAATGACTGATTGATTAGCTCCACTTCCTATAGCATCTTTTCTTAAAGAATTCATCATGACTGATTCGTATAAGCCACCTACTGTGCCGCTAATTTTAGCACTAATCTTACTTGTTACCCGCTGCCTGAATTGTTCTCCGAGTTTCCTAGCAGGCGAGCTCATAGCATTTAAAATAGGTGCAGAGGCAGCAAGCCCTATTCCCCTTATATCTGTAGAATTTCCAGAAATATTACCTATAAATCTTGCAGCAGATATACTGAATTCATTGAACTTGCTTAATAAGTACAAAGCGACGAAAATTAAAAGTAGCCCGTCAAGCTGGACAAAATTACCTTGGAAAAAGTTATTAATTCTTTGCATTTCTGTAGCGGGATCTAAGAAGGGCAGCTCTAGATAACGGTTACCTAAACACTCATAAGGAGAACAATAGCTATTATCCTCTTGCACAAAGCCTTCAGGTATAGGTATAACCCTTTGAACCCTAGTAAAATTCTCCCCTTTCATTGGTGATGGAAACCACCAGTAAAAAAAAGAATTCACCATGCTAGGGTCAGCGCCAGTATCATCATCAGCTATGACTTCGCTAATACCCTCTAAATTTAAAAAATCATGTTTACAAACCCTAAAGCCAAGTGAAGTATATATCTCGTGGCTAATTAAGATTCCCATAAAAGCAAGCCCTGTAAACAGAATAATAGGCTGCAGCGCGTAACCTATAAGCTGCTTTAACCAGTTATCAAATAACGAACGGGTTATTTCAAACAGCATGCAACAGATAAAAATTGGTGCCATAACGATTATCATGCCAATAGCTACTAGCGCCGTTAAGTATATAATGGTCGCTTCTAGAGTAAGGGCAAAAAGAAAGGCAAGAGCAATTAAGAATAAAATAATATAAATGAAGCCACGCCAATCTACAAAAAGCAAAGCCCATAATTTTGCCATTGTCTGCGGGGCAATCATTAAACTTATTATACTGGAAGACGCTCCTGGACCAGTAGCGCCAGCTTCTTGGATAATATTCACCATTTGCTGCACACCACCAACAAAATAGCTAAATAAGTAATCGTTGAAGAACGACCAACTATACTCTGAACTTATTAAAGCAGAAACTATGCTAACCTTGATTACCCTTATTATTAGCTCGGTATGAGTGATATTAAGGTTACCAGTTAAGAAAGAAAAAGCCGTAAACATTATATACAAGCTTAAGAGAGCAGATACTACTGAGCGGTAAGCAGTGTTTTGCGTAATACCAGTATAAATATTACGTATTAAGCCATAATCATTATCTGTACCAAAAAGGTTGTTAATAACTAAATCAGTTAGAAATTGCAAAGGATCGGGTCTGCTAGGATTCACTCCAGATTTTATAACAATCCTATACTGCCCGTTATTATCATCGTAATATTTATCCAGTATTTTAAAATATAGCTTACTATTTGCATATTGCTGCTTTAAAGCGTCACTATCATTATACTTATAAATTACCCCTCCAGCATTTCTTAAATTACCATTAGTACTGTATTCATATAATTGATAGCCTTGTTGCGGTTCACCAAGGTGAAAGGTTAAGCCAGTAGGATTACGCTGACTTACCATTGAAACATTTGGATCATTCTCAGGTCTAGATACCAAAGCATACGACCCTATACCATTACGCATGAGACAAGGGGCGTTGCTGATATATTCTTCATCTGCTATGCTTAAGGCGCATGTATCGCCGCTACAAGTTCCGTCTGGACACATACCATTAGGAAATATGCAATCTTGCAATCTTTCACAAAATCTTGACAGCACATGTTCGTTACCAGCAAGCCCAAACCATGGACACCAAGCAGAGACTTTTGACGCCTTATTCCCGTCCTCAGAATAGCGCCAAGTTCTAACTTGTATAGCTAGCGGTCTACCATTAACTGCTAAACCAGAATCTATCCATGGCGCAACTTGATTAATCCCTTCCTGCACAGTAAGTTGATTTGGAGAGTATCTCGAGGAAATGGTAACTTTATCAAAGCCAAAATCATCTGCGTCGATGCACTGATCGCCTGTGCAGCTAGTAAGGAGAAAAGCTATTACTAGGCAATTCAAGTATTTTATCATGTTTTATTACCTTTATCACTACTACCACTATCAGGCACAACATCATTTCTTGAGCCTCCTGAGAGTTTGCTTGCATAATTTGGCTCTTTTTCGCCGCCACCTCTGCTAGCCCTAGAACCATAATTTTGGTCGATTGTTTTGCTCTTAATGGTTCGACCTGTTTCTATTACGGCTGATTTAATAGGGCGTACTACCCTCCCAAGGTCAGACATAACACTTTGCGTTGGTATTTCTGTTTTTGCAGCCCCTTCTGCTCTTGCAGGTTCAACGTTAGTCAATTTGCCTACTATTTGTGTTACATATTCAATAAGTCCACTAGCTAAAAGGCTTAAGCTGTAAAATACCAGCGATGCAACAGCTATTGAAAGGAAGCTACCAGAATAACTATATAGCTGCTCTATGTTATCAGGATCTGATACTTCTGTGATGTAAAATGGTATTCCTGGAAAGAACGGCAAACTAAAAGAGAAAGTCATATCTATACCAAGGTTGCTTAAATCGATAGCAATCTTTATAGGTATAAGCGTTCCCCAACAAGCCCTTACTACCGTAGCGGCAATTTGACCTGCCATCATCTCATCAATCAACAAGAAAAATACTAAAAGGATAGTTGGCTGAATCATGTAATTAAAAAGGGTTGAAATCCAGTTGTTAAAGATACTCTTAGTTCGTTCAAATAGCATGAAGGTTATAAAAAACGGCGCTAAACCTATAAGCACGGCAATCGCTACAAAAGCCAAGCAATAATTAATGATAATCTCAAGTATTGCTCTAAAATAGGTAAGGAGCGCATAGATAGTCATAATCGCAAATACAGTCAAACCATTATAAAATTGTAATACCTGAATAAATAATAGTCCCCAAACTGTTTTATCAGTATATTTATTGAATATAGGGTCTATAAAACCAAAGACAT
>JAIXRE010000066.1 GCA_027485375.1 Rickettsiaceae bacterium | reverse complement strand
TGCAAAGCTAATTGACATCGTCAACATTTAGTATATGATTTACATCACTGTAAAATAATAAAAATGAGATGATATTATGAAAGGACTAAGTGTACCAGCATCCTCTGGTAAGGATGAGAAGGTGGTGAATCCATCAATAAACTATAAGCAACTTGCAATACAAGGCGCTTTATTTCGAGCTATAGAAGCTGGTAATATAGGAGGGGTACAAAAAGCCTTGGCTGAGGGGGCAAATCCTAACGCACCTAGTATATTAGATGGTGCTACTCCTTTATTAAGTGCTATATATCACGAAAAACCTGATGCTGTAGAAATTATAACTATCTTAGTAAAAACAGGGGCAAATCCCAATCAAGAAGGTTTATTAGAAGGAAAAGAAACTACGCCTGTAATGCGTGCTGTGTACCAAAAGAAAGTAGAATTTATAGAGGCTCTTAATATACAAAGCACGTTGAAAATAGATATTACAAGTAAAACTCCTGATTTTGAAGGTACGCCTATTGACAGGGCAAAATACCAAAAAGATGAAGTAATAGTTTGTAAACTTAATGATATTTTAATTGAGAGATTGTCTATAAGTACTAGCAGTGGTTTGGATTTGTCTCAAAGTCACGAAGATTCTTTAAGTACTATTTCTGGTCGTGAAAGCCAAATGTTAGCCGGAGAATTACCTGATACGGCTTTATAAGCTTAGGTTATACCAACCCAGTTTTTAAATAGAGCTCTTTAGAAGCTCTACTACAGAGAATAATGCTATTCCCATTTTTAAATGATCCAAACTGATCATTTAAAAATGGGAAATAAGCCATGAACGCACAGCTTCAATTTGATCTTGTGTCATTAGAGAAGGAGCATGCCCTGCGTAGCTCACAGAATATAAGTCAAGCTTTTTAGTCCTCTGCATCTCTTCTACAGTTGACTGCTGCAAAATATCTGATTTTGTACCGTGAATCACAAGAATTGGACAGGAAATTTTATACCAAGCATGCCATAAGTTAACGTCTTTTGCCTTGCCTTTACCTTTCATACTATGCACTATTGCTGGGTCATAATGCATTTGATACCGACCGCAAGTAAGCTTAGTAAAGCTATATTTAGTCATATGATCCCAGTCTTCTTCATCTTTGATAGCAAAAGCACTATAAATCATTTTCAAATGCTGTTTAGCATATAACAAATCGTCAAAAACAGGAGTTTGTTTTGCATATTTACCTATTTTAGCAAGAGTATTTCCTGGTATAAATGGTCCTATATCGTTAAGAATTAAACCTTTGAAAGTTTTAGGAGATAAGCCAGCTAGTACCATACCAATAATTCCGCCCATAGAAGAACCAAGCCAAAAAGCCTGTTTAATAGCAAGTTTTTCTAAAAATAACGAAGTTTCTTTGAGATATACTTGATAATTATAATGGCTCTTATTATTGAAAATATCACTATTGCCACGCCCTGGATAGGTTAGGGCAATAACCCTGAAATCTTTGCTAAGGCTTGATGCTATCTTAGTAAAATCATAAGCATTGCGCGTGAGACCATGTGCACAAACTATTACATTTTTATTTTCCGGGTCACCAAATTCAAGATAAGCTACCTTATGAGCAGGAATACGCTGTAGCCTAAACCAATTAATATAAGGACCAATTTCAACGTATTTCTCTTTAAATTGTGCGGGGTTAATTTGTTCCATGCTTAAATCTTTTTATAGCTTACTGATAATGTCGGTCTCTCCAGAGAGCTGGATGTCATGAATATTTGATTCTTGATTAGCGACATATGGCTCAGGTTCTTTAGGAGTGCTTAGTATTTTAACGTCTCCTTGCTTGTTAATCATAAGTACTGATCCATTTAAGAAGGAAATTATAGCCCCGTTGCCTACTTTTTGAACAGCAGGTTCTGCTGCGCTCTTTTTATTAATTTTAAGCATTAAAGCCCCTTATCTAAAAATAATTTTTTAGTATAAAATAAATTGTTCTATAATCAATAATAATATTACTTGTTTGGCAGCTAGGAGCTAAAGCGTTTTAAAACTCTTGCTTTGTTAATTACTCTGCGATAAATTAAGAGAAAATTATCGTTGTTTGCTTTTATGTCAATTGAAATTGTTAAGACTACTAATAGCTCTGTGTCATGCGCTGGTAAGGAAATGCCGCTAGATCATCCGATGGTTTATTTGGAAATTGATCCTGCTGCTGGAGTAATTGACTGCCCTTATTGCGGCAAGAGGTTTGTACTTCAATACCAATAGTGTGTTTGATTAATGAAGTTTGACCTTGACTTTTTGCTCAGATAATTCTAAAAGTGCTAGGTATTTGCTTTTTTAGTTTATTATACCAAGTCCCATTTTTAAATAATCCAAATGGATTTTGCAAGATTCGTCTTTGCGCACGTATTAATATACGTTTACGCAGACTCACTTTTAAATCCAATTGCCTTATTTAATCTGGCAATTGGTATTACTAACGGAATTATAACAAATTCCAGATTAAATACGGCAAATGGGATTTGGTATTACTGTTTTAGTAATTGTAATGATATATAAATGACATCTTTTTTATCTAAAAAAATCCTTCACATTGTTTTAGCAAAAATTAGGCTTATTATTTGGCCAATAGAAAAAGAAGAGGTAAAACTTTTCATACCTATGGCTTTAATGATGTTTTGTATGCTTTTTAACTTTGGCGTGCTAAGGTCAGTTAAGGATGCTTTGGTAGTTCCATCGATAGGGGCTGAGGTTATTAGCTTTCTAAAGTTATGGCTGGTGCTGCCTGCCTCCGTGCTTTTTACGTTATTTTATGTAGCCCTCAGTAACAGGTTTGAGTTTGAGAAGGTTTTTTATATTGTTATAACGATTTTTCTTAGCTTTTTTATAATATTTGCATATCTAATTTTTCCAAATCAGTGTGACTACCATCCAGACGTACAATGTATACAAGAGTTTGCGGTAAATTATCCTAATCTTCAATGGTTTAGTAAGATTATAGGGAAATGGAGCTATGCACTTATGTATATTTTCTCTGAGCTTTGGAGTTCTGTCATAATTAACTTAATGTTTTGGCAATTTGCCAACCATATTTTTGATGGGCAAAAAGCCCGGCGTTTTTATCCAGTTCTCGGTATGGTTGGTAATATGGGGCTTATTTTAGCCGGTAATATTTTGGTCGCCCTTACTGACGTACCAGATTTTGTTGATGGTGAAAGCTTACTTTTAAATGGCAATTCTTCTCAATTAGTTGAGGTAATGCTTAAATCTATAGTCAATACAATAGTCCTTTCAGGCATTATTGCCATGGCTCTTTTTAAAGCAATTAACGTTTTTATCTTAAAAGATAGTAAGTTCCAAGAGCATTTTTATAGGGTAAAAGAGGATACTAAAACCAAACTTTCCATATCAGAGAGTTTTAAATTAATAATGCGTTCCAAGTATCTAGGTTATATCGTGTTGCTGATAGTATGCTATGGATTGCTTATTAATATTCTAGAAGGACCATGGAAAGCAAAAGTCCGTGAGCTTTATCCAAATACTATAGATTATGCTAATTTTATGGGCAGATTTAATATTTGGATGGGTGTTTCATGCGTCATATTTATGATTATAGGCGGTAATATATTGCGGCGTTTTAGCTGGCTTATGTCTGCACTTTTTACTCCTGTAATGATAGGTGTAACAGGACTTATGTTTTTTGCTTTTGTAATCCTTGGGCAATATTTTAGCTTTTTTAGCCATTTAAATCCATTATATGCTGCTGTGTTAGTTGGAGCACTACAAAATATTTTAAGCAAGGCAACGAAGTACTCTTTGTTTGATTCTACAAAAGAGATGGCATATATTCCATTATCAGTCGAGCTTAGAACAAAAGGTAAGGCTGCGGTTGAAATAATGGGCACCAAACTTGGTAAGTCAGTTGGAGCATTTATTCAGTCAACGGTATTTATTTTAATTCCTACAGCCACTTTTGACTCTATAGCTATTTATTTAGCCGGTGTTCTTGTAGTTGTAATTAGCATATGGTTTTGGGACATTAAAAAGCTAAACCAAGAATATCTAAAATTATGTAATGCTACTCAGTAAAAGGGTTGCTAATGAGGCGTCAGAGGTTATATGAAGAGATTTCTGCGGTATGGCATTTACATCATTGTAGTTATTTTAGCGCTATATAGCATAGTTTGGACCTCCTCTCTTTTTCTTATCACCCGTAACTTAACAGAGCGTTATGCTAATCAAGATATTAGCGTTAAGGCTGCTGGTATTAAGGATGAGTATTTTATCAAATTCTCCAAAATCAATCTTGCAGGCTTTCCTTTTATTATTGGTATTAAGGTTTTTGGTTGGACAGAAGAGGGGCGAGGGGCAAAGATAGAATTCCTAGAACCTATAGTTATAGGGTACGATTTGCTTAAGCAAAGCATGTTTGTTAATTACTCAGGGCAGGTTATAGCTCGCTATAAACCTCTGCAGAATGGTTTTGGCTCTAAGATAAACATAGAAGATCATACAGTATCCTTTAAGGTGCCTTTAACATTTGCTAACATTAAGGTGATGTCTAAAGCTGCTTCTGTCTTTGAGCTGGTGAATTTTGTAACTGCTTTAGAACTAAGCTCTAAGGGAGTAGAAATTTTTGATTTGGTAGATAATACTAAAATTTATAATCAAGACTATATAAAGGTTGTATTAGATGTCGAAAAACACAGATATTACAATAGTTTAAAGCAAGTGATGCAGGATGTACCTAAGCAATTAAACATAGCATATTCTGCTAAAATCGATTATAGCATTCAGGGTAAAAAGCTAGCGCCAGTTAGTTTGGTATATGGTGCGTTCTTTCCATTTGTATATAACGCAACTGGTAATATGTATATTAGAACCAACGCTACTAGTTTGGATAATTTCTTTAAAGATATTGAAGTGGGCATTAAGGAACTAAAGACTGCTACAGATGTGCATGATTCTTTTTCTAGTTTATTATACAAAAGCCAAATAAAAGATGACAGTAATCATATTAGCTTACAAGCAACTACAAAGCTTGAGTTTAAAGCTGGATTCATGGATAGAATATTTGATTTAGTGCAAGGCTATTTTTCTGATAAGCTACCGGGTTATGTTGCTGGCGGGAAAGCTGATAATGATCTAGCTTCCTTTATGCATATCTTGCCTGATGCGAAAGAGAAATTTAGGGAATTAGAAAACAGGCAGTACGAAATAAATCTGGATTTAGATTGTGTTATCAACCCTAATTCTAGATCCTTCAGTAGCAATATACATAATTTTAACATTGCATCTGGTAAAACTAGTATTAATCTCAGCAATAAATTGCATGTTTTAGATAATAAAGGCTTTAAGACCAAAATTCAGGGTGCAGTTTTGTTGCATAATTTTAGTAAAATTGTTGATATTTTGGTCGCTAACCGCTATCTTGTTCCAAGATTTGCTAATGATTTGTCTAATGAGAATCGTTATGTGTATGGCGAAGTAGTTAAAGATTTTTTAAGGCATGTTTCAGATCATCCAAATTCGACTTCAAACGATATTAGTTTGCAATATAATTTGGCTAGTGGCGATGAAATTGCTAAAGCAAAAATTGGTAACACTGAACTTGGAAAGTTAGGTCATATATATTACGCTTCTCTGTATCGCAAAGTATCAGAAATGCTAAAGCCTGGTGAGAATTTGGCTGATAAAATTAAGGAGCTATCCCCTGAAATAGCCAACCACCCTAAGGCTCTTAAGCAATTGATTGTTGAGCCTAAGGCAAATCCTTGACCTAAAAATAAAAATAGGAAAACAGTGTCTAACGACCTTATAAAACATATACATGAATATCTTAGAGAAGATATCCAAAAAATGAGCAACGCCCTTGCTAGTGGTTTAGAAGTAAAAGAAGAATTGATAGGTCTTGTCGCGCGTTATCTTATTGAGGCTGGCGGCAAAAGAATTCGACCTATTTTAACTATATTATCAAGCAAAATGTTTGGTTATGAGGGCGATAATGCAGTTAAACTGGCGGCAGCAATTGAGTTTATTCATATAGCAACCCTTTTGCACGATGACGTTGTTGATGGTAGCTCTCTGCGTCGTTTCAAACCTACAGCTAATATGGTTTGGGGTAATAACGCAAGCATCTTAGTAGGAGACTTCTTGTTTAGCCAGTCCTTTAAGTTGATGGTAGAGGTTGAGTCCATGGAGGCTCTAAAAGTCTTATCAAGCGCCTCTGCTACTATTATTGAGGGTGAAGTATCGCAGCTTGCTAAGCTCCAGCAAAAGCGTATTATTAACATAGATGAATATTATGAAGTAATAAATGCAAAGACAGCCGTGCTGTTTAGTGCTGCTTGTGAAGTTGGGGCGATTTTAACAGAGCAGCCGCAAACAGTACGTGATGGATTACGGCTTTTTGGTTTGAACTTAGGGGTTATTTTCCAAATTATTGATGATTGGCTAGATTATTTTGGTCAAGAGAAAGAAATAGGTAAGGCTGTTGGTAGTGATTTTTTTGAAGGTAAAACCACCATACCGCTAATTTTACTTTGCGATAGGCTGCCAGCCAGAGAGCAGGAAAAGCTGCTTTTCTTAATGAGGGCTGATCAGAGAACAGAGGAGGATTTTGCTTTTGTTAAGGATTTACTAGAAAGAGACCCCACTATTAAAGAAGAGATTGCTAAGTTGCTTGAGACATTAAGGCAAGTTGCAAAATTAGAATTAATACAAGTATCCCCAGATAATGAGTGCCGTCGTTATCTTATAGCTATGTTGGATTTCGCAATGCAGCGTTCATATTAGATCTGAAACTCTAATGCAGAAGGTCTATTATAGTTTGTTGTAAAAAATTGATAAAGCTATTTAAAAATTCACTAAAAATGAAAATAAACTATTATCTTAATAAAAATAAGGTTAATATTATAGTATAAAATTAATATAGTGTAAGGCGAAAATGGCAAACCAAGATTCTAATTTGGATGAGAATGAGTTTTTAAAAAAACATATAAAAGATCCTGTTTATTATCTATTTTCTCATAAGGTAACCTTTGATTTTTCAAAAGCCCCGCTTTTTTGGCGAGATAATTCTCCCGTTAAGTCTGTTTTTGATAATGCTATGTCTATTATCTTGCCACGATTTGAATATTTTATGATTCAAGCCTGCCAGGATGCTAAAAAAGAACTGAACGCGCTAGAAGATAAAGTTTTAATTGAACAAATTGATGCATTTTGCGAGCAAGAAGATAGACACGCAAAGGCTCATGAGAAGTTCAATGAGCATTTAAAATCGCAGGGTTTTGATGTAGAAAGGTATGTTGGAATAATGGATAGAATGCTTGATAATTATAGCAAAAATGCATCCTTGAAAGATAGGTTACTCCTAGGTACGTTATTTGAGTGTATGACATCAGTTTTAGGAAAATTTTTCTTCATAACTTCTCGTGATGAAACTATTGACCCTAGTCTTTATAAATTATTTGCCTGGCATTGTTTGGAAGAGTTAGAGCATCGCTGCGTGGCTTTTAATGTTTATAGAAGTTTCGTTCCTAAGTATAACCCGCCTTTTTTTAAAACATTTATTCTTGCTGCAAAAGCTTTATTTATTGCACTTTGGATAACAACACATTCATTATATAAGAAGAAAGTTTTATTTAGAAAAAGCTTATTTAAAGATTTAATTTGGCTCTTTGGTTTGAGAAAAGGACCTTTGATGGCTTTGTTAATTGGCTATCTACGGTTTTTGAATAAGAAATACGATCCTCAACTTCTTTTTAATGAAGAAGATATTCAGAAAATAGTTTCAGACTGGGAGAGGGAGTATCATAAAGATTTAACTTCTTAATGTATTTAGCTTTGTAAAAAATTACTGCCTGTAAATTTGCAAAAACCCTGATTGCCTTTAGGGACAAAATCTTGTACTATAGCATTCTTTCTATATTTTGTTAATTCATACGTAAATTATGCTTCATACAAT
>JAIXRE010000036.1 GCA_027485375.1 Rickettsiaceae bacterium | reverse complement strand
TTAGTAAAAAAAGTTTTTGTTTCTTTCATTTTGTTATAATATATTATCTGTTTATTTAATCCTTGTTGTGCATTTTTTCATCACCTGATAAGGTATTTATGTACCTAGTCGCTTTCCTAAAATACTCAGCTATATTAACTTCTTTTACCCTTAGGGGTTTTGGCGCACTGATGGTAAAAACACTTAAGAAGCCTTGGATTAAGAACGACTTAGTTGATTTTTCATTTGATGCTTGTATTTTTTTAACTTGTATTTCCATAATCGCTTTTAAACTGTGATACTTAAAAAATCGCCTTCAGGTATAAATGGCTCACCTCTGAAATTTAGCGCATTATTGAATCTATTGCAACAAGTTATGAATTTTTTATCGCAGCTAGTAGCAAGCATTATATGTTTGCATTGCAAAAACTGTTCAGGAATAAGCTTGTCTAGTTCTATAACGCTTACGTTTGAACTCTCTAATGAGTGATGCAAAATCCTTGCTTGAAATAAGTTGTCGCCTAAAATTGCTTGCCCGTTATTAAAATAACCATTTTCTTCCCTAGAATCTTTAAAAGTTACTAAGTGACCTAAAACATTTATAATTTCGAATGTTTTTTGGTATAGTTTTATATCGATTTTGCACTTTGCATCGCCAAAATTAGCTCGGCATGTCTTGCTAAACTTTTTCAGTAAAGATTGGTTGTATTTTATGCTTTGAGGCTCTAAGTACAAAGTAAAGGATAAATCATATTTAGTATACAAGGTGCATCTGTACAATAACCAATCATATACCTTTGCTACTTCAAGATTTGTATCATTAAAATATAGCAAGATTCTAACCTTTGCGTCTTTTAAATCAAGCCTATCAGTAATACCATATTCTTCAAAAATTCCTTCTAGGATAATATGGTTTTTAGCTGAATCGTCAAATACGCCCTCTTTAAGAGAGATACCAGAATATGGGGTGAATTCTGTTTCTGCCATTTTTATAGCTTGATTAGAACTAGTAAGGCGCAAAATTTGTCCAGACTCTAAGCTGATTTCAAATAAATATACAAAACTGCCTAGTTTCTCTATAGTCTCATTTAGCTGTGATGACACATTACTCATGAATTTACCTCCAAAAGTTCCAGTGGTGCAAGTTCTATTGAGCCATCTAAAGAGTTGTAGCTATATTCTAAACGGTCACTGCCAAACCTTACCGCTACGTCAAATTCAAATTCTGCAGCTAATCTTTGCCCTTCTGCCAAGGCTTCAGGAAAAATCACTGTTCCGCTTTCATGATTGACTTCTATTGCTGCTAGTTGGTCTTCTACGTATAATTTTACGCTGCCTATTATAGGCTGAGTTATGCGCCTATAATAAGGAGCTATCGCATCTTCATATATTTTGTATAATGGAAATATTTTTTGCGCTCCGTCTCCTATTGCAATTATCTGTTTAGCAGCGCTATGATCGGCATAGTCATATAACCTGAAGGCGTATCTTCTACCGCCTCTAGCGCGAAAAAAACTATTAAACTGCTCAAACTGGTCATTGCTTAATCTACAATTTTTAAGGATATATCTTTGCCTAGCGCTAGTTTGCTCTGCTTGGCGTATTTCTCTGCCTGAATTAGTCGCAAGGCAATTAGTAACAAATTCTGGATAGCCAACAGCAAAAACCTCAATAAATTTAGGTAATTTTATATTATGGAAAGTCATATTAGTACTTTATATAATTTGCTTAAGTAGTGCATGATAAGTCAAAGCTAATTTACTTGTAAGCAGGTCATTAGCACTGCTAAATGCAAGGTCGCTGGTTTTAATACCTGCAACAATATAATCTGCAACTCTAGCATTTTTTGCTGTTAGGTTGCTATTAATCTTATCTGCTATATTTGTTAGTATTCCTTGATTTTTATCACGAGTAAAAACTGCTATTTCAAATTCAATTTGATACATTTTATAGTTTGTGCTTGCGATAGTTTGTGATAAATCTTGCGCCTTTAAAATGCTAATTAGTAAAAAAGGGTATTTTGCATCCTGCTTGATGGATAGGTAAATTTTATCTACCATGGAGCTAATTCCTTCATCTTCAGTAAGCTGCCTATAGAGGCTAGTTTGAAAGTCGTTGATATAGTTTAATGCCATACTAGTTCCTATTCTTTTAAGCAATTTCTAAAGCTATTATTTGCAGCACCCTATCTTGCTCTGCTATATTGATTATCCTTTTAATCTCAAAAAGCCTATCTTTAAAAAGGATACGCATTTTGTTATTTAGGTTAGGTATGAATCTGATTCTGAAAATAAATAACGCTTCAGTAATGAGGTGACCAAAATTTAGACCTTCTAGCGTTTCAAATTTAGTATCACATACGGCTTTAATCTCGGCAAAGGTAGTGGCAACTTCCTGCCACTGCTGTACCTCTAATTCATTTGCTGTAATGTTATTAAGTAAAGTGATAGGATGTTTTAAAACCTTGGCTAAAGGCGTTGTATTTCTTAAGCGCATGTTACAACCTTAAAATTCTACTTGGTAAATATAGATTTTTTACTTCTAGAGAAAAAGCAGCTCCTTCGACCTGCTGGCGGTCGTACATTTCAGCAATATGCAGCAATATACCATGCTTTATAGCGGTTGGTACTGCATTTGGCGCAAATCCTGCTATGTAATCAACAACCAGCTCTTGGTCAGATAGAGGGTTTGCCAAATGCAAAGTCCAGCGTTTGGGGTCTAAATAAAAATCTGCTGGTGCTACATCAGTTACCTGCGCTACTTTCCTTAAAGTAATCTTAGTAAGCTCTAACACTGGTTTATACTGCAAAATGAATCGCTGCTTTTGATTAATATTGCAAGTGTAAATAACTCTTTTAGGGGTTAGGGTTAAACTAGTAAAATTCTCCGCTGCACTAATGGCAGCGGTAATAATTTCAGTAATTAACTCATCATCGTGATTGCTAGAAACCCTTAGGTAATTCTTTACCTCCGCTAGTTGCCATAGCTCTCTGGGTCTTACTTCTGCTATTACAGAAAACTCTTTATCAAACATTGTTGCTACCTAATAAAATTTATACCAATTGCCAGATTAAATAAGGCAATTGGATTTAAAAGTGAATCTGCTTCAGGCGTATATTAAATACGCGGGCAAAGACGAATCTTGCAAAATCCATTTGAATTATTTAAAAATGGGATTTGGTATTATTCATCTGCTTCTACCTTAAACTGAGCTAATTTCACAGCATTTGGATTGACTAAATCACCACCAACCCTTTTAACTGCATAATATTTAATAAAAGGCTTATCAGTGTAAGGGTCTCGCATAACGTTGATTCCCACGCGATCGACTATTTTATAAGCAGCCTTAAAGTCGCCAAGTGCGATAGCGAAAGCGTCATTAGCAATATTAGGCATATGGCTTGCGCAAACAACAGGTATACCAAATATACTTTGCTTTAATGAATCAGACAAAGAAGGCTGCCAAATTAACCTATCATTGTTATCAGTAAGTTTTTGCACAGCCGCAAGAGTCGTGCGGTTCATCAAAAAAGTGGCGTTTGCTAGATACTCTTCATTTAGGGCACTTATCATATCTAGAAGTAACTCAACAGTTACCTCATCGCCAGTTTCAATTTTCTGTATATTTTCAGTATTATGCAGAAGCCCTGTTGGCTTATTATTACCATCTCCTAGCAAAAATGCCTCATTTTCGCCTTTAATGAAGCTATCTCGCAGCCTTTCGGAAAGCCATTGTTCGAATTGCAGAGCTGAATCATCTACTAACCTTTGCGTTGCTTTTGGCTGAGCATATAATTCATGCACTGGAATCTTCTTTTTTATCAATTTAGGTGTACCAGTATCAACTCTAGCTTCTGCCTCTCCTATCCAGCCGCTGGCAAATTGTTCGCCCTCAATTACTATGTCTAAAGCGTTCGTTGAAATTGTCTCAATAGAGGCAAGTTGCCTCATAGGCGACAAAGCAGTCATTTCATGAATTATCTTGCTGTATAAAGTCTGCGCAATTAAAACACCGCCAGTTTCTTCATCGCTACTGAAAGCTTTGGTTACCAGTTCATTTACTACTCCTTTACGTAAATAATCGCTGAAAGCAGCTTTGTATTCTTGATTTTCACTTGAATTAATATTGTAAGCTTTTTCAGAGTAAGCACTTGTTGCTGGGTAGTCTGGTCTTGCTAGAAAATTCTGTAATTTGCTTACTGTATCCTCTAATTTACCCATTTTAACCTCAAGGTTTGCCTGAAGTTTATTTTCTTTTGAAAAACTATGTTCTATATCTTTAATAATAAATGTTTTATCCATAAATTCTCCTTTAGTATAAGTTTCTTTGATTTTGCTTATTTGCGCCTGCGTATTAGCTGGAAAGGTGACAATACTAATCTCAATAAGCTCTGTTTCTGTAATAATGCGTTGACCTAGGTTATTCTGATCGAACGACTTGATAAAAAAACCAATGCTAAGACCGTCTATTACTTGCTGCTTGACCAGTTCTATTGCTTCTCGTCCAGTAGAGATTTTACTATTAATAACCGCTACCATTTTTAAACCGTAATCATCTTCTACTAACGACTTAATAGTGCCGATAGGTTTGCATTGATCATGCTGCCATAATAATTTTATAGATCTGTTAATTGCAGAAACAAATGCGCCTTTGCGTATTATGTCATTTGTTTTATCAACTATGTTATAGACGCTTGCGTAACCTTCAATTATAATATCGTCATTTGTAGCAGACGATTTAATGACAAAAGGGTATCCTGGTACTTCATGGTTCTTCACACATTACCTCCTAGTTCAACATTAGTAGGGCAAGGTATAACATAATTTATGGTGACCACTAAGAGAGGCTGAGAAGTTTATTACATGATTATAAAAGAAATTTATTGCGTAAAGCTGTAAAATTTTATATTTTGCTCATAACATTAAATTACTATCTTCTGCTGCTAATTTAGTAAAAATATAATTAGCCCTAAATTCTAAGCTAACCTAAATTAATCATTTATTATGCATCAATATAGAACTCATAATTGTAACGAACTTAGCCTTAAACATGTAGGTAGCACTGTAAAATTATCAGGCTGGGTACATCGCCGTAGAGATCATGGTAGTTTAGCCTTTATTGATATTAGGGATCATTTTGGTATTACCCAGTTAGTATTTAGCGACCAAACTCCAAAGTTGGTTGATATTGCTGGTAAGCTTAGATATGAAAGCGTTATAACTGTAGTAGGAAAAGTAGCTGCCAGAACTCCTGAAACTACAAATAATGATATGGCAACAGGTACTATAGAGGTGCTAGTAGAAGAATGTATAATAGAGTCTGCTGCTGATACCCTGCCGCTGCAAGTAAATTCTGATCAAGAAGCACCAGAAGAGACAAGATTAAAATATCGTTTCCTAGATTTGCGCCGTGAGAAGCTGCACAACAATATTATAAAACGTTCGCAGGTGATTACAGAAGTTCGCAGGTTGATGACAGAGAGTGGCTTTACTGAATTTCAAACTCCTATTTTAACCGCTAGCTCTCCTGAAGGAGCTAGAGATTTCTTAGTGCCAAGCAGGCTGCACCCAGGCAAATTTTATGCTTTGCCACAAGCACCGCAGCAATTCAAGCAGTTATTGATGGTGTCAGGTTTTGATCGTTATTTCCAAATCGCCCCATGTTTTAGAGACGAGGATGCAAGAGCGGACAGGTCACCAGGTGAGTTTTACCAGCTAGATATTGAGATGTCTTTTGTCACTCAGGAAGATGTGTTTAGCACTATCGAGCCTGTAATGCACAAGCTTTTTACTAAGTTTTCAGATAAAAAGGTTTCCAGCACACCTTTCGTGCGCATACCTTATCACGATGCAATGCTTAAATATGGTATAGATAAGCCGGATTTAAGAAACCCTATTATTATTGCCGATGTTACTGAGGTATTTAAAGATTCAGAATTTACTATTTTCAGAGAGAATATCAAACGTGGCTGCATAGTACGGGCAATTCCAGCCCCAGGCGCTGCTGCGAATCCTCGTAGTTTCTTTGATAAAATGATAGAATTTGCTATTTCAGAAGGAGCTGGTGGGCTTGGCTATGTTCAATTTGATAATGATGGACAAGCAAAAGGACCAATTGCAAAATTCTTAAATAAAGAGCAGTTAGATTTGTTAAAGAAGCTAGCTAATTTGCAGAATGGTGACGGGGTATTTTTTGCAAGTGATAAAGAAAATAAGGCTGCTAAATTAGCTGGTAAAGTAAGGATTAAATTAGGTGAAGAGCTTGATTTACTTGAAAAAGATTGCTTTAAGTTCTGCTGGATTGTTGACTTTCCATTCTATGAGTTAAATGAAGAAACTGATAAAATTGAGTTTAGTCATAACCCATTTTCTATGCCACATGGTGGGCTGCAAGCGCTTGAAGCGGCAAAAACTACAGAAGAGTTATTGCAAATCAAGGCTTATCAATATGATATAGTATGTAACGGTGTAGAGCTATCTAGCGGAGCTATTAGAAACCATAAGCCAGAACTAATGTATAAAGCTTTCGAAATAGCAGGGTATAGCCAGCAAGAAGTCGATAGACGATTTGGCGGTATGATTAGAGCATTTAAGTATGGCGCGCCTCCACATGGTGGTATAGCGCCCGGTATTGACCGTATCGTTATGCTATTAACTGATAGCGTTAATATTCGTGAAATTATTGCTTTTCCATTCAACCAACAAGCAGAAGATTTACTTATGAACGCTCCAGATTATGTCGATGAAAAACAACTTAGAGAATTAAATATTACTTTGTCACCTTCTGTTAAAAACAAGCTTGTGGCAAAAAATAATTCTTCAGAACAGTAGGAAAAATGGATAATAACAGCGTCGTTAGCAACAAGAAAATTATAGCCTTGGTAGGCAAGCCTAACGTTGGTAAGTCGACGTTGTTTAACCGCCTTAGTCCACGTAAAAAGGCAATAGTGCATGATAAACCTGGCGTGACTCGTGATCGTAATTACGCAGATGGCAAGCTTGGACCGTTAGAATTTACAGTTATTGATACCCCAGGTTTAGAAGAAGCCGAAGAAGGCAAGCTAGAGCAAAGAATGATGCAGCAAACAATGGCTGCTATAAGTGAAGCTGACCTTGTAATGCTAGTAGTTGACGGCAGGGAAGGCTTAACACCAGCTGATAAATTTTTTGCTAACTTCATTAGGAAATATAATCCTAATAGTATCTTAGTGGTAAATAAAGCGGAACAAAGATTTCATTTTGACCGTGAATATTATAAACTTGGCTTTGGTGAGCCGGTTGCAATATCTGCAGCGCACGGTACAGGACTTGCCGAACTTTATGACGCTATAGTAGAAAAAATAGATGTAGATGACGAGCCCGCTATTAGCGATCCTATCAAATCAGAATGTTTGCAGCTTGTAGTAAGTGGTAGACCAAACGCTGGAAAATCAACTTTTATCAATGCTATTGTTGGTTCTGAGCGCTTATTAACTGGTCCTGAAGCGGGTATTACAAGAGAATCAATAGAGATTAATTGGCAGTATAACGGCAATAAGCTAAAGCTAATTGATACGGCTGGTTTGCGTAAAAAAGGAGCGGTAACGGATAATTTAGAAAAATTATCTACAGGCGATGCAATAGGAAGCATCAAATTTGCTAACACTGTTATTTTGATGATAGATGCACAAGCACCGCTAGAGCAACAGGACCTTAATATTGCAAGCTATGTGTTAGAAGAAGGTCGTAGTCTAGTTATTGTAATAAATAAGTGGGATTTAATTACTGAAAAGAATAAATTCAAAGAAGAGCTTTTCTATAAACTCGAAACGAATTTACCTCAGTCTAAGGGAGTGCCAGTTGTCTTTATTTCTGCTTTAAACAAGCAAAAAATATATGAAGTACTTGATGAATGCGTCAAGATTTACGCTTTATGGAATAAAAAAATCAGTACTAGCAAGCTGAATGAGTGGCTAAATTTTGTCACTGAGGAACATCCATTACCGTTGCAAAAAGCTGGTCGCCGCGTTCGAATAAAATATATGACGCAGATTAAAACCCGCCCACCAACATTTAAATTATTTTCTAACAATCCTGATAAAATTCCAGATAGCTATACAAGATATTTGGTGAATAACTTGCGGGAGACTTTTGGTTTACCTGGCGTGCCTATCAGATTTTTCTACGGAAAAACTGATAATCCTTATGCTCCGAGGTCTAAGCGCTAATTTTTGAAGACTGGCACTATTTACCTTTTGCAGATTTTAGGTCACGTACTTTGAAGAAACTGTAAGACAAGGTAATAGTGTCTATATCTTCCATTTCTGGATCATTTTCGAAATCTGGATCTATCACAAATGATACTGGCATTAGTACTTTTTCACCCGCTTTTAGCAGCTGCTCCTCAAAACAAAAACAATGTATTTTGATGAAGTACTTGCCAGCTTTAGCAGGGGATACATTATAAACAGCAGTGCCTACTATATCGTGATTACTTAGATTTTCAGATTCATAAAATATTAGCGTATTATCGCCAGCTTTGGTGGTTACCCTTCGTTGCTTAGGAATAAACCGCCAAGCAAGGTCAGGGGCAACGTTTGAATCAAATTCTACTGTTAGCTGTTTTGTTCCTTTCTGATTTGCCTGATATATCTTATATTCTTTCTGAGTCGTACCACCAAGCCCAGTAGCCTTGCAAAATAAGGTATAAATTGGCGCAGCAGCAAAACTCAGGAGCACCATACTTGCCATTAATGCTATAACCGCCAAGGCTAATTCTTTATTATTAGACTTTGGCTTTACATTCATTTTAAATCTCCTTTACGGCTTATTTTGAGCAAGGAATTCTCAAGCTAATTGCAGTTTTTCTATTCCAAGTTTTTGCAGTAAATTATCATCTCTCTCTGGTCTTGCATTTTTGGCGGTTAGCAACTTATCGCCATAGAAGATAGAATTTACTCCAGCTAAGAAACACAAAGATTGCAGCTCCTCAGACATATCTTCTCTACCAGCTGATAAACGTAAATATGACTTTGGCATCATAATTCTAGCAAGGGCTATTGTACGAACAAATTCAAAATGATCTATATCACTAGCGTTGCCTAGAGGCGTACCTGGTATTTTAATTAGCTTATTGATAGGTACTGATTCAGGTTGCTCTGGCAAGTTAGCTAATGCTACTAGCATTTTAACACGATCTTCACTTGTCTCGCCCATTCCTAGGATTCCACCGCAACAAACTTTAATATCATTATTACGTACTAATTCTAAAGTATCAAGACGATCTTGAAAAGTTCTAGTAGTAATAATTTTATTATAATATTCTTCAGAAGTATCGATATTATGATTATAAAAGTCCAGCCC
>JAIXRE010000065.1 GCA_027485375.1 Rickettsiaceae bacterium | reverse complement strand
TAGAAAGTTCTATGAAACATCAATAAACTTAATTTATGAAAATCTATACAATAATATAATATATCTATTATACCTAGAAAAAGAAAAAGGGCGGCAAATTAGAATAACCATTGCTAAAGGAAATGAGCAGCTGGTGATATGTACTTCTCAATTACCACAACTTAAAACTTTAGACTTTGAAGTAAGTCCAGAAGGTGAGGTCGATAAGGGCGAACAGTTTACTTTGCATTATTCTTTTGATAAGGCTAATCGATTAGGCAAGTCTATTAATGCATTTTACTGCGCTAATTATAGAACAGTATGCAGATTCAAAGATAAAGGACTGAGCATTAATCCATTGCAAGGACATAATATCACTTTTCTTTTAACAGCAAAGTTTTTAGATAACGCTGTAAATAATGAAAGAAATGACTTTTACATAAAGCCTAAAACAACTGATATGCTTTATCACTTGTGTTGGGATAAGATTAATTTAAAACTTAAAGAGCAGATAAAAAATATTCTTTATGAAGAATTTCCAGAATTAATCAAAGAAAATACTAAGGTGTTGAATAAAATTAAAGAAAAGAATCTACACCTAATAGATTACATACCTGAGGATGTGCTAGGTGGTTTGATAGATACCAATTCGATAATAAGTAAAGCCAATGCTGCGTTTTTAAAGGATAAGGAAACTTTTAGACAAGAAGTCGAAGAAAAGAAATTAGGTTCTGAAGAAATAATAAAGAAAGCCAGCAACCTAGCCGGTAAAGAATTAATAGAATATGTAACTACAAGAGAGAAAATTATTGCTGAGCTAGAAAGTCTTAATAATCAAGATGCCAAGAAAGAAAAATTAATGCATGATTTATTTATACCTATGAAAACTGATTCTGACAAAATTAGTTTATATGAAAATAATTTATGGTTAATAGATGATAAATTCATGAATTATTGCTATGTAGCTAGCGATAAAAAGGTCAAAAACATTTTAGATAAGGTTAATAATAATGGTCCATCTACTTCAAACCAACGACCAGATATATCAATATTTTTCCAGCAACCAAATAAAAACTTAAATGCCGTTATAGTGGAGTTAAAAGCTTTTGGTGCAACTGCAAAAGAAAAGCACGATGGAGTAAGACAACTTTGGTCTGACTATGCACCAGAATTTAAAAAATTAGATAATTTAAATTCCATGTGGTGCTATCTTATAACCAAAATCGATGATGAATTTAGAGACATGTTAGAAGGTGATGGTTATAAGCCACTTTTTTCAACACAAGACAATATCTATTTTAGATACTATGAAAAAGCAGCTTTATATTTGTTTGTTTTGTCTTCTGATAGCTTAATTGCTGATGCAAAAGCACGTAACAAAGCTTTTATAGACATAATAAAAAATCTCCATGGTTTAGCAAATTAAAGAAAATTTATAGTATGTTTTACTTTAAGTTTAGCATAAATGGCTGTAGGGCTGGATAGTAAAATTTTACTAGACATAACAGCTAATTACAGCTAAAAATTCTATTTTAAGTAAGTATAAGAAAGCAAGTAATATGAGCAAGTTCACTACCGAGCAAGTTAGAAGTACATTCATTGACTATTTTGTCAAAAACGACCATACATTTGTATCTTCTAGCCCTCTAATTCCTCATAACGACCCTAGTTTGATGTTTGTAAATTCTGGAATGGTACAGTTTAAAAATGTATTCACCGGACATGACGAGCGAGATTACAAACGCGCGGTGTCAAGTCAAAAATCTGTGCGGGCAGGGGGCAAGCATAATGACCTTGATAATGTAGGTTATACAGCAAGGCATCATACATTCTTTGAAATGCTAGGAAATTTCTCTTTTGGAGATTATTTTAAAGAACAAGCAATTTATTATGCTTGGAATTTGCTAACTAAAGAATTCCAGTTGCCTAAGGAAAAACTATACGTAACAGTTTATCATACAGACGATGAGGCAGCTGCTTACTGGAAGAAAATTGCTGGTTTTGGTGACGATAGGATAATCAGAATTACTACAAATGACAATTTTTGGTCAATGGGTGATACTGGTCCATGCGGTCCTTGTTCTGAGATATTCTATGATCATGGTCCTCATATTCCAGGCGGCTTGCCAGGCACTCCGCAGCAAGATGGTGACCGTTTTATCGAAATTTGGAACATGGTGTTCATGCAATTTGAACAAATCGATAAAGATACTAGAATTGATTTGCCGCAAAAATCTATCGATACTGGTATGGGGTTAGAACGTATCGCCGCAACCTTGCAAGGAGTGCATGATAATTATGATATTGATTTGTTCAAGGAACTCATAGGTTATGCAGAATCGCTCCTAAAGGTGCAGGCTACTGGTGAGGCTAAATTCTCTTACAGGGTTATTGCAGATCATTTGCGCTCATGTTCATTTTTAATTGCTGATGGCGTAATGCCTTCTAACGAGGGCAGGGGGTATGTACTTCGCCGTATTATGCGCCGGGCTATGCGTCACGCTCACCAGCTAGGTAGTAAGGAACCTTTAATGTATAGGCTGCTACCAAAATTAGTGGAATTAATGGCAAGCGCTTACCCTGAAATCAGAAGAGCAGAGCTAGCCATTAGTGACGTATTAAAGCAAGAAGAGGTGCGCTTTAAAACTACCCTTGATCGTGGTTTGAAGCTACTCGATGAAGAAACATTCAAGCTCGCTAAAGGCGCAATGCTTTCTGGCGAGGTAGCGTTCAAATTATACGATACATATGGATTTCCTTTAGATTTAACTGAAGATATCTTGAAAAATAAGCATCTGCAAGTTGACCTTGAGGGCTTTAATAAGAATATGGAAGAGCAAAAAGAAAGGGCTCGTAAATCTTGGACTGGTTCTGGTGAAGCGAAAGCAGATAATATTTGGTTTGACCTAAAAGCAGAGTTTGGAGCAACTGAATTTGTTGGTTACTCTCTGAATACTATAGAAGGCAAAGTTATAGCTCTTATCAAAGACGGGGTGAGAGTAGAAAAAGTTACAGCTAGTGACCTAGCTAATGGTGGTAGGTTTACTATCATTACAAATCAGACGCCTTTTTACGGTGAATCAGGCGGTCAAATGGGAGATGTAGGTGCTATTACGACTGCAAGCAGCAAGATAAAAGTAGTTGATACTATAAAATGCTTAGGCTCAATACATGCGCATATCTGTGAGTTTGCTGATGATGGCAAAGAGAATAAGCAAGTTAGCGTAAGCGAAAATGTAACCTTAGCAATCGATGTAGCCTACCGCAGAAATTTAAGAAGCCATCACTCTGCAACTCATATATTACATGCTGTATTGCGTGAGGTTTTAGGCAAGCATATAACGCAAAAAGGCTCGCTTGTTGCGCATGATCGCCTGCGATTTGACATTAGCCATCCAAATGCTTTGTCTAAAAAAGAAATTACTTTAATAGAAAATAAAGTAAATAATATTATACTTGATAATTCGCAGGTTAACACGGTTCTGATGTCAACAGAGGAGGCGATAGAAGCTGGAGCAATGGCTTTGTTTGGCGAAAAATACGATATGGAAGTACGGGTGGTATCCATGGGCGCTGCTATTGATGCTCCATATTCTCTTGAACTATGTGGTGGTACTCACGTTGCAAGAACAGGAGATATTGGCTTATTTAAAATTACTGGCGAGAGCGCTATTGCTGCAGGAGTTAGAAGAATAGAGGCAGTTTGCAGCGAGGCTGCTTTAAAGTTAGTGCAGGCTAATGAGGCGTTGCTACTAGAGCTAAGCGAAGTTTTAAAAAGTACTAAAACAGAATTAGTGGAAAAAGTAAATAACTTGCTTTCTAGCAAAAAAGAACTTGAAAAGGAAGTATCTAACTTAAAGATAGGCGAACTTACCCTAAGCAGTGAGCAGCTCGCTGCTACCGCTAAGACTATAGGCAACATTAGGCTAGTTTATAAGCTAGTGCAGGATGTTGATCCTAAAATCTTGCGAGCAGCAGCTGAGCAGAATGTGCGTGACTATGACGACGTTGTGCTTGTATATATAAGCAATATTGCTGATAAACTTTCTATAGCTGCGGCGGTAAGCAAGGCGGCTAGTGATAAATGTAACGCTGGCGCTATAGCTAAAGCTTTGTCTATTTTCTTAGGCGGTAACGGCGGTGGTGGTCAAGCTACCCTTGCGCAAGCTGGCGGTAGCGATAAAGACAAGTTAGCTGAAGTTGAAGAGTATTTAAAGAATTTGCTTAGGGCTATCTAGCTTGGAGCTTGAAGGCAGGAGGATAGAATAGACCTTCTGCGTTTCGAATCGTTAGTATGAATAAAAATATATCCAGAAGGTAAAGATGGATGAAGAAAATATAGATAAACGTATAGATATAACTATATATTCTGGGTTTAAAATGGTATTTAAAGAAATCGCTACTCTACCAATTACAATAACATATGGTAATAATGTTGTAAACTTAACGGCGCTATAGGCTTCGGGGCTCCAAGCAATAGTGACAGATGAAAATGGTAAGATTCAATTAGTGCCTATATTAGGGGGTAATCTTAATGAGGGTGAGACAATCTAATGATTCAAGCGTGTTTCTTTAAGGCTTGCGCTTGACGCGCTTATTTCATATAATCTTCAAGCAGCCTTGATTTTGAATAGACCTCCTGCGAAACTCTACTAATAGACGAGTAATTTGTGCATCGATCCCTGTGTCCTGAATCCTCACGTACATTTAAGTACGCTGCAGTTCTTGCACAGTACCGCTTGCAAATTCCTTCTTTACAGTATAGTAAATTCAACCTGATACTATACTGCATTTCTTTGGTATCTTAACCTCTTTTTGATGCCCATAATATCAATTCCTGCCACTATTTGAATATTTTACGTGACTGGTTCTAAAGGAAATAGTCAATATCTCTGAGCCTTTTCGCACCTATAATTATATGAATTAACCATATGTTAACTTTTATGTCGTGTACTGGGCTCGTTTACCTACTGCTTTCTTTCTTCTTTTATCTTTATCATTCAGCAAGGCTAAAAAAACTTAAATTTTTCGAATTGTTTATGTATTATTATCAATTATTATTGATTTCTATAAATTAAAGGTGTAAAAATATGAGGCTAAATATCAAGTAACTTAAGGTTGCAAAGTATTTAGGTTAATTTATACGTCTATAAAGGTTATAGGCTATTAATGGATAAAAATAATTTATGAGTAAATTTATGAGCAAAGAACGTTATGATGATGGTGATGACGCACATCAAGATAAAAAAAGCAAGTCTGTAGCGCAAACATTACATCAAATAGTAGAGGAAGGCAATTTAGAAAAGTTGCAAGAGTTATTGTCTGTGAATGCTGGAGTTATAAATGATTTTGATGAATTTGGCGCAACTCCTTTGATTATTGCCGTAAAAACCGGGAATGAAAAGATGGTTGAGACGTTATTATCTTATCCCCAAATTGAAGTAAATAAAATGGGCGAAGGACAGAATATTCTATCCCCGCTACATTATTGCGGAGATGGAGATAAAATAGAGATAGCAAGACTATTATTAAGTCACCCCAGTATTAATCCAAATATAACATATGACGACGATGACGATGTTATTCCGGCTTTGTCTTATATTTACCGTCAGGGTGGACTAAAAGTGGCAGGGGCATTACTTCAAAAAGCGGAAACTTTACCATATACTATATTGCGGGACTCAAACGAAGGACAAGAAGTCACGATTCTAGAGGATATTTTTAGAGCAGGCGATGAGGTCTTTCTAGATTTAATACTCGAACATCCCAACACTAAATTTACCACAGAGGGTAACGGTTATCGCTATATGCTTCCACAGATAAGTTCTTTGTATCACGACGTGGACGTGCCTGATCTCCCTCACCAGAAGCGAAGCCAAGAGAGGGAAGATATGCTTTCTACTGTAGTAAATAGCAAACCTTTTGCTCAATATTTAACTTACCTTGCCGGCAGAGGAACTTTTGAAGATGAAAGACTAGACAGCGAAATTTCTTTTATTAATAATAATCTCAGAGAGCTTGTTGTGCGTAATCCAGAAATGACAACTCTCGTTAAATCTTTATTAGGTTTTGTTGACGATGTGAGTGACCCTGGGTTATCGAGAGGCGCTGATATTGCGGCTCAAGGGCTTATAGATTTCGCTCTTCGCAATTGCGATGCTAGGGGATATGTAGGAGGTAAAAGTATATTACTCGATCTAATAGATCAAGCTATTAAAACTGACACTGCGCACGATTGGGGTAAAAAATTACTGGCACTAAAATACAAAGAGCTTAGTGGACAAGAACCAAAATCTTTGATCGACGGTGAATTGGAGGTTAATATAGCAAGGTTTACAGATGAGCATAGGGTCAATTTAGAACACGAGGTTGATGAACAGTTAGGCCTTGTTTTCCATAGTGAAGAACTGCCTGAACTAAACGGCCTTGTTTTGCAATATCTTGGTGAGTCTACGATAAACTGGCCTGAACAAGAATAAGAACCAGTCATATAAAACATTGAAATAGTATCGGGAATTGGTATTACGGGAATTAAAAGGGGTTAATACCAATTCCCATTTTTAAATGATCCAAGCAGATTTGGCGAGACTAAGGGCTGCTCCTAAGGCGCGTATTTAATATATACGCCCCAGGGACAGCCTCACGGTTCGCCAAATCCATTTGCCCTATTTAATTCTGAAGACTTTATTACTTAGCTAAACCCAAGCTTCCTTCAGTTTTAGCGCCAGTAAGAACAACCTCGCTTACAAAAGCTTTGGTGAAATCTAAGTTAGTTAAATCAGCAGAGTTTAGTTTGGTTTTAACAAATTTAGCAGAATCTACTTTGCTACCTGTTAAAACTGCGCCAGTCAAATCTGCACTAGTCAAATCTGCTTGTCTTAAATCAGCATTTTTTAAGTTAGCACCCTGTAAATTTGTGTTTGTCAAATTTGTACTATTCATTATGGAATCAGTAAAATTCGCTTGCTTAAAAGCTAAGCCTGATAAGTTTAAATTATAAAAATTCATATTGGATAAATCGCTAATTTTAGCTAAATCCTGAATGCTATAAATTGCTGTCTCAGACTTAAGCCTATCCGCCCCTACTGTATCAATTATAATGGAACGAGTTGAACTTGAGTTAATAAAGGCACAAGCTACGCACTGAACTTTGTTTAATTGAGAATTAATCACTTGAGAATTATCAAATGCCACCTCATCTAAGCTTGCGTTTATTATCGCTACTTGCTGCAAGTTAGACAAAGTTAACCTACTTCTTTGAAAATTGGTATTAAGAAATAGCATTTTTGTTAGTTTAGATTTACTAAACTGAGTATCGGCAAAATTAGAATGGCTAAAGCTACTATCAGAAAGATCGGTATTGATAATAGTTAGCTGTTTCATATAGCTGTTTTGTACATTTATGGCTTTAAGGTTTGAGTCTTCTATAACAGTATTCTTGATTTGCGCCTTATCAAATACTGCGCCTGCAATACTAGTGTTTTTAATTGAGACAGAATCAAAAATAGTGCTGTTACATTTAGCTTGATCTAAAACACTATCCTTTATTATGGTATTCAAAAATATGTTTTCAGATAAATCAGCGTCTTGTAATGTTACTTGTGATAGGGTAGCTTTTTCCCAGTTAACTTTCTGCATAGCGGCTAAAGTAAAATTTGCCTTTACGATATTAACTGAAGAGAATTTTGCTCCCTTAGCGATAGAGTCACGAAAATCTATATCACTTAAGGTAGAGCCACTAAAATCAGCCTCTGAAAGATCAGACGCTTCAAAATAGCTATTTTTTATAGTAGTACCTACAAATAAAGCATTTCTTAAATCTGCTCCATAAAACACAGTCTTATCAATAGCAGCTTTTTTGAAGTTGCTTTTCTTGAGTTCTGCTTGCTCAAAATTAACTTCAACCAAGCTAGCTTGTTCAAAATTAGCCCCTACCATATCAGCATCTTCAAACGATACTTGTTCTAATTTTGCATTGGCAAAGTCAGTTTCTTCAAAGTTACTATCAGAAAAATCACTACCTGTTATGATAGCGTTTTCAAATACAGAAGCTTGTAAATCGTTGTGGGTAGCGTGTAAATTGACTAATTTTGCACCGGAAAAGTCGCTTTCCTGAATCACGCCCTTTTTGAGGGTCGCATTTTCTAGATTAGCACCAGTAAAGTTGATTCTAGCAAGGGCGCAAAAACTCAAATCAACGCCAGAAAGGTCAGCGCCTGATAAATTGACACCTGATAATTTAAGCCCCCTTAGGTCAGAGCCAAATTTTTCTTTAATATCAACTGGTAATTTGTTAGCCCTTTGCGTTACGATATACTCTTTAATTTTAGCATTATAAGATTCAGTAAGCAGCCCGTCTTTATCTCTTTGAGGATCAGAGCATCCCGTTAAGAGTAGGGTCTGTGATAATAATAAAAAAGCCATTAATATGGCTTTTTTATAAATTCGCAAAGGTTCTATTAGAAACATATTACATCTCTTCTTCACTTAATTCTTCCTCATGTAATTTACCTGATGCATGTATACCAAGAAGCTTGAGCTTACGATGCAGAGCAGAACGCTCCATCCCTACAAAGGATGAAGTCTTTGATATATTATTATTAAAACGATTCATTTGGGCTGATAAATACTGGCGCTCAAAAACTTCTCTAGCATCCCTAAGTGGCATAGACATCATATCGATGTTAGTATCAGGCTTAGAGATAGTAACGCTATTAGTTAAAATATCTTGCGGCAGCATATCTGACTTGACTGTCTCGTTACTATTAGATAATACTGGATTCATAATTAAAGTCCACTCAATAATATTACGCAATTGCCTAATATTACCTGGCCAGTTATATGCTTGCAGTGCTGCTATCGCCTCCTCGGTAAATTCTCTTTCTTTTAAACCAGAAAACTTTGATAATTGTTTTACAAAGTATTTTACTAATAATGGAATATCTTCTTTCCTTTCAGTTAGCGATGGCACTTTAATAGGTACGACGTTCAAACGGTGGTATAGGTCTTGCCTAAATTTTCCTTGGTTAATATCATTCTGTAAGTTTTTTGAAGTAGCTGTAATAAATCTAATATCAAGTTTTATAGATTTATTAATTGAAGGCTTTTCTAATATTTGATCTTGTAGGAACTTTAGCAATTTAATTTGCACAACCACAGGCAAATCGCCTACCTCATCTATGTACAAAGTGCCATTATTAGCCGCTTCCAAAACACTTATGCGTTTAGTAAATACGCCGCTTGCATCTTGCCGTTCAGGCTCGCCGAATAATTCTTGTTGGATTTTATCAACACTCATGCATGTAGGGCTAAGTATGATAAAAGGACCGTTAGCCCTCTTAGACTTTTTATGAATTAACCTAGCAGCTAGTTCTTTACCGCTACCAACTTCGCCGTGCAGCATTACTCTGCCAGAAGTAGGAGCTACCTTTTCTATGTCTGATTTTAGCTTAGTCGTTAATAAAGAATGACCTACTAATTCTGTTTTATCAATTACTTTTGATTTTAAATCTAGATTTTCTCGTTTTAATCTTGCTGCTTCACACGCTCTTTTTAAAATAATCAATAATTTATCGTGCGTAAAAGGCTTTTCTAAATAATCATAAGCTCCCATTTTAATAGCACTTACCGCAGTTTCAATTGTGCCATGTCCACTTATTACTATTACAGGCATTAAAGGGTAACGTTTTTTTACTATTTCTAGGATACCAAGACCATCTAAATCACTTCCTTGTAACCAAATGTCTAAGATAATTGCCGAGGGAGTCTTTTCTGAAATTGCTTTAAACGCCTGCGTGCTAGTTGCAGCTGTTCTAGGACTAAATCCTTCATCCTTTAAAATATCAGAAATTAGATCTCTTATATCTGCTTCATCGTCAATAACTAAAACATCTAGTAACATAAAACTCCATCAAATTGATTTATTATTTTTACTCATAAGAAGTACGTTAATAGCTAAAAAATAATAAAGCAACTACTTTAAAAGCATTTTTGCAACATAATGCTGGTTTTTTTAATAAAGACATTAAAGATTAAGATTATTCAAGGTTTATTTTAATTTAAATTTTAACTCGCTTATATCAAACGTTAATGTAATAGCTGCTCCCTGGTCTATATTGTTAGCAATATCAATAGTGCCAAAATGATCTTGTGTTATTTTTTTAACAATAGCTAGTCCCAAACCAGTGCCGTTAGACCTACTAGTAATATAAGCTTCTGTGGCTTTACTCAAGAGGTCAAGAGGAAAGCCAGGACCATTGTCAATTATAGTAACCGTTACTATTTGCCCTACTTCTTTTATATCAACGCTAATATAAGGCTTAAACTTGCTTTGACCTACTTCTGTTACCTTATGTTCCAAGGCTTCTTCAGCATTTTTCAGTAAATTGGTCATAATTTGGTTTAGCTGCGTCGTATCGCCTATGAAGTTTATGAGCGGTTTATTGCTTGTAAATTTATAAACTATTTTATCATTGATAAGCCGACGTGAATCAACACTAGTTTTAACTGTGGAAACTATATCACACTCGACAAAAACAGGAGTGGGTAATTTAGCAAAATCTACAAATTCTGATATAATGGTTTTTATATCATTAGTGTGACGTATTATTGTTTCAACGTATTTTTGAAATGATTCTGGGTCAGAGGAGGCATTGCCAAATTTCCTCAATAGGCGCTCTGCCGATAATTGAATAGGCGTCAGAGGGTTTTTAACCTCATGAGCTACTCTCCTTGCAACATCAGACCAAGCCAGAGCCCTTTGCGCTGCCATCAAATCCTTCTGCTGGCGACCTATACGTTTAATCATACTATTAAAAGCAGAGGTAAGTAACCTTAATTCGTCCTTGTCCAGCCCATCCTCTTGAACTTGTACAGTTAGGTCTCCAGCTTTTACTTGCTCAGTAGCAAGCACTAAGTTTTTGATAGGGCTAACAATTTGACCAGCAAAAATTGCTCCCCAGCTTATCGCCACTAGCAATAGCAATAGGGCTACAACAATAAATATTATTGAAAAAGTAATCTGCATATTAGAGATTTGTTGCTTAAGAACCTGATATTCAGCAACCGCGCCGTTAGTCTTGTCAATATGGTCAATAACTTTACTATCTACAAGTCGTCCTATAATCAGATAGGTATCTTCATATTCTCGTAACTTGGTTAGCATTCTGATTTTGGTAGGATCAGAATTAATTTGCACCATTTCTCCGCTATCAGCTCTCTCAAAGGCGTACATAGGAATAGTAGTAACCGCTAAGGCAAAACTCAAAGAAGTTTTAGCAAGAACCGTGTTAGTAGAGCGCTGGAATACTATAACGTCGCTAAGCGATCGCATTTCTGCTTCACTATTTAGGGTTTTTACAAATTTCTCTTGGTCATGAATCAAGTCATGATACATGTCGCTTAAATCATCCGCAACTGATACTGCCGTTTCTTTTAATTGTATAGTATGTTCTTCAATATAGGATTCAGCCACTATAACTGATTGATCAAGTACATTTGAAATACGTTGGTCAAACCAAGATTGCAGACCAAAATTGAAAAAATATGTAGAAAATATGGAGATAGTTATTGTGGGTATGGCGACTACAAGGCTAAAAGTAAAAATTATCCTATTTTGTAGCTTGGATGCCCCATGCGCCTTAAGTAAACCAGTAGACCTTTTAAATACCTTACGAGCTAGCAGGATGCCAAGTGCTAAAAATACTACTAAGTCACTCAGCGTCAGCCAAATTATCCTACTAAGACCAAACCCTAACAAGCTTGATTCTCTAGTTATGGTATAATAAGTTAAGAAGGATAAAAAAGTCGCTAGCAACGCTAAAAGCGTTATTATCTTGTTACCCCTACCTCTGCCATGTTTTTTACCATTACCTTGTTGCTGCTGCGTCATATATTCTGATCCTAAGGCTTATACCAATTTCCATTTTCTTTTTCTTTATTAGAGTAGACTTTCTGCCAAACTTTAGTGCAGAGAAGGAATTTGTAGGAGACCAGGAGCGCAGAACCGCAGCGTACTTAAATGTACGTGAGGATTAGAGCACCGGATTGACGCACAAATTACTCTATGCACTAGAGTTTGGCTATTTTCTGCTAAAACTATTGATAACACCTCTAAGTGTTTGCACCTCAGTTTTGGATAATTTATCAATACGCTTAAAAATATTAGTAATATTTTGCATCATTCGAGGCTTTTTTTCTATAACTGTAAAAAAACCTTTCTTGTCAAGTTCACTAAAAAGATGCTGTAAGAAAAAACCAATTTCCTCTTGAGTAGCCTCAATTTGTTCATTACCAACTTTTGCTGTTAAAGGGCTAGATTCGAATTGCTTCTTGAATAACTCGTAACAGATAATTACAACAGCTTGCGCTATATTTATCGAACTAAATTCTGCCGTATCAATCGTAATAATCTTATTAGCTAGGCTAATTTCGCTATTAGTTAAGCCGCAATTCTCTCTGCCAAACATTATACCAGTTTTGAGATCAAAAGAATGTTTAGCAGCAAGATCTTTTGATAATATATAATCCTTATTCATATCACGAGCTACAGCAGTGGTCGCATAAAGCTGCTGCAAATCTGCAATTGCCGCTTCCAGATTATCGTAAATTTCTGCTTGCTCTATTACGTCACTAGCGTGCGCCGCCATACTAAGAGCCTTATCATTTGACCAACCGTCTCTAGGATTGACAATACGTAGCTTTGTTAGACCGAAATTTTTCATCGCTCTAGCCGCCGCTCCAATATTTTCGCCCATTTGCGGTCCTACTAGAATGATTACTATATTATCATTACTTAGATGATTCATTTTATATAAGTAAGGTTAAGGTTCTAAGTGCATATAACTATAACTAGCAATTAATCATTATAGATATATTTATTAATTTAGCAAAGGAAATAATTAATTATTATTAATTTATAACATATTTCATGCTGCGGATTTTGTACGTTTTAAAGCCAAATATGCGAAACCTATAGCGCCAATCAAGCAACATAGAGGTATTATAGAAAGAGCAGTAATAAAATCATCTCTACTATACACTGGCAATCCACTTGCGCTAAGAGCACCACCCCAATTTTTTTGTATCAAGATGCTAATAAAAAAAAAAAAAAAATGACCAAACGACATATTAAGACAATTGACAACGGCAATAGCAAGTCCAGCAGAGCTTTTCTTAACCATGGAGCTTGTTACTGTAAAGACT
>JAIXRE010000016.1 GCA_027485375.1 Rickettsiaceae bacterium | reverse complement strand
CTCTAAAAGCCGGCGCCCTGCCATCTGGTGAATTAGCTGCGATCAAAGGATCTGGCATTTGCTCTTCGCCGCCAAGATATAATCTAAATTTATAATCTGCAAGGTTGATTAGCTCTCCATTAGCCCATACCCGCCCTATTTCATTAATTTTTCCTTCGCATATTGCAATAGCATACGATAGATAATACTCGCTTGCTACAGTATGATAAATTGCTCGTGTTTTGCCTGTATCTTTGAAATATTTCTTTTCTGAACTGGTATTAGTTACTTCCTTTACTTGACTAGACCAAATAATTCCACCATTAGTTCTAGCCTTACCAAATACAAGATTTAACGGCGTGCCATATTGCGCTCTTGAGAAATTAAAACTATCATGAATATTTTTGTAATTATAATACTCCTCTGGTTTATGATTCAGTTGCTCGAGATAATTACCGAAGTAACGCCCTGCGTAACGACCTATAGTTGATAATATACCGCCACCAAGCATGCCGCCTAAAGCGCCGCCTATACTAGAAAATAATTGCCCTAACATTTTAAGCCTACCATAATTTGTAATTTATAGTATAACATAGCTTATCATCTTGACTAAGAGCCCTAATTCTACCATTCGTTTATAACGCTCTTAAACTTGTACGGAATACTTTTTTTTTAAAATAACTAATAAGTACTAGCTTTTTCCTAATAAACTTTCTATTAATAAGAAGTGCTTGGTTTTATACTATAAGTTAAATTATCGCCTTAAAATTATGTCAAAAGAAAAAATTACTCAAGATTTTGATAAAAGGTTACAAAAGCTTTTTTTAGATAGCTCTACACCTGAAATCTTTACGGACAAAGAAATACTGAAATTTTTAATAGGCTTAACAACCGGAACTGATGCCTCAGTATTAGCTGATCAGTTACTTGCTGCTTTTGGAAATATTGCTGATGTCATCAATGCTGACCAACATAAGTTATCTGAAGTTATTGGAAATAATAATGAAGCGTTTTGCTTTACCTGCAGATTAACGCGTGAGTTAATAAGACGAACTTTAAAGCAAGAAGTCATTGGGCAAAGTATTATAAATAATTATGACGCCCTTATTGATTATTTAAAAGTGTCAATGGGTTGTTTAAAGGTTGAACAATTTAGAGTGCTATTTTTAAATACTAAGAATATTATGCTTGCGGATGAAATATTAGCAGTAGGGACGGTTGACCAAATTTCTATCTACCCTAGGGAGGTCATTAAGCGAGCTTTATATAATGAGTCTAGCGCAATAATATTGATACATAACCATCCAAGCGGTAATACGCAGCCCTCAGAATCAGATATTCTTTTAACCAACAAGATTCAAAAAGCTTGCAACGCCTTGAATATAAAAGTGCACGACCATATTATTATTAGCAAAAATCAATATTTTAGTTTTAAAAACGACTTTTCTAATTTCAACAAATAGTAGCATTTTTGTGACGTCCTGCTGCATTATCATCAATTAGTTAATTTATTAACTTGTTCTATACAAGCCACCGTGTTAAGCTTGGATTAGGCAAAAAACATGGTAGTAATTATGAACCATTCAGAAGAAAAACAAAAAAAACAAAGTGTAATCAAACATCCTAAAAAACATTCTGTAAGCGAACGTACTAAGCAAGTAGAGCACAAACTAAGCTCTGAACATAGGGCTGAAAAAGAAGAAGGAGTAAAATGCAGACTTAAGCTAGAGAAGAAAGCAGCTAAAGAAGCGGCAAAAGAGGCAGCAAAAAAACCTCTAAAGCAGCACGAAGAGGAACAAGCAATCGCTTACACCAAATTCACAGATGAAGATAATTTTGAGCTAAGTGGCGACGTTGTTGACCAAGGTGCCTAAATAGACCTTCTGCGAAACTCTATTAGTAAATTAACTTGAATTTGGGGCAATTTTTGCCCCCATGTCATTTTTTCTTCTTTTTTGTCATCCCCTCTTCTTTTTTGTCATCCCCTCGCAGGAGGGGATCCAATTAATGGTTTTTTGGATCCCCTCGCAGGAGGGGATCCAATTAATGGTTTTTTGGATTCCCTCCTGCGAGGGAATGACAAAGGAAATGGGCGAGGCAATAACAAAAGAGGCGTTATCCTCAATTCAAGTTAGTTTACTAATACTACAAAGTAGTAATACCATTTCTCGAGAATTAAATACGGCAATTGGATTTAATTTTTTACCTCTTAGCCAAGTTTTTTCTAGCTTTTAAGCTTTATCTGTTATATATATTTTTATACCTTTAAAATGCTCTATTTATAAGAGCTTGATAAACATAATTCCACAGAATAATAGCAATGCAACTATATCCTCTTAGACTTTTCTCAGCCAAAACTAACTTTGATTTTATGAACTTTAAAAAGGTAAGTTATACCATATCTATAGTTCTATCGCTACTTAGTGTGTTGTGGTGCGGGATGTATAAATTCAATTTTGGTATTGATTTTGTTGGTGGTATTAGTATAGAAGCACGCTCTAGCCAGCCAGCAGATATGGCAAAAATGCGAGAAGTCTTAGGTAACTTAAAGATTGGCGAGGTAGTGCTCTTAAATTTTGGTAATGAAAACGACTTATCAATTAGGGTCGCAAGTACCAGCGAAGACAAAACAAAAGATATTGAGTTGATTAAATCGAGTTTAAAAAAGCACTTTTCTTACGATTTTGAGTACCGTAAAATTGACTATGTCAGTCCACAAGTTGGAATGCAGCTTATACAATCTGGCGCTCTTGCTATGTCTTTAGCTTTTTTAGCAATCATGCTTTACATTTGGGTAAGGTTTGAATGGTACTTTGGTGTTGGGGTATTAATAGCTTTACTGCATGATATAATCCTAGCACTAGGATTTATGAGTTTGACACGCCTTGACTTCAACCTTAGCACAGTCGCTGCAGTTTTAACCATAATAGGTTATTCAGTCAATGACTCTGTAGTTATTTACGACCGTATTAGGGAAAACTTGCGTAAATACGCTAAGAAGCCTATGGAAACAATAATTAATATTAGTGTTAATGAAACCCTATCTCGTACGACTTTGACCGTAGTAACAACTTTAATCGCTAATTTAGCACTAGTGCTTTTTGGCGGCGAAGCTATAAGGAGTTTTAGCGTCTTAGCTTTTTTTGGAATCTTTGTAGGAACATATTCATCAATTTTTATCTCCGCCCCAGTACTGACTTTGTTTACTAAAGCAAGGTAGCACTGGAGCTTGAATTTATAGCATTGCTAGTCCTTGCCTTATTTTCATCCCTTGCGCCTTAATTGTTATTTCCTGCGCCTCATTGTCATTCCTGCGAAGGCAGGAATCCAGCAAGAATTAACTGGTCCCTCCTCAGATAGGATAACATTTTGTCTTATCGCAATTCCTTACGCCTTATACACGTCCCAAACCCCTTCCTCCTTGAGGTGCATTTCTTGGCGGCGCTGCAGAAACTGCTGGGTTTGACTCAAGCTTATCGCGCATACCATCTACAAACTTTTTTCTCCTTTCGCTTATAGGGTCAACATTGCTATATATGATGGATTTAATAGCCTCTTTAAACTTCCTCCACGCTGTTGTTTTATTTAGTGTCTCGTCTTTATCTTTGTCATTAAGCCACTGATTGATTTTGATGACAGCTTCTTTAGGATTTTTCATATTTTGAGCATCTTCAACCAATTTATGAAACTCCTTAGCGTATCCACCTACGTTAGCTTCCATGACTTTAAAGTCTTTATGATCTACAAAAACTACTAGAGCCATAAGCTTTGCTTCAGGTGTCTGCTCAACAGGAGCTGCTAAGCAGGCCTCTTCACGACCTCCAGGCGTATCAGCTGGGCTTGGTTGCGCAGGAGCTGGAGAAAGAGGTGCAATAGGTTTTTTACTCTGCTTAGCTTCTTCTGGTGTCGCTATAAATTGCTTAAAATCCACCTCTTCCATTCCATTAACTGACTGTCCATCTACTATAAAGTCTATATGCCTTCGTATTAATGCCTGATACACCTCTTTCTCATCATCTTTAGTCTTTTCAAATTCATAAGTCTCCTTAAATTGCTGAAACGTAACTTTCAATTCACCCGCATATCCTTTAAACATAGCGTAAGAAAGTGGGTTTTCCATTACACAACTTTTAGAATCAAGCTTAGCGTCATTGTCTATTAAATATTGCAGCACCTTAATAGCATCCTTTTCTCCTACTGGAGGTATTTGATCAGCTGGTACGTTAGTTAAACCTTTAAGAACAATTTCTTTCTCCGGATGATCTACTATATATTTTAAGGGCAATTCTTGTTGTTCCCCCTGGGCAGCTACATTTAGAAGTTGGTTACTTTCTATAACGTATTTCCAGCTTGCTAATTTGTCGTCTTGAGCAGCATTTATAGCGTCAGCTCTAAATG
>JAIXRE010000111.1 GCA_027485375.1 Rickettsiaceae bacterium | reverse complement strand
TGCTCCAAAACTTAAAATAGACGAGAAATACTTAGCTATTCCTGTAATCGCTGCAGAAATGTTCAAGCAGCTTAAAATGCAAGCGGAGCAAGAATTAGGAATAGAGATAGAAAAAGCGGTGGTAACTGTTCCAGCCTATTTTGATGATGCAGCAAGGGGTGAGGTCATGCTTGCGGCAAAGCTAGCTGGTTTCAATGTACTTAGGTTGATAGCCGAGCCAACCGCCTCAGCTTACGCATACGGGCTAAATAAAGATATGGATAAAATCAAAGGATGCTACCTCGTCTATGATTTAGGCGGCGGCACTTTTGACGTTTCAGTTTTAAATATGCAAGATGGTGTCCTGCAAGTTATTGCTACTGGCGGCAATAATATGCTAGGCGGCGACGATATTGATTACCTGCTTGCACAGCACTTGAGTCAAGTCTACAACTTGCCGCTGGATAGAGAGTTGATAAATTTGGCTAAGCAGTCTAAGGAAGCGCTAACCTATAAAGAAGAAGTTGCTTATTTGTATAATAATACCAAAATTGCTATAACTAGGGCGGATTTTGAAGAATTAATTACGCCGCTAATTGCTTCAACTATTGAAATTGCAGCAGAAACACTATCACACGCGCATTTTGAAAAAGTAGAAGGTATTATTTTAGTTGGCGGTTCTACCCGCATACAACTTATTACAAAGCTACTAAAGGAGCGTTTCAACGTAGCCATTTTATCTGATATTGACCCTGATCGAGCTGTTGCTATAGGAGCTGCGCTTCAAGCGCAAAACCTGACAAGTACTACTAATAATGCTTTGCTTATAGACGCTATCCCTCTATCACTTGGTATGGAATTATATGGCGGAGTTGCTGAAAAAATCATAGAACGGAATAGCCCTATTCCAAATGCAGTTACCAACGAATTTACTACTTATGTAGATAATCAAACCGCAATGCAATTTCATATAGTGCAAGGCGAGCGAGAATTAGCGCAAGATTGCCGTTCACTTGCAAAATTTGAGCTTAAAAATATACCGCCAATGAAAGCTGGAATGGCTAAAGTAGAGGTAACATTTGCAATTGATGCTGATGGTATATTATCAGTTTCTGCCTTTGAAAAAACTAGTGGTAAATCACAAATTATAGAAATCAAGCCAAGTTATGGTCTTGGCGAAGAAGAAATCACAACTCTTTTAGAAGATGCTTATAAAAATGCTGCCAATGATCACCATCAAAGGCTTACTCAAGAAGCAATCACTGATGCAACTTACTTGATATATCATGTGCAAAATGCTATAAGCGGTGAAGAAAGCTCTTTACTTGCGACTGAAAGTGAAATAAACACAATAAAACAAACAATCCATGATTTACAAACTGCTATAAATTTGCGTGATTATGAGTTAATCATCGAAAGAACTACAAATTTAGAAAAAAACACTGAAAATTTTGTAGCAAATAGGCTAAATTATGGTGTTAGCAGTATTTTAAAAAATAAACATATTAACGAAATCAAATAAATAGTACTAAATATATGCCAAAAGTAATTTTTGTTATTGATAATGATGAAGAAAAAGTAGTAGATGCTCCAATTGGACTATCAATCTTAGAAATAGCGCACCAGCATGATATCGACCTTGAAGGTGCATGCGAAGGATCGCTAGCTTGCGCCACCTGTCACGTAGTGGTGGATGAGGAATTTTACAACAAGTTAGATTTACCTTCTGAAGCAGAGGAGGATATGCTTGACTTGGCTTTTGGTTTAACTCATACTTCAAGATTAGGGTGTCAAATTATCCTTACTAACGAGCTGGATGGTATTAAGGTGAAAGTTCCTACAGCCACTCGAAACATTAATTTATAGACTAGCAAAGAAGTTATAGCTTGTGATACGTAAAGTTTTAGTTTTTATTATTTTGGTTTTTACTGCCGGTTGGTTTACTGGCGCGTATTTTTTAAAAAGTAGGCTAGCTCTACTAGTAAATAACTTGGAGTCAGACAATATTAAAATAGCCTATGAGGATATTAAAGTATCTGGCTTTCCTAAATTATGGAAGATTACATTAGTATCTCCAAAAATCAAAATCATTAACCATTCGAATTCAAGAGAAATTACTATACCAGAAGTCTCTTGCGTGTTTGCTCCTAACCTAAGGAAAGCAACGTTTATTTTGGCAAATAACATTAAGCATGAACAGAATATTAATGACAAAAAGCTGGAATATTTCTTGCGTTCATCACAGGTGCTAGATATAGCTGTAAAATTTACCAAGCCTTTATATCGTGTGGGAAAGCATGATAAACTCAGTACAGTTTTGAAATCTGCAATATTTGATAACGATTTATTATCTGTCACAACTAGTGAAAAAGTCTTGTTTGATATAGTAGACGCTTTAGTTGTAGTTAATAAAAGTATAAATGAAGACAACGAAGAAATAGGCTTAAGGGTAAGTGCTGAATATCGTGGCAAAGAAGATGTTTTTAATTTTGCTACAGCAAAATTAGATACCGATACCACTCTCACCTTTGATAATTCTAATAAAGAGGCAGAGCATAAAGGTCTTAAAATAAATCATTTAAATTTTATTTTTGATGAATCCAAAATTGACCTTAATGGATTATTGAAATTATCTAAAGCTCAAGTACCACAAGGAAAATTTGCAATTAATTTAATCAATTACCAGCATATTATAGATACGTTGATACCAAGTAATTTCATTATGCCGAAGCCAATTTTAAAAAGAATACTTGGCGCAGTAGCAAACCAAACTCATCAAAATCAAGCTCTTGATGACGCTAAGACTGCTATTATTGATAGTGAAAACGCTCCAAGTAATTCTAATAACGAGACAAAAGAGCCTGCAGAAGTAAATCAAAATGTTCAGTTTGATATCGAATTCTCAGACGAGGGGATAAAAATAGGCAATATGAACGTGTTGGATTTACGGGCAAAATCACAAGATCAATGAAGCTAAATATTTAAATAGTTATTATGGAAAACATAGAAGCAGTATTTCAAGAACGTACTTATTACAAATTTTCTAGTAAGCCTGTAGACAGGAAACTATTACAGGAAATATATGATATAATGAAATTTGGTCCTACTTCTGCTAATAGTTGCCCCCTAAGAATAGTTTTTGTCGAAACTCCTGCTGAGAAGGAGCGTTTATATAGTTCCTTAGCGCCTACTAACTTAGAGAAGGCAAAATCTGCTCCAGTAACAGCCCTTTTTGCCTATGACACCAAATTTTATGATTTATTACCAAAACTTTCTCCGCAAAGTCCAGGTTATAAAGATTATTTTTCTTCTTCTGAAGCAATAATCATGGACACAGCAGTTAGGAATTCTGCCTTGCAAGCGGCGTACTTTATGATTGTGGCACGTGCAAAAGGTATCGATTGCGGTCCAATGTCTGGTTTTGATGTAGACGCTTTGAACAAAGCCTTTTTTGCTAATTCTAATTACCGAGTAAATTTTATCTGTAATTTAGGCTATAGAGACGGCGCAAACCCTTACCCTCGTTCGCCAAGATTAGAGTTTGATGAATGCTGTAAGTTTATTTAATTAATAGGAGTATCTGTGATGACAAGGTTTTATATTATTCTTTTTGCGTACATCACTTTGCTAGTTAGCCCAGCATTAGCTGCTGTAGTTGATGGTGAGTCAAAACTAAACCAGGGTACTACTAAGTACATGGATTTTTTCACAGGTAATTATAAAGGTGCTGTGAGCACAGAAAATAGTAAAGCTAAAAAACAACATCCTTTGTGCGGTTTTCTCTCTCAAGATCCTAAGGTTTTCACGCAAGCAAAAAATAAGCTAGATCTAAAGAAATTTTTAAACGGCTCTCTCCAAAGCTGGGGTGTTGCCTGCGATTCCTCAGGGCGTGTGAAAGAGCATTTTTATATAGAATCAACCGGAGCATGGAGCGGTAACCGCGGCACGGTACAAAGAGAATTCTTTTATGAATCAGGCAAGATAGATTCTAATATTTGGTATTACGATTTTAAAGATGATAATAACTTCAACCTTACTGGCAGTAATATAATTAAAACTGGTTCTGGTATGCAAGAAGCTAGTAATGCTAATCTGCAATATACTCTACGCACCAAGGTAGGTATAATTAATATGACTTTAAACATGAACGATACTTGGTATATGATTGACGAAAATACAGCAGTAATTCGTCTTTTAGTGAAAAAATTCGGTATGGTATTTTCTGAAGGATTAGTTGTAATACAAAAAGCTGGCAAGTAAAGCAGCCTCACTTGCAAGATCCAATTGCCTTATTGAATCCGGAATTTGGTATAATAGCCATAGCGCTTGCTTTTTAGGCTAAACTATTATACCTTATATATTAATAAGGATTTAAATGGGGGAGATGAATTATGCTAGGGTGGCTATATAAAATGTTATCAGGCTTGGATAAAGTATCAGAAATGGTAGAAGCGCCAAAGCAGCAAGCTATAGGAAAAGTACCCGCTGATTGTGGATTTATTTACAAAAATGATTCTTTAATAAAAGATAGCTATACAGGCACAACTAGGCAAGATAAAGTTTATGTATATCCAGATACATGGGTTTAACCAGTTTTAAGTCCAATTTTATAGGTCAGACTAGAACTTTTTAAATGATCCAACCGTATTTGGCAGGTACTTGCTCTTTGCTCACGTATGCAGTACCAATTCTTAAGAATTTGTATTATCCCCCTGGATATAGTAAAATAAGCTTAAGTTAGTAAGCCTCGCTCTGCCCTTTAGCTATTATTTATAAACTTCGCTCCTAGCGCCCTAGTCCAAGTTGATTAACTATATTATTATCCCTAACTCACGTTTCAAATTAGAACGATACTTTCAATTTTAAGGAGCCATGGTGGCTTTGGTATTTTTTTCTGAAGTGGCAATTATAGTCTGCTATCACTTCAAAGTTTTTATGTTTTACGATTAAGCTGCTGCCAATGTTGTAACCCATTTTGGCTAAACTGCCAGCATTTAGCTTATTCTCAAATGTCCCGTCGCTAGAAACCATCTTAGTCTTAACTGTTTGCGCTTTTTGGTTAAAGGTTTTTTCTACGGAAGCATGTAAAGACGGAGTTATAGTAGTATAATCTGATAATTTTTTAGTTACCATGATTTCGCTACCAAAGACTGCCTGCAATGATTGCTGCTTTCTTGCGGCTACTGATAACCTATACAGACCGCTGCCACCTTCGTTATAAGTACCATCATAGCTTTTAGCATAATTTAGACCAATAATTGGAGCAAAACTTACACCGTTACCAAGAACTATTTTATATTTTACAGTGGTATTAGCATGTAAGCTTATAGCCCTGTATTTACCTGAAGCATCATGTACCGCGCCGCCTAGGTTGCGCTTAGCTTTGCTAGTAACATTACTTTGCACCCCAGAAATCACGCCTTGCCAAGTTATGTTATTAGCAAATGTGTTTTGCCCATATAATGAAACCACATGAGTTGTTGCTTTGATTTTATCGTGATTAGCACTATTAAATTTAAAGCTAGAAGATAAATTGCTATATGCTATACCAATAAAGCCATTCTCGCCTATATTAGCATCAGCGCCTATAGACACGCCTTGTGTGCGACCGCTATATCCAGCATGACCACTTAAACAACCTTGTTTGCTATTGCCGTACAAACCACTCATCCAAACGCTTCTTGCGATTTGCTTCGTATCGTCATCACCAGCTGCTATAGCTACCTGTTCTTTAGTGGTATTAACAAAACCAAGCCTACCCATAATCGCATAAAGTGCTATCTTGTGAGTGTTTACAGCATGGTAAGTTTGGAAGGACTCAAGTTGCTTTCCAGCTTCTTGATGCAAAGTTTTTTCTGTTATAATTTTAGTATGTTCTTCTGCACGCTCAGCCTCTGCAACTTGTCTGTTTGCTACTCTTTCTCTGGCTAGTGCTAACGGCTCTATTACAGTTATTGTTGGCGCAGGTGGTGGTGTATATACTATAGAAGTTGCAGTAAGTGATGTGTTAGATTGCACTGCTGCTGGAGCTACTTGGACTCGTAGCTCTTGTACTTCTGCCCGTAGAACCTCGACTGCTTGTGTCTCCAGTAAGTTAATATTATTCTGTTCTGCAAGTATGACTGTTGTATCTTGCGCTATTACAGCATCGACTACAGAAGTGGTTGCTGGCGCAGGTGGCGCAGCTGGTATTGCTGCAATTCTAGCATTCTCTGCGGCGCGCGCAGTCTCCACAGCTTGTCTTTGTGCTACTCTTTCTCTGGCTAGTGCTAACGGCTCTATTACATTAATTGTTGGAGCAGGTGGCGCAGCTGGTATTGCTGCAATTCTAGCTTGTCTTTGTGTCACTCTTTCTCTAGCTAGTGCTAACGGATCTACTAC
>JAIXRE010000020.1 GCA_027485375.1 Rickettsiaceae bacterium | reverse complement strand
AGTAAGCAGTTTTATTGATAATGTAGGTATGCCACTCACTGTTGTTAATTATGGTTTTCAAGGAAAATTTAACAATGGTATGAAAAGCTTTTGGCGCTTCTTAATAAATAGTACTTTGGGAATAGGAGGTTTATTTGACGTGGCAACTAAAATGGGTGTTACGGTTCAACCTCAAAGCTTTGGCAATACCCTTGCACATTACGGAGTTGGACCGGGTCCATATTTAGTAATTCCTTTTTTAGGTAGCGCCAACGCTAGAGATGCTGGAGATATAGTAATCCTAAATAGGGTATTTAATCCTTTACTATCTTCTACACATAAAGACTTCCAATTAGTGTTCACTGGTGTTAAAATGGTAAATGGTAGAGCGGAATTATTACCAGTTAGTGATTTTATAGCTAAAAATTCGCCTGACCCTTATGCTGCAGTAAGAAGTGCTGTGCATCAGAATAGAGAGTCAAAAGTGGAATACCCAGAGGGCTTTAAATACCCTGAAGTACCAGTAGGAGGAAAATAAATGTTAAAGAAAATACAAGCTATACTACTTATTATATTTAGTTGCAGTGTCTTAAATTTAACAGCTTTACCTAGTTTCGCAGAAGAACTCGATTCTGCAGTACCTAAGTATGTTGATTCACTGGTTACAAAAGTCTATTCTTTGCTTAATGATCCTAAACTTTCTGAAGATGCAAAAGTATCTGAGGCAAGTAAATTGCTTGTAGAGAATTTGGATTTAACTTGGATGGCAAAATATAGTCTTGGTCGCTACAAAAGAACTCTTGCTGAGTCGCAAATACAGGAATTTTTGCCTGTTTATTCACACTACGTTACTAAAATTTATGCGGAAAAAGTCAAGGATTACAAAGGCGAAAAGTCTAAAGTAGTGAAAGTGTATAAACTTGATACAAATCAGTATATTGTGAAAACTGAGATCATGCAAGGTAAGGGTCAACCAATCAGAGTTGACTATATGGTACGCATATTACCAACCGGTAAAAACGAAGCACTAAAAGTTTCAGACGTAATTACTGAAGGTATAAGCATGCTTAACTCTCAACAATCTGAGTTTGGCAGTATCATTTCAAATACTGGATTTGATGCACTAGTAAAAGATTTAAAAGCAAAGTCGCTATAACGTAAGCTAACTAGACTTAAGTTTAGCACCTAAGCCTTAGGTGGTTATATGGTGCTGTTAGCGCATAACTATAATAATCAATGCGTGTTAAGCAGTTTAAATGCCTGAAAAAATAAACGATAGAGATTTCATAGCTGCTATTTCTGCAGTGAATATACAAGATATTTCTGAGGAACAAGCAAAAGAGCTATTGCAACAATTAGCCACAGAAATAGAACGCTACAATAAAGCCTATTATCAAGATAACCAGCCCCTTGTCTCAGATGCACAGTACGACCAATTATTTGCAATCAATTTAGCACTTGAGAAAAAGTTTCCTCACCTTATTTTACCAAATAGCCCTTCTTTAAAAGTTGGTAGCAGCGCAGTAGAAAAATTTGCTAAAGTTCAGCATTCTGTTCCTATGCTTTCGCTAGCTAACGCTTTTGATGCTAGCGATGTAGAGGATTTTATAGAACGTGTGCAGAGTTTCTTGCGTATAGATTATTTTCCTGAAATATTTTGCGAGCCTAAAATTGATGGATTATCATTTAGTGCTGTCTATAAAAATGGTATACTAAAAACAGCCGCTACAAGAGGCGATGGTTCTGTTGGTGAAGATATTACTGCTAATATAAAGACTATTAAGAATTTCCAGCATATAATAAAAATTCCTAATAGTGTTGTTCCTGAAACTTTAGAGGTTAGAGGAGAGATTTACATTGATAAGGCAGATTTTTTAGAGTTAAATAACAGGCAGCAAAAGGAAGGTAAACCACTATTTGCTAACCCTAGGAACGCAGCGGCTGGCTCGCTAAGGCAACTTGATGCAGCTATCACAAGGCAAAGACCGCTAAAATATTTCGTATATGCAATAGGCGAGGCTAGTGAGAATATAGCTAGCACGCAAGAAGAGTTATTGAATAAGATCAAGGAGCTAGGTTTTGTTGTAAATCCTATAGGGCAACTTGCACGCTCTATGCAGGATATTTTGGACTTTTACGAGAGGCTAAAGACTGATAGAGATAGCCTAGCTTATGAAATAGACGGGGTGGTTTATAAGATAAATGATTTTGCTCTACAAAATCGTCTTGGTTTTGTTGCAAGAAGCCCTAGATTTGCTATAGCGCATAAATTCCCAGCTATTATAGGACAAACTAGGCTAAATGCTATTACTATACAGGTTGGTAGGACTGGCGCGCTCACTCCCGTTGCTGAGCTAGAACCTATATCAATAGGGGGCGTTATAGTCTCTAGGGCGACGCTGCATAATTATCAAGAGATTATTCGTAAAGATATAAGAGTTGGTGATTATGTATACCTGCAGAGGGCTGGCGACGTAATCCCACAAGTGACTAGTGTAGATTTAAATAAACGCCCTAAAGATAGTTGTAAATTTGAGTTTGTGCAGCACTGCCCGTCATGTGACTCTCTGTTGCATTACGACCAAGAAGAAATAGTAATTAGGTGTGATAACGGGCTTAATTGCCCAGCGCAAAATTATGGTAGAATTTGCCATTTTGTCTCCAAAGATGCTATGGATATAGACGGGCTTGGTAAGAAACAAGCGCAGTTTCTAATTGAGCATAAATTTATTAGCAATCCAGTTGATATATTCCTGCTTGCAGATACATCAATTGATGGAAATGCAGAAAAATTAGAGAAACTTGCAAAAATGCCTGGCTGGGGTGCTAAATCAGTAGAGAATCTGCTTGCCAGCATCAACAAGGCAAAAACTGTTTCACTTAGTAGGTTTATTTATGCCCTTGGTATTAGACATATTGGTCAAAGTAATGCTGCCTTGCTGGCGAAGGAGTTTAAAAACTGCGGTAATTTTATTGATGCTATGGAAGTGCTAGCATGCAAATCCCCTGATACTTCCAAGGAGATTTACCAAAAGCTAAATGACTTAGATGGCTTAGGCGATAAAATCTTGAACGATGTTGTGGATTTCTTTGATATAGCTGAGAACGTAGCGCTGATAAGAAAACTAATGGCTATCCTTACAATTAACGATTTTATAGACAATACCACGCAAACTGCTTTGACTGGTAAAATAATCGTTTTTACTGGCTCGCTAGAAACCTTATCTAGGGCAGAAGCAAAAGCCTCTGCTGAAAGACTTGGGGCGAAGGTTACAAGTAGTGTCTCTGCCTCTACTGATTTGGTGGTGGCTGGTAGCGACGCTGGAAGTAAGCTTAAAAAAGCCTTGGAGCTTGGAGTAAAAGTTATAGATGAAGCAGAATGGAATAGGCTCGCCCAGTCTGCCTGATAATTTTAAGTAGTTATTATGATTGCAGCAGTAAGCAAAATGTTATATAAGATGGTAGGAATTTTCGTCCTTAATTTTCAAAAAAAGCATCGCAGGTATTTGATAATAAATGAGCAAAATAATCTATTTTTTTGGTGCTGGGCTAGCTGACGGTAATGCAACCATGAAAGATATTCTTGGTGGTAAAGGTGCAAACCTTGCTGAAATGTCTAATTTAAACTTACCTATTCCTCTTGGTTTTACAATTCCTACCGATATTTGTAAATATTATTATGCACATAATAATATATTACCGCTGCAGTTCACTCAGGAGCTGCGCGCCGCTATAAATCAACTAGAGCAAAAAACAGGTAAAATATTTGGCGGTGGTAAAAATCCATTGTTATTATCTGTGCGTTCTGGAGCTAAAGCATCAATGCCTGGTATGATGGATACTATACTTAACCTTGGTATGAATGATGAAGTAGTTGAGGCTTTAGCCCTTGCGACTGGCAATAGAACTTTTGCCTTAGATAGTTACAGACGCTTTTTAGAAATGTATGGTTCGATTGTACTAGACTTGCAGCGCTACCTATTTGAAGACGCCTTTGAATTACGCAAAACACAAGGCGGTGTTACTCAGGATCGTGATCTAAGCGAGCAATTACTTGAGTTAGTGATTGAGGACTTCAAAAAAATCATTTTTAAACATTCAGGAAAGGAATTTGAAACTGATCCGTATTTGCAATTAAGTTCTGCAATAGAGGCGGTATTAAAATCATGGATGAGCCAGCGCGCGGTCATATACAGAAAAATACATGGTCTTTCTGAAGAGCTAGGAACTGCTATCAATATCCAAGCGATGGTATTTGGTAATATGGGTGAGTCTTCTGCAACTGGAGTGGTGTTCACCCGTTGTCCTTCTAAAGGTAACAAGCAAATTTTTGGTGAATTTTTGATTAATGCGCAAGGCGAAGACGTGGTAGCTGGTATTAGAACACCGCTAGCAATTTTGCAAAGTGATAAAGCTAAAATCTCTATGCAGGGTCTGATGCCAAAGGCGTTTAAGCAATTAACAGAAGTTTGCTCTCTGCTGGAACAGCATTATAAAGATATGCAGGATATAGAGTTTACTGTTGAAAATGGCACTTTATATATATTGCAAACTCGCAATGCTAAAAGGACGGCCCAAGCAGCAATTAAAATAGCCGTTGATATGCATAAGGAAGGGCTTATCACAAAAGAAGAAGCCTTAATGCGTATTGCTCCTGAATCCTTGAATCAGTTGCTGCATACAAATATAGATTATAGCAGAGAACCTGAAATGCTTGCGCAAGGACTACCAGCATCACCTGGCTCTGCAACTGGTATTGTCGTATTTTCTCCTTATGATGCTGAAGAAATGTCCCACCATCATAAAGTAATTTTAGTGCGTAATGATACAAGTCCAGAAGATATACAAGGAGTAAGCGTTTCAAGCGGTATTGTTACTGCTAGGGGTGGTATGACCTCTCATGCTGCTGTAGTAGCTCGTGGCATGGGTAAGCCGTGTGTTTGTGGTGTTAGCTCTATTATAGTAGACGAGCAAGGTAAAAAATTTACTATAGGTGGTTTTGTAGTTAAGCATGGTGATGAGATAACTATTGACGGTGCTACTGGTAAAATCTTTTTAGGAAGAGTCCCGCTAATCCAGCCTGAATTCTCTAGTGAATTTGAAACAATTCTAGAATGGGCTGACCAAGTACGCCACCTTAGGATTAGGAGTAATGCTGAAACACCTATGGACGCAGCAACAGCCTTAAAATTCGGTGCTGAGGGTATAGGTTTATGTCGTACTGAACATATGTTCTTTGATAAGGAGAAAATTCCCCTAATTCGTGAGATGATTGTTGCCCCTGATCAGGAACGTCGTAAATCGGCGATAGCTAAGTTATTGCCTTTGCAAATAAAAGACTTTAAAGAATTATTTCGTATCATGGCGGGCAGTCCTATAAATGTTAGGTTGCTTGACCCGCCTTTACATGAATTTTTACCTACTGACGAACATGATAAGGAGGAGTTGGCTAAAAGCTTAAACCTTCCTCTCTCTGCTATAAACCAGCGCCTGCATGCTATGCATGAAGTTAACCCTATGCTAGGGCATCGTGGGTGTCGTTTAGGTATCTCATACCCTGAAATCTACCAAATGCAAGTGCAAGCAATTTTCACTGCTATAGATGAGCTTAAAACGCAGGAGAACTTGGTCTCGTCTTTAGAATTAATGATACCGTTAATTAGCAATGTGAATGAGTTGAAGGTATTAAAAGGTCATATAGCTGAAGTAGCTAAGCAGTTTCCAGAAATAGAATTCTCTCTTGGTACAATGATAGAGCTACCGAGGGCGGCGTTAATGGCAGAGGAAATTGCTAAAGAAGTTGATTATTTTAGTTTTGGCACCAACGACCTAACGCAGACAACCTATGGTATTTCAAGAGACGATATAGCGTCCTTTTTGCCAGATTACCTTGAGCAAAAAATCTTCGCGCACGATCCATTTATCCAAATTGATGAAGCTGGTGTTGGAGAATTAGTAAAAATTGCAACAAAATCTGGCAGGATAAGCAAGGCAGATTTAAAGCTTGGCGTATGCGGAGAACATGCTGGTAATCCACAATCAATAGAATTTTTCCATAAAATTGGTTTAGATTATATATCTTGCTCGCCTTACAGGATACCCATAGCAAGGATAGCAGCAGCGCAAGCCAAAATAAAAAACTCTTCTTAGGTAAATAAACTTGAATTAGGGTGAATTATACTAAATACCATTCACCAGCAGCGGCAGAACTTACAGCAGGGAACGCACTTGCTACGATAGCATCAGTAATTGCAGGAGTTACTCGAGATAAAGTATTATAACCAATGCCAAGGTCAGTATTCTTAAGTCTATTATCAAACTCTTGTTGCTGATTATCGTTAATTGCTTGTTTTCCTTTTACAAAAGCTAACGCCATTTCAAGCGGTTCAAGAGGTTGATCAACGGCTGCCCCTCCGCCATTATCTACTTTTTAATCCAGAGTTGGGGTTTTAAATATTTTGAGTTTAATAAACACAACATAAGACTGCAATATTAGTTAATACCATTAATATAGTATAATTATATTATTGCTGTAATTAATAGTTAAGATATTAAAGCGTTGTAAGTTTAGTGGTAGAAATTTTTGAAATGAGGCATAAATAACTCAGTAAGTTTTCCAAATAGGATTTGCTTACTAAATGGAGTCATTAAAAGTCATAAAATTATAACAGATAAAACTTTTAAGAAGCGCGGAACTAAATAGTTAATTTAGCGTTATTCCAAGCTTTTTCGAAATCAGCTAAACCTTGGGAAGTTAAGGGGTGCTCTACAAGCTGCTCTATAATCTTACCAGACATAGTAGCGCAGTCTGCGCCAATTAGTAAAGCTTGATATACATGCTGTACATTGCGTACTGAAGCAACTAAGATCTTAGTTTGGAATATGTGAGAATACTGGTCATATACCTCTTTTATATCTGCTATCAAACTCATGCCATCTTGACCTATATCATCAAGCCTACCTACAAAAGGAGAAACATAAAAAGCTCCAGCCTTAGCAGCCAGCAAAGCTTGAGTTACAGAAAAGCATAACGTCATGTTAACTTTTACCCCTTTTGCTGCAAAATATTTACACGCCTTAAGACCATCCCAGGTTATTGGTAACTTTATAACGACATTTTTAGCAATAGTTAAAAGCTTTTCTCCCTGCCGCACCATACCAGCAAAGTCACTAGCAGATACCTCAACACTGACATCGCCTTGTACGATTTCACATATTCTTTTCACGGTAGCACCGCAATTACTACTAGATTTTGCAAGCAAAGCAGGGTTTGTGGTAATACCATCTATAACCCCAAGCCCATTGATTTTCTCAATTTCCTGTAAATCTGCACTGTCTAAAAAAATTTGCATTTAACTTAACCTCGATAAAATTGCATCAAGCTGCTCTAAATTATTATAGTGGAATGTTAGCTTGCCGCCAATAGAATGATCTTCTATTGTAATCTTTATTCCAAATTTATCAGATAAAGAACGTGCTATTAACTGCAAGTCATTATCGTAACTACCTTCACCATTCTGCAAGGCTTTAACCCTTTTTTGAGCGTGCGGAATTTTGACATATTCACGTTTAGACCAATCCTTTACGATAATTTCTGTTTGCCGTACGTTCAACTCATTTTCAATAATGTAATTAGCGATAACCTCAGCTTGCTCATGACCTATTAAGCATCTTGCGTGCCCCATAGTCAATTTTCCTTCATTTACTTGGTCCTTTATAACTTGAGGCAAATGATTAAGGCGCAATAAATTCGCTATATGGCTACGGCTCTTACCAAGCATTTGACTAAGTTGCTCCTGCGTGTAACCAAACTCTTGAATCAGTCGCTCAAATCCTTCTGCTTCTTCAACGACAGACAACCCTTCTCTTTGAATATTCTCTACCAAGGCTATTTCTAGGATTTCTTTATTAGTTAAATCCTTAACAATAATCGGCATCTCCTTTACATCAGCAACTTTGCAAGCACGCCACCGCCTCTCCCCGGCTACTATAATATAACGACCACCTAAACCTTGCGTTACTATAATAGGTTGTAACACGCCATTAATAAGTATTGAGTCAGCTAACTCTTTAATGCGATCATATTCAAATTTTTTCCTAGGCTGATAGTTTCCAACCTCAATTTGATCTATATTAACAAACTTTACTATGTCGTCATTATTGTATGAAACAGCTACTTCCTCTCTTAAGAGTGCAGATAATCCTTTGCCTAAACCCCTGTTTTTCATTTTTACACCCTATTTAAAATTTCCTTAGTCAATTCCATATAAGCAATAGCACCAGAGCATTTATGGTCATAAATAATTGCTGGCTGTCCATATGATGGCGCTTCTGATACCCTAACATTTCTAGGAATAGTAGTTTTAAATACTAACTCTCCTAAACACCCCCTAACATCAGCTTCAACCTGTTCTGTCAAACGATTACGTTTATCGTACATAGTAAATAAAATTCCGCCTATCTTGATTCTAGAATTTAAATTTCGCTCTACCATTTCGATAGTCTTTAATAAGTGACTCAAACCTTCTAGAGAGTAAAAATCACATTGCATAGGTATTAAAACTTCATCCGCTGCAACTAGTGCATTCACAGTCAGTAAATTTAATGAGGGAGGGCAATCTATCACTATATAATCATAGTTATTTGCTATAATAGCTAACAGTTTTACTAGTATATATTCTCTATTTTTAAATGAAACCAATTCTAATTCTGCAGCAGAAAGGTTTGTATTAGATACAATAACATCTAAATTTGGTATGTGCGTTGCAATTATCGCCTCTTTTATAGGACTTATACCAGCTAACACTTGATATATAGTGATTTTCCGCTCGTGTTGTTTTACGCCAAAACCACTACTTCCATTGCCTTGTGGGTCTAAATCTATAACTAAAACCTTCTTGTTCATCACTGACAAGGCTGTTGACAAATTAACAGCAGTGGTAGTT
>JAIXRE010000085.1 GCA_027485375.1 Rickettsiaceae bacterium | reverse complement strand
GGAGCTTTTTCTTTAACTTCTGCTAATGCTGTAATCGCATCTTGTTTTTGAAAAATACTATCAACTAGAGTGCCAATATAAAAAGCTGGAAGTTCACTATGATACTCTCCTGAGCTATATTTTTTGAATACCGACTTAAATTCTCCTATCTGAGACAATAACCCTTCCTTAATAACACTATCCAATAAGTCAGTCTCTCTGCCACTAGAACCTTTAAAATAAGGGTTGCATGCATTGCGAAAAATAATATGGGCTGCATGATGTAAACTTTCATGAACAAATGTCTTCATCACAAGAGGTTTTATTTCATCTTCTAGATTAGTTGGCTTCTGACCTTGACAGATCTTTTGAAGATCTGTTGGATCTCTATAAATATTCAAGGTATTATAGTAGTGGTTATATCTTCCTTTCGCTAACCCGTCATCAAAAAGGCAATAATCATCAGATATGTCTATATAAGCTTTAGGCGATAAGGCTAGAATCGATAAAGTATTCTTAATTAATGAATTATCTAGTACCTTTGTCAAGCCCTCTACAAAAAATTCGCATATAGGCTCTTTTTTATCATAATGTTTAACTATAACCTTTTTTAATAGAGAATTTATTAATGGGTCAACACCCTCTAAGTCATCTTCTAATAATTTGACAGTTGTCTCTGATCTAATAAGGACCTCAGTGGGTTTTAGTCTATCAGCTAGCTTAGATAGCTGTTCTGGTAAATATTTTCCTGCAATTTTTGTGACTAAAGGTGCATGGTTATGAGCCAAATAGTTGACAACCTTGTCACTGAGTATATCAATGTTTGCTATGGCAAATTGAATTACCAAATCAATAAACATCTTTTGCCCAGGTGAGCCTTCGTCTCTTGTAATAGAGGGTAATACTTCGATTTTAGAATCTAATGTATTTCTGAAATATTCAATAAACTCAGGGTCCCAAGAACTTTTGTTTTCAATAATATACCATACTCTCTCTGTTATCGTATCAATATCATTTATTTCGCCAAAAACTTCCTCATAAAGTGTGACAGGGGCATCAAGCCAAAGAGAAATAAAGTCACGGTCTGTGCTTTTTAAGATCTGTTCCTTAAATGTAAGTGTTTCGGTTCCTATGTTTATAGCGGTTGTATCTTTCATATAAATAATTAGTTAATTATAATTAAAGTTAACATAATGTAACGTATACGTCAAGCTTAATCTTAATTAAGTTTAACTATTTAGTATATTTATAGCAATGTAGGTTGAATCAAAGCTTCTGGCGCATTTGTTGCATGAGGTTAGTAGATATATAGGTAGGTGGTAAGAAAGGAAGAATAATCAGAGAAGAATTTGCAATGTATGTATAGTAAATAAAGTTGAAATTTGCGATTAGGTGATAGAAAAATTTGGGCTAACATGAAAAGGTGGATTAAGCCTAAAATTGGTCGATTTGATAAATTATACGATGCTTTGACTAAGTTCTTTAATAAGCAAACACTAACTTAATTTGCTATAAAAGGTGGTCCAAAATTTCGTGAAGATAAAAATGCTTACGAGGTAATTTGCCAGCCCAAAGGACGCTACTTTATGCACTTTGATTATGAGAAAAAAGAGTGGAGCGTTCTTTGATAGAATAATCTCATTTTTCCTTCTTTTTTATCATAACTGACAAAAAAGAAGGAAAAATGACATGAGGGCAAAAATTATTCCAAATTCTAGTTAATTTACTATAGAGTTGCGCAGAAGGTCTATTTAAAAATGTGATTTGGTGTTATACAAGTTTAGTAGATAAATTGATGTTGGTAGCGTAAAAATACTGCTTGCTTTCTAGAGCCACTCCGCCCGCTTCTTTAACTATACAAGTAAATGCGTCATGTAAAGTATAATGAAGTGGAGAAAGGCAAATAGCATCTAATTTACCAGCCGCAAGAAGTGCAACAGCATAACAAGGTGATCCGAGTAGGCGCAAGTTAGCGCTATTCTCTGCGCTTGCAACATGTCCCGCATCACTGATTTTACCTAAGCCTATAACTGCATCATCTGTATTATTGCAGAGAGATATTCTAGCTCTTGTCTTATTTAATGTACCTTGATTGTTTGTTTCTATCCAAGTTCCACCACCTTTTTCTGAATACAATATTTCACCTAAAGCGGGAAAGTTGATAATGCAATGAGTAGGGGTCATAACGCCATTAAGCTTTTTTAAAAAAGTAATCGTTAGACCAAAAAATGGTATACTTTTTGATAGATTAACAACGCTATCTAATGGATTTACTAAAAAGGCAATTTCGCTATTAGCAGGAATATCTATTTTCTCATCAGAGAAAAATACAAGTTCTGCAGCATTACTTGCGTATTTTGCAAGCTCTTCTTTCAAGAGAGTCTTAGTTCTATCATATGATTTAGAACAAAAAGCGCTAGTGCCTCGATTAGAAGTTTGCAACAATTCAAGTTCGCAAAAATCTCTATATAGTAATCTTGCAGCTTTACGACTAGCGTTAATAAGAAAATTGGTGGTTGGATGCATCGTGATTATTTAGCTCTTTCAACAAAACTTGAATCTTCTGTTTTTACCACTATCTTTTCGCCAGTGCACAAGTAAGAAGGTACCATTACTTTAACACCGTTAGCTAAAATAGCAGGTTTATAAGAAGAGGTAACAGTAGCGCCCTTAATTACAGGTGAGGTTTCAACAACTTCAGCAATAATTGTTTGCGGTAATTCGATACTTAGTGGAGATTCTTGGTGAAACTCGACCTTTACTAGCATGTTATCAGTTAAAAATGCAGCTTTATCACCTGCTATATCTTTATTTAAAGCCATTTGCTCGAAATTTTCAGTATCCATTAAAATCATATTATTTCCTTCGAAATATAGGAACTGAAATTCTTTCTGTTCGAGCTGTGCTCTTTCAATCCAGTCACTGGAGCTAAACCTAGTATTAAGCTTAGTACCAGATTTAAGGTTCTTCATCTCAACTTGTATATAGGCTGGACCTTTACCTGGTTTGGTGTGTTCTGGATTTTTGCTTACTACCCATAGGTCATCGTTATGGACAAGAATATTGCCTGCTTTAATTGAATTTGCTGTAATTTTCATATTATCTACCCGAGCTATCAGAATTAAACTAATAGCAATATACAGCAAGCGCAAATAATTACAAGTCTTTGGTTGCTGTGCTATGGCAAAATACTATAATTAATGCCCTATAATCACTTCCATTAGCGGTCCAAGTATTATAAGAGGCACGAAGGTAATAGCGCCAACAAGCAAAGCAATAATAATTAAGAAGATACTTATCTCAAAACTAAAACGATTTTGCTCTGTTACATCGTTACTGATACGTTTTTTAGCAGCGAATGACCCGCCTAATGCTAGTGAATAGTAAATAATGAAGTAACGTCCTATAAACATTGCTAGTGCTGTAGCGTAGTTAAAATAATCATTTCTTATGAAAATGCCGCTTAAAATAGAACCATTATTGCTAAAAGTCGAAACGAAATTATAGGCAATATCAGTGATTGCTTGCGGTCCATCGTAAATTATAACTTCTCTACCGCTTGGCGTAAGTAGGGTAATACTAGTAAAGACAAGAACTCCAACGGGCATAAGTAAGAAAGTGGTAATTACGTAGTTAATTTCGTTAGCGGTAATTTTTTTGCCAAAAAAGTTCGATGTATTGTTGGTGGCAAGTCCTTTGACAAAAACCGCAGCAATAAGGTAAACTAACATAGCAAAGAAACCAGAGCTTACGCCCTCAAGCACGAACTTGCTAACTATAAGATTTGAAAACATAACTAAGGTGCTTAAAGGGGCGTAATTTTCTAAGCAAGCATTAGGTGAGCCAGAGGAGCCCATAGTTGTTAGCAATGTCCACATTAGCGATGGAAATTGATCGTAAATTAATTCTTTGCCGGTATAGTTAAAATTATTGATAATACCAATTCCGTGCATTACTTTTTCTTGTATCACAAAAGGTATACCGTAACTTGTTTCTCCGAGTTCTAGCAATAATAATGATATTACCATAAAGCAGGTGATCACAATGTATAAAGACCAGCTTAATTTTGGCTGTTTGATAAGGTAGCCATAAGTGAAAATAAGCGATACTGGTAGTAATAAAACTGAATATAAGGAAAGAATAATGACAGAGCGGGAAGGGGACTCAAAAGGATGCGCCGCTGCAGCTTGCAAGAGTGAACCGCCGTTAGCTGCGATATTTCTAATAGCGACTTGCCCTGCAACTGGACCTATGAATAACTCCTGTAACTGATCAGATAAGTCAATATAGTGCATAGCGCCTATAAAAGAATGTGGCATTGCTTGGCTTATTAAAAATAAGGCAAAAACTAAAGAGACTGGAAATAGTATAAAAACTATAGCTTTAATGAAATCATAATAAAAATTGCCTATATATGGACTTTTATTGTTTGTGATACCTCTGGTAAAGGCTATAAATACTGCAATAGTAGTTCCACCAGCAAGAAAATTTTGCATCATTAATGCAAAAACTTGGCTGAATATAGAAAGTTCAGTTTCTGGATTATGGCTTTGCCAAAAAGTACCAGTAGCAAATGAGACGGCAGCATTTAAACTAGCCGCAAAGCCTAAATTATGTTGCAGATTTTGATTTAGTGGCAAATATTGCTGGTAATAAATTATTAGGAAGGTAAAAATAATACAAGTAAGGTTAAAAGACATCAGGCTAAGGAAATACTGCCGCCAATTTTGTTGCTTATTTGCCTTGATTAGTAATGTAATAAATTTTGCACCTATAACAGCATATTTGTTACTGCTTTCTCGGTACACGAAAGCAATATAGCGACCAAAGATAGGAGCAATTATTGTTAATATACTAAAAAAAACTACTGAAGCAGCGTACATACCAAGTTTTTATGGTTTTATTTATCTTGGCTACAGTCGCATTCAACGCCTTCTTTAGAATCGACGGCAGGATTCTCTAATGGCTTTTTGAGACCACAAGATACTAAAATAATGGAGACAAAAAGCAGGAAAATAGCTTGTTTCATAAAGAAAACCTTGTTTAGACTATTGTTATTGGTTAAAAATAAATATATAACTCGTGTTTCAATTAGAAACTGCGTTATAAGTATAGCAGAAATTGTCCTTATGACTAATGCGAATTACCATAAATTTCACATAATTTTTTACGAAAGCAACATTTATGTTAAACAAGTTTGTAAGACGCCCTATTTACTGTAGTTTGTTATTGATGCTAGCCCTTATATTGTTAACACCTAATCATTTACCTTCTTTTGCTGGTAAGGTTAGCAACTTAACAACATTTGATGCTCCTGATAATGTAGCGTTTTTTAATGAAGAAGGTGAAAAACAGTTCCTTGACCAGTATGAGGACAAAACAATTTTATTAGTATTTTGGGCTACTTGGTGTTCTGCGTGCACCAAAGAAATCCCAGAACTTGATATACTGCAAAAAGATTTTCGTAAGCTACCATTTGAGATCATAGCGGTGTCTCAGGATTTTAATGGTATAAAAATTGTGCAAGAATATTTTAAGGCACAAGGAGTTAGGCACTTAAAAATTTATCATGATTATAAAAACGAGCTCTTTAAGGCTATGTCCGTTGTAGGAATTCCAAGTAGCTTTTTAATTAATACTAACGGTAAGGTGATAATGAGCTTTACTGGTACAATCAATTGGCACGATGATGAGATTCGCAGGCAGATATTATCTCATATACCAGGCAACCATCCTGAACCTAAAAATAGCTATAGAAAACCATCGTTAAACCAAAAGCTTGCTCCTGCTAGCAATGAACAAGAAAAAAGCGATAGTCCGGCTGAGATAACAACCGAGCCTAGTAGCAATAATACAAATAATATATCAACTAATGATAACCCAGTAAAGGAGGAGAGCAATAAATGAGCAAAGTAGTAGTAGATAAACTTGTTAAAAAAAAGCAAGTACATAACGCTAGAAATAGTAGAATTTCAACTGAATTAGAGAGCGATATTTTGGCAGGACATCAAGCAACTATTGAAACAATTGATAATGGTAAAAGGCAAAGTAATAAGATTGAACAATTATTTTCAGCTGTTACTTCCATATTCAAAAATCAGAAACCGGTTATTGCTGTGCTGAGGCTTGGAGGGGTTATAGGAAAAGCTGGGGGGCTTAAATCAGGTTTATCTCTTGAAGCTTTAAACGAGCAAATAGAGAAGGCTTTCTCATTACCTAAGCTTGCTGCTGTATGTTTGTCCGTTAACTCTCCAGGTGGCTCTCCCGTACAATCAGAGCTTATAGCAGAGCTCATAATAGCGCTAGAAAAAAAAAAAAAGGTGCCAGTATATACATTTGTAGAAGATGTTGCTGCTTCGGGTGGCTACTGGCTGGCTTGCGCTGGCTCTGAGATATATGCTTCAAAAAGCTCAATTATTGGTAGTATAGGAGTGATTTCTAGTGGTTTTGGCTTTCAGGAGGCTATTAGTAAATTAGGTGTTGAAAGGCGGGTATATACTGAAGGAAAAAACAAATCCATTCTTGACCCTTTCCAAGCTGCAAAAGCTGCTGATGTAAAAATTATAAAACAGCTGCAGCAACAAATTCATCAACATTTTGTTAGTTACGTTAAAAGCAGAAGAATTGGCAAGCTAACGCAAGATGACGATATACTGTTTAATGGCGAATTTTGGGCAGGAGAAACGGCGGTCGATTTTGGCTTGATTGATGGTATAGAAGATATGTATAGTTTTATTAAACGTAAATTTGGTCAGGATAATAAAATAGAATATATCGGTGTTAAGCAGCCATGGCTTAAAAGAAAACTTGGCATGGTGAATAATGCTGTAGCATTAGAATTTACTGATGCTTTAGTCGACTCTCTAGAAAGCAAAGTTATGAATAAATTAGCTAGTAATAAATTTGATTTTAAATAAAGAGGATTTAAGATATGCGTCTTAAGGCTTTTGTAACTATATTACTTAGCTTAGCGCTCCATGCTTATGGAGAAGAGAAGGATATTTATAATACTTCTCTTTATGGGACTCATGATTCTAAGAATAAATGTACTGAGGAGGCTGGTTGTACTAACCAAAATCATACAAAAAATACTATAGCAGTTTTTTGCAGTTCTAATGACAAGGTTTCTGATATCTTAAAGAAAGCCGCTTATGATTTGGGGCAAAAACTTTTCAATCATAAAGTAGCAATAACAACTTGTGGCTATAAGAAAGGTTTGATGAAAGAGGTAGTGGATGGTTATTGTTCCTCTACCCCTGATAACTGCACAGTGTATGGTATTGTACCAAAAGCACTAAAACCATATAATTTAGAGCATCCTTTAATTCCTAAAGGCAATATCATTTGGACTGAAAGCATAAATTCTAGGCTAGAAGAATTTGAAAAAACTTCTGATATAATTATTGTTCTTCCAGGTGGGCTTGGCACTTTGAACGAGCTTATCAAATTCTCGCTACATAAAAATTTGCAGTTAATGAATAAGCGCATAATTTTATTAAATCATGAAGGTTTTTGGAATCCTTTATTGCAGCAATTTCAGAATATGCTGCAAATTGGCACTCTCTCAAAGCAAACTTCAACTTTGATTGAAGTCACAACGTCTGTGGAGGGGGTTATGGAATTGATTGAGGCAAAATAATACTAACTTGTCCAATTTAATCTTGGAGTTGGTATAAAACTATTTTAAGTAGCTTGCAAAAATTCATAATGACGAATAGAATACAAAAAAATTGTTCTTACATTTTAGTCTCATGAGTGAATATAAAAAAGTTGTTACGCAGAATAAGAAGGCAATTTTTAACTACTTTATTGAAGAGCGTTTTGAAGCTGGTATAATTTTAAAAGGAAGTGAAGTAAAATCTCTGCGCCAAAACAAGGTGAGTATAGAAGATAGTCACGCCGCAAATTCTGGCAACGAAGTGTTTTTATATAATAGTCATATTGCTGAGTATGATAAAGCTAATCAGTTTAATCATGAATCTAGAAGACCTCGTAAACTGTTATTGCATAGCAAAGAAATTAAAAAAATTATCGGTAAAATTAGGTTAAAAGGTTATACTTTAATTGCTTTATCGCTATACTTTAATAATAAGAATGTTGCAAAAGTAGAGCTTGGTTTGGCAAAGGGTAAAAAATTATACGATAAAAGAGAAAGCCTAAAAGAAAAAGATTGGAAAAGAGATCAAGGTCGCATTATTAGGGATAAAAATAATTAATTATGAATCTACCTCCTGAATACTTAATTGAAAGAACGCAAAATAAATCTCAAATACGCAAATGGAAGCTTATAGCCATTTCGCTTTTCGCTGTTAGCGCTGTCATTTCGCTTAGCATGCTGGGCGGTAAAAATTTGCCTATGGCGGCAGTAACAATTAGTCCTTATATTGCATCTGTGGCTATCGACGGTGTGCTATTTGAAGATGCTAAGCGTGATACTAACTTAGAAAATATTGCAGATGATAATAATATAAAAGCGCTAATTTTATATGTTGATTCTCCTGGTGGAACTGTAGTTGGTGGTGAGAAAATCTACAATATTTTACGTAAAATTTCGTCTAAGAAGCCAGTAGTAGTAGTGCTAGGTACACTAGCAACTTCTGCTGGTTATTTGATAGCATTAGGCGGTGATTATATTATTAGTCATAACGGTACTATAACCGGTTCAATAGGGGTTATTATGCAAAGTGCTGAGATCACTGAACTAGCAGAAAAACTAGGAGTGAAGCTTAATAATTTTAAATCCAGTCCGCTAAAAGCTGCCCCTAATCCTACTGAAAAATTGACTCCAGAAGTTCAGGAAGCAATAATGGAAAGTGTTGCTGATGCTTATGATTATTTTATTGAAGTTGTTGCTGAGCGCAGAGGGCTATCGCTGGAGCAGGTGAGAAAAATAGCTGATGGTCGTATTTATTTAGGAAAGAAGGCGCTGAAGTTAAAGTTAGTTGATGCAGTTGGCACAAAGGACGACGCTGTTAAGTGGTTACAAGGGCAAAAACAAATTGACCCAAATTTGAAGGTAAAAGAAGTCAAATTGAAGCCTGTTAATAAGTTTTTAGATATGCTATTTGAAGATATGGATAGTTTAGCTAATAATATATTTGGATATAAAAATCAGGGCGTTACAGCGAAATTTTAATAGGAATTTTATGGCAACAAAAAAGGATTTAATAGCAGATGTAGCACTGCACTTTAATGATCTTCACCAAAAAGATGTAGCTTCTGCTGTTGAGTTGGTGCTGGACTACATGAAGCAAGAGCTTGCTAAGCACAACCGTATAGAGTTGCGTGGTTTTGGTAGCTTTTCTGTTCGTCAAAGGAAACGTAGCGGTAGCGAAGAGCATTATAATACGGTTTATTTCAGACCAAGTTCAAAAAAACAGCAAGTTATCTTATAAAACAATAATTTATGACATTTGAAGAATTCAAAGAAAAATATTGTTATGATAGCTCTACACCTATGATGCAGCAATATTTAGGAATCAAATATGCTAATCTTGATTGCTTGCTACTTTTTAGAATGGGTGACTTTTACGAGCTATTTTTTGACGATGCTATCTTAGCTAGCAAAGTTTTAGGGCTTGCTCTTACCAAGAGAGGAAAGATTGGTGAGGAAGAAGTACCTATGTGCGGCGTTCCTCATCATGCTTTAGAAAATTATCTCAATAAATTGATAGGAGAGGGGTATAAGGTAGCAATATGCGACCAGTTTGAGACGCCAGAAGAGGCAAAGAAACGAGGCGGTTATAAGGCTATAGTTAAAAGAGATGTGGTAAGGATTATAACGCCTGGTACTATTACTGAAGAATCGCTAATTGATGGCGCGGTGCCGAATTATTTAGCAAGCTTAGTAATTAACAAAAGTGACACCGCAGCCTCTATTTGTTACGCTGATCTTTCTATTTCTGAAATTTTTGTTATAGAAATTCCATATAATGAAATCATCAATGAGTTAGCTCGCTTAGCGCCAAAAGAAATTTTGCTGAGTGAGTCTCTAAGAGGCACGCAGCTTGCTAGTTTAATTAGCAATCAATTGCATCAAAGGGTTTCTTATCAGGTCGATAGTTTTTTTGCTGTTAGCAAATGTCAAAAAATCATCCTAAATTTTTATAATATTGCTAACATCTCAGCCATAGGAAATAGTTCTGACTTAATGATTAGCAGTATTGGCGGTGTTATAGAATATTTGTCTTTAACACAAAAGCAGAATTTAACTACTCTGCCATTGCCTAAGATTGTCAATTTTCATAATTTTATGAGTATTGACGCAGCTACTAGGGCAAATTTAGAGATAGCCAGCAGTTTGTCAGGACAAACAAAAGGAAGTTTGCTTGAAGTTATTGATGGTACGGTAACCAAAGCTGGTAGCCGCTTATTATATAAGTTTCTTTCTAACCCCCTGATTGACCTAGGGGCTATCAATAATCGCTTAGAGCTTACAGAATTTTTCTACAATAATTTAGATATAGTTGAAAAAATCAAGGGTTTACTAAAAAAAGTTAGCGATTTAGAAAGGTGCTTAACTAGAATCGCTATGAGCAGAAGTACGCCTCGAGACTTGCTTAGTATCAAATATAGTCTAGCAGCAGCCCTTCAAATAAAAGGAGAATTTCTTAACAACTGGGGGCTGGGGTTACCAGAATGCATTGAGAGATTAATTAGTCCTTTAATTGGAGACCATGAATTATATGACCTTATAGATCAGTCAATACGTGAAGATGCTCCTAACTCCATTAGCGAAGGAGGGATAATCAAGCACGGTTACCATCCTAAAATACAGGAATTATACGACCTGATTAATAATGGTAAGCAATATGTCGAAAATATAAAGTTTGCCTACCAGCAAGAAATGCAGATTGATAGTTTAAAAATAGCGCATAACAATGTTTTGGGACTATTTATTGAAGTTACGGCGCGGCATAGCAATAAAATTAACGATGCTAAATTCATCCATAGGCAAACTACTGCAAACACCGTCCGTTACACCACTATAGAGCTGCAAAAGCTAGAAAGCGATATGGTAAATTCTAGAGCTTTGGCGGTGAGTTTAGAGCAAGAAATATATATTCAAATATGCCGGCAAGTTACTGAGAAAGACGCCTTTTTGCGATTACTGAGTGATAGCCTAAGCGAGCTAGATGTATTTTGTAACTTAGCTTTTATAGCAAATGCATATGGCTATACAAAGCCTGCATTAACTAACGACCTTACTTTTAATATTACTAAAGGCAGACATGCTGTTGTAGAACAAGGGCTTCACAAAGATAGTAAGTCTTTTATTGCTAATGACTGCGCCTTATCCAAAGCTGAAAGGATATGGCTAATTACTGGACCTAATATGGCTGGTAAAAGCACTTTTTTAAGGCAAAATGCTATTATTTCTATTCTTGCGCAAATAGGTAGCTTTGTTCCAGCTGAAAAGGCAAAAATTGGTATAATTGACAAAATATTTAGCCGTATAGGTTCTGGCGATAATCTAAGCAAAGGGCAATCTACCTTTATGGTCGAAATGTTAGAAACTTCTGCAATATTAGCGCAGGCTACAGAAAAATCGTTGATTATCTTGGACGAAGTAGGGCGCGGCACTTCTACTTATGACGGCGTAGCAATAGCATGGTCTGTGCTTGAGCACATACACGATAAGCTAAATTGCCGTTGTTTATTTGCCACTCATTATCATGAATTAACCGCAATGAGTAATTTCTTGCCAGCACTTAAAAACTACACAGTTGCAATAGAAGAGCTAGAAGATAGTATTCTCTTTTTACATTCTATTATTCAAGGTAGTGCTGATAAATCTTACGGTATTTATGTTGCGCAGCTTGCTGGTCTGCCAAAAACTGTTATTAGGCGTGCTAATGAAATTTTGAGCAGCCTTGAAAAAACCAGCGAGCTTCAAAATAAAAAACTGCTTAAGCAATCTTCTAATAATTTAAATTTATTTAACTTAGAGGGCGCTTAAAGAATGGATAATTTTTCTTCTGTAGATACTAAAGAAGTTGAGAAATTCAGAGCTCTTGCTGAGCAGTGGTGGGATAAAAATGGCAAATTTAAAATACTACATGAGATTAATCCGCTGCGCCTTCAGTATATTATAGATAAAATAACGCAGCATTTTAAATTAGACTTGCAAGGCTTAGATACAAGTAAGCAATTAAGCAGTAAATCCATTATAGATATAGGATGCGGAGGAGGGTTGCTTACCATACCTTTAGCAAAAATAGGCGCTAATATCAAGGGCATAGATGCAGTAGTTGAGAATATCAACACAGCGCAGCAAGCTGCCGAAATGCAATGCGGCAACGAGCATGAGCTGGCGATAAATTTTGAATGCACGACTATTGAAGAAGTGGCAAAAAAGAAAGAGAAATTTGACGTTGCTTTGTGTATAGAGGTAATGGAGCATGTGGCTAATCCTAGTAATTTTATTGCCCAAATTGCTAGCGTCTTAAAGCCTGATGGTATGCTTATAGTATCAACTATTAACCGCAATATAAAATCATACCTGCAGGCGGTCATTGCTGCTGAATATATTTTAGGCTGGGTGCCTCCTAAGACGCATGATTATAATAAATTTATCAAACCTTCTGAGCTAAATTCTATGCTTGCTTCTAGTCATATGAAATTGAAAGAACTAAAAGGATTTACCTTTAATATAACAACCCAAAGCTGGCAGTTAAATGATGATATTGATGTTAATAATTTTTTTTTTTTATCTTGCAGCGATTAATTAACAATATGGCAATTATAGTTTTATTACAAAGAGATTTGCGGTTATTAGATAATCCAGCTCTATATTACGCAGTGCAGCATCACGATGAAGTTTTACCAGTATATGTGGAGGAGGAGGCGGTAGGGGCAGCTAGTGCTTGGTGGCGCTTGAAAAGTGTTACTAGTTTAAAAGAACAACTAGCAGCGCATGGCTTGCCACTGCTTTATTGCAAGGGAGCTGTTGCTGAGATAATACAAAGATTGCAGCAGCAAATTGAGATTACAGATATTTATTGGAATGACTGCGGACAAGATTGGTTAAAGCAGCTACCTAGTGGTAAGGCATTTGCACCAAATTTACTTTTTCCTTCTATAATGAGTGAGCACAAGCGAGACCAGCAGCTTGACAACCCAGCCCATCTAATCGCAAGAGATTATACCGCAGAGACTTCAAGGGATGGTAGGAAAGCAAATGGTGAGCTTGCGCAAGCAGTACGTGTGGTACGTGAGCACAAGCGAGACCTGCAGCTTGACACCCCAGCCCTTGAAGTCTCAAAGGTATATAAGGTGTTTACGCCATATTGGCGTAATTGCTTGCAAAACTTGACGCCGCCCGCTGCTCCTTTGCCAAAACCTGAGTTTAAGAGCTATAACGGGTTGCTAGATAAATTTTCTCATGAGGAATACGCTATACCAACGTTAAGTGGCGCTAAATGGTGGCGTGGTATGGAGGAATTTTGGCAAGTAGGCGAGAGCGCAGCACTCGAGCGCGCGCAGGATTTCATAACTACTAAACTAGCCTTTTATGCCAGTGCGAGAGATATACCTGGCTTAGATGGCACCTCAAGGCTTTCTCCGCACTTACATTTTGGCGAGCTTAGCGTACGTAAAATATGGTATGATTTAGAACGTTATAGTCATAATAACGAAGGCGCGGGTCTTGAAAGATTTAAGGCTGAGATTGGCTGGCGAGAGTTTTCTTATCATTTATTATGTCATAACCCTAATTTACCAAGCCAGCCACTTAGAGAGAATTTTGCTAATTTCCCTTGGCGTCAAGATACAAAGTTACTGCAAAAATGGCAAAAGGGTGAGACTGGCTACCCTATTATTGACGCTGGTATGAGGCAATTATGGCAAACGGGCTGGATGCATAATAGGGTAAGGATGATTGTTGGCTCTTTCTTAGTAAAAAACTTGCTTATACCATGGCAGGACGGCGCAAGCTGGTTTTTAGACACCTTAATTGATGCAGATATAGCAAATAACTCTGCCGGCTGGCAATGGGTGGCTGGTTGCGGTACTGATTCCACGCCGTATTTTCGTATTTTTAACCCAGTACTACAGGGGCAAAAATTCGATCCAGAAGGCAAATATATACGCCGCTGGATACCAGAACTAGCAAATATCAGTGATAGCTATATACACACACCATGGCTTGTGCCACATATGTTAAAGGCTAAATCTTACCCTGACCCTATTGTAGATTTAGAATTTTCACGAAAAAGAGCCTTAGCGGCTTATCAAGAGCATAAAGCTAATTTATTAGATTAACTAATACCTATCTATAGTACCCCACAGTTATTGTTGGCAAGCTAAAATTAATCTAGATCGCAAGAGTTCGAAGAGGCTAGAAAGAGTAGAGTTATGAGTGTTGTAAAAGTAAGTTCTCAACCAGTCAAAGCCTTAACGAATCTATAATCTTTTGTAATTCTAGATAGCTTTGTTCTAACTTTTGCATATCTATTGACCTAAGGACTAATTCAGAGCCGTGCGTGTCATCTATAAAAGGATAGCTACCCATTTCTACTTCAGGGTATTTATTTTGCAAGTCTGCAAATGCTTTAGCAATTATACTTTCTCCAATTCTTACTCTCAGGCTTTTACTATGAATAGTAGCCCCGCGCCTTAAAGTAGGTAAGACTTGCTCTAGCATAGTGCGCATTACATCAGGAACGCCTGCGAACACATGAACATTTTGTATTATAAAACCAGGAGCTGCGGAAACCGAATTGCTTATGAGCTTGCTGCCTTCAGGAACATAAGCCATTTTTTCTCTTGCTGGATTAAGCTTTTCGCCTTTTGAGAGGTAAAAGTTTTGCAAAATTTCGTAAGCTACGGGATGAATTACAAGTGGTACTTTGAAGGCTTTAGCGATAGCTTCGCTGGTGATATCGTCATGTGTAGGACCTATGCCGCCAGTAGTAAATATATAATCATATTTATCTTTAAGAGCTAAGATAGTTTCAACGATTATTTCGCAGTCATCGATAATTGTTCTAGTCTCTAGTAACCTAATACCTATTGCTAATAAAGATTGTGCAATGTGCTGGGTATTTGTATCTAGCGTCCTACCAGATAAAATTTCATTGCCAATAACAACTATGGCAGCTGTAGGGTTCTGCATGTTACTTTACTTCAGAGTGCTTAGTTAAGATATGTTCTTTAAAAATCTAGTATTGATTTGTTAGTTATAGCCCTTAAGGAAATTTACTTAAGAGCTATAACTAATAGGAAAATTACAGTGATTAATCTCTTCTATTACCGAAGAATCTTAGCATATGTAAAAATAAGTTTATGAAATCTAGGTATAGGATAAAAGCACCCATAACAGCTGTTTTTTGAGCCATTTCTCCACTACCAGCATAAGCGTAATACATTCCTTTAAGCTTTTGAGTATCCCACGCAATCAAACCAATAAATACTGCTATTCCTATTAAAGAAGTAGCAAAGGATACTGCTTGGCTTTGTAAAAACATGTTAACTAAGGAGACTACAACTAAGCCAAAAAGCCCCATTACAAGGAATGATCCTATTGCTGTTAAATCTCTTTTAGTAGTATAGCCGTAAATACTCATTGCCCCAAATACAGATGCGCAAATAAAGAAGGTGCGAGCAATAGACTCACCAGTATAAACAAGCCCTAAAGAAGAGAGAGACATACCAGTAAGTGCGGCATAAACCCAAAATAGCAGTTGGGCTGTTTTTACAGTCATTCTGCCCATACCTGTAAAAAAGTATAATGCTATACCAATTGGTGCGAACTGCACTACCATACCAAGACCTGTAACCCCCATTTGACCATTTTGTCCTACATTGAACATTAGGTTAGTTAATGGCGGGAATGACAAGGTAGCGTAAGCTGCTACGCCTGTAAGCAATAAAGCTAGCCCCATGTAATTATAAATTCCAAGTAGATAAGATCTCAGCCCTTCATCATAATTTTTTTGAGTGGCTGATATAGATTTTGTGTAGTCTATCATAATAAATAACCTTCATTGTACGAAATAATTAGTACTAATTTTTATACTCGTTCATGCATTGCGTTGTATAACATAGAGAGATACCTAGCAAGCGTTTTAAAGAAGTAAATTTTATTTAAGTAAGCGCCGCAGGTTCCTAAAGCTTACAACTTTAAATTCAATAATTTAGAGTTACAATTAATACTACAATAATCAATATAGTACCTATTATAGAATTTTTCAAGCGATTACTATAAATTTTTTGGCAAAGTCTAGCAGAAGCATAAACACTAAGTGCCATTTTTAGCATAGGTTTTGGTTAAAATAAATAGCTCATAGTTAAGGTATTAACTTTATATTTAGTTATTACCGTATTTAGTGCTTTAATAATATTTATGGAATTTAATTTTAAGGAGAGGATAAATATATGTCTAAAGAAGAAAGTATAAAAGCAATTCCTTTAGTCAATTTTCTCAAGCCTCAAGTAGAAGGCGTAGAAGATAAAGATGTACCAGCTGCATTTCAACAAAGACTAAATGGGGCTTTGCAAACTGAGAAACAAGAGTTTTTTCAAAATATGATAGAAAATAATTTGAAATTCCCAGCTCCACCTTTTATCAAAGAGCAGAGCGACCCTTTGGCTTATGCCATGCAGAATGGAATACCACTTATCTTAAACAAAGAGATGGTTAACAAGATTTTTATAGAGCAAGTATTAAACTCATGTGACCGTTCATTCAGAGTTTATAGACAGGATAGACAAGGTCCGTTTGACGGCGAGAAGGCTCGGCTAAAAGGAAGACGTGACGCACGTATATTCTTTAATAATTTACGAGAAAAGAATTTTCAGATAAAAGGAACTTTTGATGATCTCGACCAGAATCTTCAATATATACAACTTATCTTAACCGACGAAATGGTTAAAAAGATTTTTATAGAGCAAGTAGTAAAGTCCTGTGACCTTGCGAGTAAATCTAGTCCTCAAGGTGTAGTTTGGACTCCCAGCGAGGATCAAAAGAAAGCAGCAAAGGAAGAAGTGCTTGCATTCTTAAATAACTTAGAAGGAATGGGTTTTAAATTAGATCAGCAATCTTGCGGTGCTGAAAATATACAAGAATATTTTATAAAAAACAAAGTTTTTCAGTGGGATGTAGCGAATTTAGGTCTAAACTCAGAGGGTAAAAGACCTCAAGCACCGCAATTAAAAACAACCAAGGAAATAGC
>JAIXRE010000047.1 GCA_027485375.1 Rickettsiaceae bacterium | reverse complement strand
GGTGATGTAGTTACAGGTAAAATTTCTATTTCTAAGGCATTAACTCTTTGGGAGGAACGCAAAAATGTAGTAAAGCCAGAAGGGCAGGCTAAGCTTAAGGAGATAAAAGAAACTTTAGGTAAATATACATCTAAGTCATCAGCTCCTTCTATTAGGCGCAACAGCAATAGTAGTGGTGGTCCTAGTAGGTAAAGTTTTTGCATTGGCGTTAGGTTGAATAAGCTTGCTATATTTGCCGCATTTTAATGGTTTATACATCAAAACTCTAGATTAGTTGAATAAAGGGTGCTGGTTAAAAATTAGCTAAAAAATGTGGAAATAGAACAAGTTAAGTAGTATTTTGGCTCTTAGTGGTCAACTAAATAAATGCTATAATGTTAACGGAGAGACTAAAAAAGTTTCCCTTTATCTCAGTTAAACAGCAAAATCCTTCCTTTGGTATTTTTGACCGATTAACTCAAGTTGTATTTTAGCCTTTAATTTGGTTTAACAAGCCTATTACTTTAAAAATAGTTTGACCCGTTTATTAAGTTAATCATATCATGAATATATGATTAATTTTTTAATGAAGGTATTTTATGAGTAAAGATGGTGTAGGTGGGCTTAGTCCAAAAGAGCGAGCATTAAAAAATGAAATTAAAGTTTGCAATGACACTTTAAAAGAGGATTCTAAAGATGAGCAAGCGTATAATTTAAAGGGTAAGGCTTTAGTGAAGTTGGCAGAATTAACAGGAGACGCTACTCAGAAGTCAACTTACCAGCAGCAAGCATTAGAGTGTTATAATAAAGCTATAACACTCAACCCTAATAATGCGGTATATCTTGTAGATAGGAGTAAATTACACATTTTAATGAATAATCCAGAGTTGGCAGCGAAGGATATTATAGCAGCACAAGAAGCGCTCAGTTTTGATGGAGCGCTTGATATGTATGTAAACAACACTATCAAGGATATTTTAAAATCAGAGAGTGTCAAAGCCGAGGTAGAAAAGCTAAAAAAGGCTGAAGAATTATCCAAACCAGCAGCAGCTCAAGCCGCATCACAGCCAACGGCAAAAGCTGCAGCAGCTCCAGCCGTAGCACAACCAGAGCTAACCCCTAAGGAAAAAGAAATAAGCAAACTACAAGGTGAAATCACAACTTATGATACATTCATTAAAAATAAAACTACTCCTGCTCAGAATTATGCTAATAAAGCAACAGCTTTATTAAGAATAGTGGAGTTAGAAGGCAAGGATGAGGGGCGCTATAAAGAAGCACTTGAGTGTTATGATGAAGCTATAAAACTGGATCCTAATAATGGTGTATATCCTTTAGGTAGGAGTAAATTACACATTTTAATGGGTAATCCAAGCTTGGCAGCGAAAGATATTATAGAAGCATACAAAGCAGCATCCAAAGGCAATAAAGATGAATTTTATATAGACGACATTGTCAGTGGTATTTTAGCATCAGAGGCTGTCAAAGCCGAGGTGCAAAAGCTAATAAGCGCTGGAGGATTACCTCAAGGGCTTGCAGAAGTATTTTCTAATATGATGCAACCAGCGCCGAAGCAAGCACAAGCTCCAGCCGCTAAAGCAGAGCCTGAAGCTGCTAAGCCAGTAGCTGCTCCAGCAGTCGTAGACAAGGCAGCAATAGCTCCACAGCCAGCGCCTGAAGCTCCGAAGCAAGAGCAGCCAGCTACTAAGCCAGCACCAGCTCCAGCAGCAGCTCCAGCAAAGACACAAATTCAGTCACCTCCAAAAGCTCCTATTACTAAAAATTTGCAAGCAATAAAGTGGTGGGACAGAAAACCAGAGCAAGCTAAGCAAGCTAAGCCAGCGCCTGAAGCCGCTAAACCAACTTCGCAGCAAGAGCAGCCAGCCGCTAAGCCAGCAGTAGCTCCACAGCCAGCGCCTGAAGCTGCTAAACCAGCAGTAGCTCCGCAGCCAGCGCCTCAAGCGCCTTTACCGAAAGGAAGCTTAAAGCTGCCTGAGGGCAAAATAGAGTTTGTAGAGCCAATACCTAAAGCTCCGCAGCAAGAGCAACCAGCTGCGCCAGTTCTACAGCAAGAGCGTTTAGAAGAGGCAATAGCTATCTTAGTGAAAATAAAAGAAGATAATCTATTAGCGTTAAAAATAGGTGCAGATAACGCACAGCGATTCAAAGATGGGGTAGGGAAATTAGAGAGAGAGAAAACTATAGGTAATCTTGAAGAAGTAAATAATATAGTTAATAGCGATGACTTTAAAAATAACTTACCAAACAGAACCAAAGCTCAAAGCTTTATTCAATTGTGTAAACTAGCCATTGATTTTGTAACTGGTAAGGTAAAAAAAGAAGAGTTTGCTCTTAAAACTGGGGCATATGTTGGGGAGATATTAGGTACTGTAAAAAAAGATACTTGGGTAGAGAAAATTAAAGAGCAATCTAAGAAAGCAAATGAAAGAGGACGATCTTAATGAGCAGTAAAAATAGGGCTATAGTCAATTGATTATATTTACTTGATTGCTTCGGGCTTTTGCCGCCGCAAAGACGCTATAAAGTCGCCCCGTCAAAGCCCTGTAAGTGCAGATTAATAGAACACATGTTAAAAACTAGCTGCAAAAGCCGTAAGAAAATTGTAGAATATGGTAAAATATTATTTGTAAAAAATAAACCCCTAGGTCTTAGTGGTCAACTAAATAAATGCTATAATGTTAACGGTGTTAGAAAATCTACAATTACTAGTCAAAGAGTGGCAAGAATATTTGACCTTGCAGAGAAATTATTCAAAGCATACGTGCCTGTCATATACTCATGACCTTGAGCATTTTCTAGCTTTTATTTCTGAATATACTGGAGAGGTGGTTGACCTTGCGGCTATAGAAAAGGTAGATATAAGGCTTATGCGAAACTGGCTAGTAAAACGTAGCCAGCAGGAGAAATATATTGCCGCGTCGAACTCTAGAGCTTTGTCTGCAATTAAGAATTTCTACCTTTTTTTAGAAAAACGTTATCAAATTAAATGTCATGCTGTGCATTCAGTTAAAAGCCCTAAAAAGGCTAAAAGGCTGCCTAAGGCTTTGTCGCTAAATGAAACAAATGAGGCAATAGAGCATATAGAGGAGTTTGGCAGGGTAGGGTGGGTAGAGCTTAGAAATAAAGCCTTGCTTGTGCTAATTTATGCTTCAGGTCTCAGGATTTCCGAGAGTCTTGCTTTGACTAAAAAACACCTGCAAAATTTAGAATATATTAAAATTATAGGTAAAGGAGAAAAAGAACGTATAGTACCATGGCTACCGCAGGCTAGAGAGCTCATAGAGCAATATATAGCTGCCTTGCCTTATGCTATAAAAGACGACGAGCCAATTTTCAGAGGTAAGCAAGGGAAACCATTGCAAGCCCCTGTATTTAATAGAGAGCTAATAGCACTTAGGCGTTTTTATGGCTTACCAGAGCATTTAAGTGCACATGCTTTTCGTCATAGTTTTGCCACGCACCTACTTGAAAGCGGCGCTGACCTCAGGTCAATACAGGAGTTGCTAGGACATCAAAGCCTATCTACCACGCAAGCTTATACTAAAATTAGCCTTAAACACTTGGAAAGTTCGTACAATAAGGCGCATCCTGCAGCAAAAAAATCTATGTAAATATAAGAACTGCTTGCATAGTTTTTATATTATAAGTTATAGTAATTAGAGTGCAATTCAAGAGATAATATATATGCCAAATCATCCTAAAGTACTATTACCAGAAGGTTATAAACCAAGTGAGCAAGAAGAATATATGAATCCTTTGCAACTTGAGTATTTTAAACAAAAACTGAATGTATGGAAACAGGAGCTACTCGCTGGAGCAAGTGAAACTCTTGTGCATCTTAAGGAAGAAAACTGGAACGAACCAGATTTAAATGATCGTGCTTCTATTGAAACAGAAACAACCATAGAATTAAGAACAAGAGATCGTTATCGCAAGTTACTAGATAAAATTGAAGAAGCCTTAAAAAGGATAGAATCAGGAGATTACGGTTATTGTGAAGAAACTGGTGAAGAAATAGGGCTTAAAAGGCTTGAAGCAAGACCAGTAGCTACTTTGTGTATTGAAGCCCAAGAACGCCATGAGAAATACGAGAAGCAACATATCGACGATGATGAAGGAGCTTAATACCAAATTCCATTTTTAAATAATCCAAACGGATTTTGCAAGATTCGTCTTTGCGC
>JAIXRE010000071.1 GCA_027485375.1 Rickettsiaceae bacterium | reverse complement strand
ATTGCTTTGGCAAAGCAGCGAATTTCCAGTAAAGAATTTATTATTCCTAAAGTGGGCAAATTTTATTTTATTTAGGGTACTGTAGAATGCTAAAAGTTAAATACATATTTCTTCATTTGGTATTATTTTTATTTGCTACAAGTCAAGTATTTGCAGGCGTAATTCGTGACTCTGAAATAGAAGAGGCTATAGATTTAGTAGCAGCGCCTATTGTTAAAGCTGCGCGCTTAAAGCAATTAAAAATTTATTTAGTGAATGACGACACTTTAAATGCTTTTACCGCTGGCGGTGAAGTTTTGTATATTAATAGCGGCATGTTAACCAAGTTTGGCGATATAGACGTATTGCGAGGCGTTATTGCTCATGAAATTGGTCATATCACCGGCAAGCACATAGCAAGGCAATCTGAAAATATCGATAATTATAGCAAAGTTGCTATGTCGTCACTAGCAATAGGTCTTGTTAGCGCGGCAGCTGGCAACCCGGCTTTATCAGCAGCAATTGCGCTGGGCGGCGCGCACGTTGCAGAAAGATCAGTACTAGCGTATTCGAGGAGTTTTGAATCATCCGCAGACCAAACAGCCCTTAGGTTACTTGAACAAAGTGGTCATTCAGCAAGGGGCATGATAATTTTTTTTGAATATATGTTGCAGCAGCATAGGGGACGCAGCATAAACCCTTACGAACAAACGCATCCCTTAGAGAGCGAGCGGCTCATCGCACTCAAAAATTTCCATCAGCGTTCTAAATTCCAAACTAGCCAAAATTCAAAAGAGTTAACCTATAAATTTAGTAGAAGTATTGCTAAATTAAGAGCTTTTACCACTAACCCGCAAAATATGCTTTCTTCTAATATCGCTTTAAATAATTTAGAATTAGAAGACTATACTAAAGCCATATTATATTTTAGGACTAGTGACTTACCAAAATCATTAGTTCATATTGATAGGCTAATCAAACTTAAACCTCAAGATGCATTTTATCAAGAATTAAAAGGGCAAATCCTATTTGAGTTTGGTAAACCAGAAGCCCTGACTTATTATACCAATGCCTCAAAGCTTCGCCCAAACGACGTATTGATTAAACTAGGCAAAGCTGTTGTCGGTATGAGTATATACCAAAACCAGCCAAGCACTAAGTCTAAAGAGCAAATTAAATTACTAGCTAATGATTTAAAATTTGTATTCAATCATGACCCAGATAATATTATGCCTTTATATTATCTAGCTATCTATTACGAAAAGGCAGGGTTGCGTTATGAAAGCCTATTAAATTCAGCGCTAATAGCCTTTAAACTCGGCGAGTTGCCTAGAGCAAAAGGACTTGCCCGCGAGGCTATTAAGGGGCTAAAACCACAAAGTCCTGAATGGTATAAGGCAAATGATATAATTCTCACGGAATAGGAGATTTTTAAGCAAGATGGTAATTTATCTGCTATGATATGCTTTACTTTTGCCTCCAAGTTCCATAGAATCGAACGAAATTAAACCATTGAACGTATTAGAAATATGCAAAAAATTATAAATCGAATATTTTTACTTATTATTGTCTTACTGATTGCTACCTTAGCATATAAGGTCATTAAACCAATTCACACTGTATCAACCGCTGTTACGACAGGTACGCAAAACGTTGGCTCTATGCTTGATGATGTAAGTGCTGCGTCACAAGAAAAAATTCACTCAATCATTAAAGAGTACTTACTTGCTAACCCAGAAGTAATTCTTGAGGCTATAGATACATTGCAAAAACGTAAAATGGGTGAGGTGCAAAGTAAAGTTACTGGCTACCTAGCTGACAAAAAAGCAGAAGTAGAGGACTCAACTTCTGTGCCGTTCATGGGTAATGAAAAAGGCGATATTGTTATTGTTGCGCTATATGACTATACTTGCGGCTATTGTATTAAAGGTAATAACTATCTAGAACAATTAGTGAATTTAGATAAAGGCGTTAAGGTAGTTCTAAGACCATTTCCAGTACTTGGAGAAGCTGCTAATTATGCTGCACGTATAGCTTTAGCTGTGCACCGCATTGCTCCTGAAAAATTCCAAACTGTGCATAATGGCTTGCTAAATCTTAAACCGATGACCAAAGAAGCGGTTGAAAATTTGCTTGTATCTAATGATCTTAAATTAGATGCGATAGAAGAAGAAATTGATAAATCTGAAATTAAAGATACGCTTAATAAAAGCTTTGAAATTGCTGGTAACTTGCACATTCAATCAGTACCTACTTATATCTTAAATGGTCAGTTATTATCAGGTGCGCTTAACCTGGAGACCTTACAAAACATGATTTCTGAAATTAGGGCAAAAGCTAATAACACTAATAATTAAGAACAAAAATAGACGCTATAGTAATTTATTATAGCGTCGCCCCATCAAAATTCTTTATACCAAGTCCCTTTGGATCATTCAAACAAAGTATAATGTCTTTATTACAACATAAAACTGCAACTTGTGTAAATTATTATGTTTTTTACATATCACGAAAAATAAAGTTAATCTTTTAACATCCTATTAATCTTTTTTTTGTACCATTTATTCTAAGTAGCATGGAATTTAAAACTCCAAGCTCTTACTTAATAACATTTATTTAAGGAGTGTATCTTATGTGGTTTCAAGGAGTTATGGCTTTTACTAACAGTGCTATGTTTGTTATGAGCCTTGTTTCGTTTACAAAATCAATATATGACATATGTCATCCAAAACCGGCTGGAGCAACTAAAATAGTCAATAAAACAAAGATAATGCATTGTGGACCAGGTCATGATTGTCATGATGATTTGCAAAACCACGGTCATCATAAAACTGAAGATACCCAATTAGTAGGTGCAGATGCACACGGTGACCACCATGTTTAGTTTGTAGTATTCACAGTTTTTTCTTCACTGTAAATTTTCATTTGTACGCAGCATACAAGTAAAGTTTTAATAAAATATTAATCCTTTTCTTGTATGCTGCGTATAAATTTATACTGAAGTAGTTAAGGAAGAGGATTTTATGTGGTGGCTTGAAGAAATTGTATACGCCATTAGCTGCTTTACTGGTGTTATCAATGTTATGTCATTTATAAAATCAAAACATGATGATTTTATAAAGCTACATGAAGTCTTTGCTGCTAAAGCCGTAGATCAAGCAATCACTATCGATAGTTTTGATAGTAATATGGATCATAGTACACCTGACGACGTGCAAAGCACCCTAAACCACCAGTGCTGTACGCCAGTTGAATTACTAGGAAATCACTAATACCAAGTTCCATTTAAAAATGAAATGTGGCATAAGTAGCTGCAGCCTATTAGCTTGCTCCTACCAAAGCCTCAGCGAATGCTTTAACTTCAAAGGGTTTAAGGTCTTCTAGCTGCTCGCCAATACCTATAAAATGCACAGGAATATTATATTTTTGGACAATTCCAACTATGGTGCCAGCCCTTGCGGTGCCATCTAATTTGGTAAGAACTAGGCTATTAATACCAGCTACTGCAGTGAAATGTTCTATTTGGTTTTGAGCATTTTGACCAGTGGTTGCGTCAAGTACAAGCATGCTGTAATGCGGCGCAGTTTCATCTATCTTTTTTATTACCTTTATAATCTTGCCCAGTTCATCCATCAAATTTTTATAATTATGCAATCTACCTGCCGTGTCTATAAATAACAAATCAATATTATTTTCTTTAGCTTGCTTTATAGCATTATAAGCCACACTAGCAGGGTCTGCTTCTATTTCTCCTTTAATTAACAGGGCGCCAGAACGCTTAGCCCAAGTAGCTAATTGCTCTACAGCCGCTGCCCTAAAAGTATCACAAGCAGCAATAGCCACCGCTTTGTTTTGTTTAGCGTAACTTGCCGCTAGCTTGCCAATAGTTGTAGTCTTGCCGTTACCGTTAACTCCGCATACCAGCACTACAGTAAGTGCATTTGGTATTAGAGCAAAAGGCTTATCAATAGTTTTGGCAAAATACTGGCTAATTAAATTAGCTAGCTCGCGCTTAATAACTTCTGCACTTACTTCTTTATCGAATTTAATTTGTTTTAGGCTACTGATTAATTCCTTTGCTACCTTAGTGCTTATGTCTGAGGTAATAAGAAGCTCCTCTAGCGAATTTAAGGTTTCTTCATCGAGTTTTTTTTTCAAAAAGATCTGTTCGATACCACTAGATATCTTGCTAGAACTATTGATTAGAGCTTGTTTTAACCTATTAAACATTGAGGTCATAATATTTGTTCCTATAACATTTTAATTTGTGCGTAAGTCAATACTATATCTTTACTACTTCAGCTAGCATGGACTGACTGCAGTAATCTAGGTAAAGTTATTTTAACTAGCAAGCCGCCTAAATCGCTGCTATCTTCTAAAGAGATTCTGCCATGATGTTTGCGTACTATTTCTTTAGCGATTGCAAGTCCAAGACCTACATTACTAGAGTTGTTTAAATCTCTAGCTTTGTCAGTACGATAAAATGCTTTAAAGACTAGTTCTTTTTCCTTATCTTCAATACCGCTGCCGTTATCTTCAAGAGTAATTATAACGTTACTATTTGTACTATGTATCTTAATTTTAATCTTAGCAGTATCATTATTTTTACTAGCATATTTGTTGGCGTTGTCAATTAGGTTGGCAATAACCCTGCTAAATGAATTTGGTTTTAACTGTATTTTTGGATTAGCTTGGTCTGCTTCAAACTCTATATTGCTACTAGTAGAAGTTTTATTCAAAGCAAGCTTTGACTGCAATAACTCTGCAAGCCAGGAATTAAGAGAAACAATTTGAAACTGCTCACCTTTTTCACCCTTAGCAAAATCTAGATATGAGTTAATCATATACATCATTGACTCAATGTCTTCTTTGAGTTCCGTTGTCTCTTCTGATTGTTCCATAAGTTCTAGCTGCAATTTCATTCTAGTAAGTGGTGTACGCAGATCGTGCGAAATCATCGCCAGCATTTGAGCTCTTTTGCTAACTTGTCTCTCTATTCTTTCTTTCATTTTCAAGAAAGCAATACCAGCTCGTCTTATTTCTTTTGCGCCTGATGGTTTGTATGCGCTTAACCCTTCTTCACCACGACCAAAACTATCTGCCATATAAGCTAATTCAAGGATAGACTTAATCTGATTTTTTGAAAAAATCAGGGAGACTGAAAGTAGTATAATGGTTAAGAATATAAGCCACAGAACAAAAATATAAGTGGTAGGATTTATCAGCAGCTTGGCGGGAAAGGTAATTTTCATTGCGCCGTCTTTTAACTGGCATAAGACTTCAATTTTACCTTCTTTATTTAGCCATACTATCTTCCTATTTTTAACCGTTTGGTCCAAAATAGTTTTGAAAATCTGTAATTCATCCTGTAATTTTGGCTGTTTTTTCTTTAATTTGGAATAAGGAAAAAATTGATAAGAGAGGTTCAGATACTCTTGCGCGGCGCGGTGATTTGGTTCTTTATCACTGTTGTAATTATTGATAAGCGATTCAATTTCTTTAACAATAATATTGCTAGTATGGTAAGATACGTTATACCAATGCCTATCATAGAATAAAAAAACTGCAATTAATTGTCCTATTAAAGTGGGTACAATTATTATTAGCATAAAGCGCACTAAAAGCGTGCGCGGCATTAACCTACGTATTAGGCTTGTCTTTTTGGCATTAAGTGTAGAGGACATAACCTTCGCCGCGAACAGTTCTTAAATATTGTGGCTCTTTAGGAGTATCTTCAATTTTGTTACGTAGCCTTGTTATTTGGACATCAATAGAACGCAGGTTAAGTTCTTTGGAAACGCTATTTGCTATACTAACTGATTCGCCCATTTTTTTTGATAACTCCTCACGGCTAATTATATTTCCTTTGGCGTCTATTAATATATCTAAGAGTTTTTGCTCTGTGGTGCTAAGTTTAACTACTTGATTGTTTTTTACAAATTCTTTAGTAGCAGTATCGTAGTAATTACGACCAAAGCGGGTAATTTGCTGCTCTTTTTTATGCTGGCTAGATGATTCAATCAGTTTTGTGATTCGCAGCAGCAATTCCTTTGGCTCAAAAGGTTTAGAAATATAATCAGCTGCTCCTGCCTCAAGCCCTCTAATGCGGTCTTCTACTTCAGAAAGAGCGGTAAGCATTACTATAGGAATATTATTGCCGCTAGATTTTATTGTTTTAGCAAAATCTAGCCCTGTAACATTTGGTAGCATAACGTCAAGGATGATCAGGTCATATATGAAATAACGCAGCAATTCTTCTGCTTTTGGCACTGAATCAGCAACTGATACAAGTAAACCATTTTGTTCAAAAAATTTCTTCAAAAGTTTTAGAATTCTGTTATCATCATCAACAATGAGTATGTGCGGTGGTTGCTTTTGCATAGTTATATAATGAAATGTGCAATTGACTAATACCATACTAGCCAAATAATAAGGGTTTGACAATGACAATAAAAAAACTTTCTGAACTTGAAGGATATATTTGGCTCAATGGTGAGGTAATAGAGGCGCAAAAAGCTAATGTGCATATTTTTACCCATAGCCTGCATTATTCTGGTGCTGTATTTGAGGGCGAAAGAGCTTATAACGGCAAAATTTTTAAGTTACAAGAGCACACAGAGCGTTTGCTTAAGTCGGCTAAGACTTTATACATGGACTCGCCTTTTAGTGCTGAAGAAATAATGGAGGCTCACAGGCTCGTTATCAAGGAAAATAATATTATTGAAGGTTATGGTCGTCCGCTGGTTTTTAGGGGTGCTGAGTCACTCAATATGACTAACAAAAATCTTTCTATAAATGTTCTAATAGCTATTATTCCAAACTCATCAAAGCCATTGATAGATAAAATAGAATTGCATGTTAGCCGTTGGCGCAAACCACATCCTGAAGCTATGCCTACGCAATGCAAGTCTTCTGGTCATTATAATATGATAATTATTGCGCAGGAAGAGGCAAAAGCTCTAGGTTATGACGATGCTTTGTTGCTCGACTGGCGAGGTTATGTTGCAGAGTGCACTACTACTAATATTTTCTTTGTCAAAGGAGATCGTATATTCACGCCAATAGCAGATGCTTTTTTAAATGGTATTACTCGCCAAACTATAATAGAATTAGCGGGTAAATTAGGTTTGCAGGTTAACGAAAAATATATAGAATTATCAGAACTAGAACATTACGATGAGTGTTTTATGACTGGCACCGCTGCAGAAATTAAAGCAGTAAATTCAATCGATTTGGGCTCGCAGAAAATAACATTTCCTAAAAACCGTATTACTGAGTTATTACAGCAAGAATATGCCGATTTGGTAAGAAGATAAAACCTAGCAAGGTAGAAATGAACAATAATATATTTAAAGGCTTAATTACCGCTATCATCACCCCATTTAAAGAAGGTAGACTTGATTTTGCCGCTTTAGAAAAAATAATAGAATATCAAATTGATGCTAAGGTTGATGCAATAATAGTAGCTGGGTCAACAGGCGAAGGGGCTAGCTTAACAAGGAACGAGTATCGTTCTTTAGTACAGGCAAGTGTTGACATTACAAAAAAACGTCTGCCTGTTATTGCTGGTTGTTCTTCTAGCTGCACAGAGTTTGCAATAGAGCTGGCTATGGAGTGCCAAAAAATAGGCGCAGATGGATTGCTCTGTGCTGTTCCTCCTTATATAAAACCAAGTCAGGAGGGTATTTTTGAGCATTTTAAACAACTTCATGACGCAGTAGAGTTACCTATCATGCTTTACTCTGTACCAAGTCGTACAGGAGTTGATTTTGCCGATGAAACTATAATACGGCTAGCGCAGTTGCCACGTATTTTATCGTTGAAAGATGCTGGCGGAGATTTAGAAAGACCTTTAAGGCTTAGCGCAAGCGTGCCTAGCAATTTTAATTTGCTTTCTGGTGACGATTCTGTAGCATTAGCTTACAACGCACAAGGAGGCGTAGGCTGCGTTTCTGTGACCTCTAACGTTGCACCTAAATTTTGTAAAGAACTACAAGAAGCCTGGCAAAAGGGCGAGGCTTCACTTGCTTTGCAAATCCATAAACAATTATTGCCATTATACCAAGCGATGTTCCTTGAGACTAACCCAATACCAGTAAAATATGCTATGCATATTTTAGGTCTTTGCGGTCCAGAAATTAGGCTACCGCTATTACCAGCTACAGAAAAAACTAGAGAGCGCATCGAGGAGCTAATAAAGCATTATTCATGAAGGGCTTCTGCGAAACTCTACTAGTAACTTAACTTGAATTTGGGATAATTTTTGCTTTCATGTTATTTTTTCTTCTTTAGTGTCATTACCACGCCTTAATGTCATTCCTGCGCCCCCTTGTCATTCCTGCGCCCCCTTGTCATTCCCGCGCATGCGGGAATCCAGCTCTTGAAGCCCTTGCAAAGGCACTTAAGCGGCTAGGGCGGAACTGGATCCCCTCCTGCGAGGGGATGACAAAGAAGGAGGAAGCGTATATGAAATACGCGCGCAAAGCTTGAGGGCTTGCCAAATCTATTTGGTAATTTAAAATGGAACTGCTATAAAAAGTCGTTAGAATTTTTCGTTAGGGTAGACGCCCCATAATTTTTCAACTGGTAACCAACCTGTTAAAGTTTGGCAGGTTACTTTGCACCAAGTCTCTTTACATTTATGTAATTGACACCTCACGGACGGGCTAACTTTTGCTAAAACTTGCTTAGTATCACTAGGATCTTTTATAAGATTTATCACGTCCTTACCTAAAGATACTACAGAACGTTTGCCTGATAATACGCTTGAGTGAACCCAACCACCTTCGCCTTTTATATCTCGTATTTGTCGCCATTGTTCATATTCAGCGATAATCTCAACAGGTTCATATTTTTTAACAAATACCCACTCCACAGGAGCTTTAATGGAAGGACCACTTCTAGCATTTACTTCATTTGATTTTATAGAAGCAAACCTAGGTAATGGTAATTTATTACTATTAGCCTGCGTGCTCACCGCAAAAAACATTAAAGTAATAAATCCAAGCAGCTTTTTTAGACTAATCATTTTCTTCAAACTCAAGCATGCTATAATCTTTTTTAGCAATGACATAATTTCCAGACCTAAACTGCCCTTTAATGCGGTTAATTTCATATTCACTAACGCCAACTGATTTCAGCACAGCGCCGCCAAGTTGCAAGCCAGTTTCATATTCTTCAGGTACTATGACAGTAGCTCCAGCTTCATAAAACTCATTAGCCTTTTTCAAGTCCTTTAACCTTAGAATTACCTCAAGCTCAGGGAAGTTAGCAGAAATAGTTCTTAGAGATTTTTTAATGGTAACTTCATTGTTCATAGCTAAGATTAAAGTGGAGGCGCATTCTGCGCCAACAGCCTTTAAAGTATCAAGCTGCGCAACATCACCCCTAAACACTGGGAAATTAGAAGCTGCTTCATCAGTCACTATTTCGCCATTTACGTCTAAAGCAATGTAATTTATACCTTCTGCTTCTAGAACTTTTGCTATCATCTTACCAACCTTACCAAAGCCAGCAATAATCACATGATTTATTAAATCTCTTGCGCCTACTTCCAAAATCTGCACAGGGCTTTTGGTAAAATTATACTCTATACGTTCAGCAATTTTTTGTCCTAATACTGCAAGTAAGGGCGTTAACGCCATCGTGCAGGTGACAACTAGTAATAAGATATTCGCTACTTTTGCTTCAAGAATACCATTATCCTTACCAAGTCCAAATAAAATTAAAGCAAATTCACCGCCTTGAGATAATAACAAACCAGTGTGAAGAGATATACCTTTGTTAAAACCAAATAAAGCGCACAGGGCAGAGATTATGAGAGTTTTAACTATTATAAGGCTAATGGAAAAAGTTATAATATGCGAAATATTAGCGTAAATTTCTTTAACATCAATTTGCATGCCTACGGTCATAAAAAATAGACCAAGTAGCAAACTTTTAAAAGGGTAAATACTTTCTTCAGCTTGCAACCTAAATTCAGTTTCTGCAACCAAAACACCTGCAACGAAAGCCCCTAAAGCTAAAGAAAGACCAAAATATTGAGTTCCAAGTGCTGCAGAAAGTACGATTAATAAGGTAAGTGAGATAGGTAACTCATTACTATCGCCACTATCTGAAGAAATAAAACTAAATAATGGGCGCAAGAATAACCTACCAGCTACAAAAATTGCAAGCAAGGCTATTATTGTTTTTAAAAAGGCAGAGCCTAAAGCTACAGTTAATGAGGTTTTATGGTTACCAGATAGTAAGGGCACTATAACAAGCAATGGCACGACGATAAAATCCTGCATTAGTAAGATAGCCAAGGATACTCTACCAAGTTGCGTAGACTGGCTGCGTGTTTCCTCAATAACCTGCAGAACTATTGCTGTTGAGGAAAGGGCAAGACCACCCCCAATAATAATTGCAGAACTAGGGTTATTAGTAATTATAACTACAGCGCCAGCAATAATAATTGCCGTGATAAATACCTGCAAGGAACCAAGACCAAAGACATATTTTCTCATTGCCTTAAGTCGTTCAAAAGACAACTCAAGACCAATAGCAAAAAGCAAAAACACTACACCAAATTCAGCTAATAAATGAGTTTGCGCAAAGGTCACTATTTTAAAGCCGTGGTCACCAATCACAGCTCCAGCGACTAAATAGCCAAGCACAGGGCTTAACTTCAACTTTTTAAACAGTGCTACCACAAAAACGGCGGCGGCAATAAGTGTTATAACGCTAACTAAAATATGCTCTTGCATTTATCTCTATTTTCTCAACAAATCATCAACTAATTATATTTTATTTAGTAATTGTACCTAGCAAATTCAAGCCCTTTACTTAAGCATCTTTTGCATGTTTATTCCATTTATCTTCAAGTTTAAAATATTCTCTAGCTTCTGGGTGAAAAACATGGACAATGACATCGCCCACATCAAGTAGAACCCATTCAGATTTTCCTAGCCCTTCAATGCTTGATGGAATACCAAGATGTTTTAGTTCTCTAGAGACAAATTCAGCAATCGCTCCAATATTTTTAGTTGACCTACCGCTAGCAAAAATCATATATCTAGTTAAAGACGCTTTTTCACCAAGGTCTATAGTGGTTATACCTTCTGCCTTCTTCTCTTCCAAGCATTTTAGTACAAAATCCTTTAATTGCTGAGGGGTTTCTAGTATAATGTCTGTCATAATTTGCTCGCTTATCATATATAAACTACTATTATATATATGACTTGCAAGTTTAGCAATGACTAATACCAAATCCGTTTGGGTGATTTAAAAGTGATGGTTGTTATAATATCTTCCAGCGCACAAGCTCTCTGATTTTAATGATGAGAAAAAATATCGATCTCGCTCCAGCCCTGCAAATCTAACTCTACTCTTATTGGCAGCACGGTAAAAAGCTTCTCTGCTAGTTCTAACCTGCCTTCAGCAATAAGCATTATCTTTAAGCTATCACGAATTTGATGTAGATACAGAACGTCTTTAGCTGCATACTCCATTTGATCCTTGCTTAGCTCATTATTACCCCAATAAGAAGATTGTTGCTGCTTTGAAATTTGGATACTAAGAAGTTCACGGCATAAATCCTTAAGCCCGTGCGAATCAGTATAAGTACGAACTAATTTTGAAGCAATTTTAGTGCAAAAGATGTTTTCGATTTCTACACCAAGGTAACGCTTAATAGCAGCCAAGTCAAACCTAGCAAAATGGAATATTTTGCACTTACTTTTGTCTAGTAGTAGTTTCTTTAAATTAGGCGCAGCATACTCTTTATTAAAAAACTGAACAAGGTAAGCAGTACCGTTGCCATTACTAAATTGTAGCACGCATAACTTATCACGTACAAGGTTTAGCCCCATAGTTTCAGTATCAATGGCAATATCGCCTT
>JAIXRE010000079.1 GCA_027485375.1 Rickettsiaceae bacterium | reverse complement strand
GCAACATCCGCAGACATTTCACCATCATACTCAAAATCAAGCTGCATATTATCAAGGATTTGCAAGGCTGTCTTTATAGGATTTGCTTGCTGGAGCATTGGATTGCCAAAATTTGAAAAAGATAACAGCGCGGCGCGCGGCTTATATCCCATATCTTTTGCAATATTCGCTGTTTGGATAGTAATAGCTACTAAATCCTCAGCAGTTGGTGATTCTGTTATGCTGCTATCTGAAATAATCACATTATGTTCATTAGAAACCATAATAGAATAGCTAAGCAACCTTTGCCCTGCTTTTGTTGGTATTACTTTTGTGATATCCTCTAGGTTATTAAAATAGCTTTTATTAAGCCCCGTTACCATAGCATCAGCATCGCCACAAGCCACCATACAAGCAGCAAACACGTTACGATCAGTTTTCACTAGCCTTGCGCAATCACGGTATAAATAGCCTTTGCGTTGTAACTTGCTATATAAAAAGTCTATGTACTTATCTAAATTGCTGGTGACGGCAGCGTTCATAATAATTATACCATCAAGGTGGTAACCACTACCCATTTCTTGAACTTTAGGAGTAATTTTGTGATCACGACCTATAAGAATTGGATGTCCTTGTTTTTCATCCCTCATCATTTGCGCAGCTTTGATGACCTCATCCTCTTCACCTTCAGCAAAAACTATACGCTGCGGGCTGGTTTGAATCCTTTCGCATATAAGGTTCATATATCCTGAGGTTGGATTTAAACGGCTTTCAAGCTCTGTTTTATACTTCTTAAAATCAAGGTTTTTAATTCTAGCAGCGCCGCTATCAATAGCAGCCTTAGCAACGGCGATTGGAATAGTGCTAATTAATCTTGGGTCAAATGGTACTGGAATAATATATTCAGGTCCAAAAGTTAGCTTGCTATTAGCGTAAGCTTTATATACTTCTTCAGGCACTGGTTGCCTTGCTAAATCTGCTAACGCCTTGCTAGCAGCAATTTTCATTTCTTGGTTAATTGTTACCGCTCTAACGTCTAAAGCACCACGGAAAATATAAGGAAAGCCCATAACATTATTAACCTGATTCTTGTAATCAGAACGACCAGTTGCAATAATAGCATCGTCTCTTACGGCTTTTACTTCCTCAGGAGTAATTTCTGGCTCAGGATTTGCCATAGCAAAAATTATAGGGCTAGCTGCCATGGAGGAAACCATTTCTTTAGATACCGCGCCTTTCACTGATAAACCAAGGAAAACATCAGCTCCTTTTATTGCTTCTCCCAAGGTTCTAAGCTCAGTGTGCACAGCGTACTCTGCTTTCCATTTATTCATTCCATCTTGGCGACCTTCGTAAATAACACCCTTGCTATCGCAAAGCATAATGTTATTTTTGTCAGCACCAAGTGCAATAAGTAGCTCTATACAAGCAATAGCCGCAGCCCCTGCCCCATTTACGACTATCTTTAAATTAGCAAACTCACGTTTAGTAATAAAGGCTGCATTAATTAAAGCCGCCGCTGTAATAATTGCCGTGCCATGCTGGTCGTCGTGAAAAACTGGTATATCCATACAAGCTTTTAGCTTTTCTTCTATGATAAAGCATTCTGGCGCTTTTATGTCTTCAAGATTAATACCACCCCAGCTATAACCAAGATATTTTACAACATTGATAAACTCATCAGGGTCGGTGGTGTTAACCTCTATATCCACAGCGTCTATATCTGCAAAATTTTTAAATAAAACCGCTTTTCCTTCCATAACTGGCTTTGAAGCAGCAGCTCCTAAATTTCCAAGTCCTAGCACTGCTGTGCCGTTAGAAATAACGGCAACAGTATTACCACGAGCAGTATATTTATAAATATCTTCAACGTCTTTAGCAATCTCAAGGCATGGCGCAGCGACACCTGGTGAATAAGCCAGCCCTAGATCTTGCTGGGTGACTAAGGGCTTGGTAGGGATCATGGCAATTTTACCCGCCTTATGCTTAGAATGATAATTTAACGCTGCAATGTAATCAGGGTGGTTTCTATCCATTTATTTCTACTCTAATTTTTGTTTAATGAATTTTTATAATGATCCAAGAATATACATAAGAATTGTTAATGATACTATAGAAAAAATGGTAGTAAATGTAATTATCGCCGCCATTGAATCTGGATCACCTCCAAGCTGGCGGGATAAGACGTAAGCAGTACTAGCGCAAGGAAGGCAGCTATATAAAAGTCCTATGGATTTAGGCATTCCAGTAATTGACATATAAGATAGTATAGAAGCCGTAACTATAGGAAAAAGAACTAACTTTATAACACTAGTAAAAACAACTTGTTTAAAATCTTCACGGCAAAGCACGAACTTTAGACCCGCCCCTACATTAAGCATTCCTATAGCAAGAGCAGAAGAGGCAAGAACAGAAATTGTTTGAGCAATACCAACATTTAATTTCATACCTGAATAGTTAAATGCAAAACCAGTGCAACTTGCAATAATTAAAGGATTAGAGAAAATTAACTTCATCAAAGCTTTCATATTAGCTCCAGTTCCGCGCTGCTGGCTGCCTGGAATATACTTTGCAAATACCACGACAGAAAGGACATTTGTATAAACAATCATATAAGAAGATATAACTGCAACAATAGCAAGCCCTTCATTGCCAAACAAAGCGTCTGTTAAGCCAAAGAAAATGTAGCTATTATAACGTATAGCCCCTTGAAAAGTTGAGGTGAATTTTATAGAATCGGCATTATTCCTTGTGCGATGAACGATAAGGATAATGGCTATTATAGTAGTGGCTATAATTAAAGCTATAACAAGCCTAATAAGAGGCATTGAACTTAAATCAGCCCGTAAAATGTAATTAAAAAGTACAGCGGGAAATAGTAGGAAATAGGATAGTTTTTCAAGACCACGCCAAAATTCTTCAGCCGTTAGCCAATTCTTTCTAATAAAACTACCAAGTAGAGTGATTAGGAAAATCGGCAAGGTACTAAAGAAAATATGTTGCATTCTAAGTTGTTATTTAAGGCTCTGTAGCACTAAATTATATCAAGTTGTTGGCTTTACATATAAGCACTAAGTAGTTTGTTCGTTTCAAATAATTTACGTTTTTTACACCAAAATGTCAAGAGATTCATATGATAGGCAGATTTAAACAGAAAATTACTATAAAACCTATTAATTCTGTGCTATCTTGTGCTACAAAAATCGTTTAATAATAAACAACAGTACAATGAGCAAACAATCTTTTATCAGAAATTTTTCAATTATTGCCCATATAGACCACGGCAAGTCTACTCTTGCAGATCGCCTAATTGAATATTGCGGCGGACTGGAGGCTAGAGAAATGAGCCAACAAGTTCTTGATTCAATGGATATAGAAAAAGAGCGCGGTATAACTATTAAAGCGCAAACTGTTAGGCTTAAATATAAAGCCAAAGATGGAAACACCTATTACCTAAACCTTATGGATACGCCTGGTCACGTCGACTTCTCCTATGAAGTGAGTCGCTGCCTTGCTGCTTGTGAAGGCTCCTTGCTTGTAGTTGATGCTAGCCAAGGCGTTGAAGCGCAAACTCTAGCTAACGTTTACCAAGCTATTGATAATAACCACGAAATTATTCCTGTTTTAAATAAGATAGACCTTCCAGCCGCAGAGCCTGAGCAAGTGAGAAAACAAATTGAGGACGTTATAGGCATAGTCGCAGACGATGCGCTCTTAATATCTGCAAAAAGCGGTATAGGCATAGAAGAGACGCTAGAAGCAGTAGTCCATAGGTTACCAGCCCCAAAAGGAGAAGAGACAAATCCTTTAAAAGCATTGCTAGTTGATAGCTGGTACGATCCATATCTTGGCGTCGTTATTTTAGTGCGTATCATTGACGGTACATTACGCAAGGGAATGAAGGTCAAAATGATGGCAACTGGCGGTACGTATAATGTAGAAAATGTTGGTTACTTCACCCCTAAAAAGCATATATCTGATTTCCTCACTGTTGGTGAAGTAGGCTTTTTTACCGCCTCAATAAAACAAGTAGCAGATTGTAAAGTTGGTGATACCATCACTGATGACAAGTTGCCTTGCACTCAGGCGTTAACTGGCTTTAAACCACATTTATCAGTAGTGTTTTGTGGGCTGTATCCTACTGACGCTTCAGAATTTGAACATTTAAAGGATTCATTACACAAACTACGTCTTAATGATGCTAGTTTTGAATTTGAACCAGAAAGTTCAAGCGCTTTAGGTTTTGGCTTTAGATGCGGCTTTCTAGGATTATTACACCTTGAAATAGTGCAAGAAAGATTAGAACGTGAATTTGACCTTGATATGATTACAACTGCGCCAAGCGTAGTCTATAAAATCAATTTGCGTGATAACAAACAACTTGAAATTCATAATCCAGCTGACCTTCCTGAAATGCAAAACATAGAATCTATGGAAGAGCCGTGGATTAAAGCTACTATTATGGTACCAGACGAGTTTTTAGGCTCAGTCCTAGCATTATGTACAGAAAAGCGGGGTACGCAAGTTGACCTTACATACGTCGCTGGTAGGGCAATGGTAGTGTATCGCTTACCGCTTAACGAAATTGTATATGATTTTTACGATCGCTTAAAAAGCTGCTCTAAAGGTTACGCTAGCTTTGATTGGCATATGGATAGCTATGAAGAAAGTGATTTAGCAAAGCTTACTATTCTGGTTAACTCAGAACCTGTTGACGCTTTATCCATCATCGTTCACCGCTCAAGGGCAGAATATCGTGGTCGTGAGATGTGTAAAAGACTTAAGGATCTAATTCCTCAGCAATTATTCCAAATAGCTATTCAAGCTGCCATAGGAAGCAGGATTATTGCCCGTGAAACAGTAAAAGCAATGCGTAAAGACGTGCTTGCAAAATGTTATGGTGGCGACATAAGCCGTAAGCGCAAACTGCTTGATAAACAAAAGGCAGGTAAAAAAAGAATGCGTAGCGTAGGTAACGTTGAAATTCCGCAATCTGCTTTTATTGCTGCTCTAAAAATTGGTGATGAATAATTAAGTGTAATGTACAAACAACTACATTTATTAAAATGGGAATTTACCATTCAAAATAAGCTAAATAACCTTAGCAAATATTTGTCTGGTTTTTTCTTATTTTGCACATTAAGCATGTCGTTAATTGCCAACCATTCTGATATTGAAAAGCTAGGGATGATTTTCGCTGTTATATCCTTGCCCCTTGGCATGATAGGTCTTTCTCATTTTGTTTTTAAGCAAGATTTATCAGACGGTAGCCTTGAATCTTTATTAGTAAATTTTAGTAGCCTAGAAATCACGTTAGCTAAGTTCATTAGCATTCTTGGCAGTAGCTTATTTAGCTTGATATTTAACCTACCAATTATATTTATCCTCTTTAATCCTAGTTCGTTCTTATTACTCAATCTAACTTACGCAATGGTCTTACTCTTGATGCTTGCTAGTGCTTTATTAACTCTGATAGCCTCTACTCAATGTTATTTTCGGTCAAATACTAATTTTTTACCTCTGCTTACTATGCCACTCTTAATACCAAGTATTATTATAACTGGTATTGTTATGCAAGATGCGATAAATAGCACCAACCTATTACTAATTATGCTTGGTATTAATCTAGTTATCCTACCTATTACATTTATTTTAGCCTCTTACCTGATAAAGAATATTTACAACGTTTAGAGAATAAATTCGCCTTATAGCGCTTTTTAAGATAAAAAAACTTTGCCACCCTTTGTTACTAAGGTAATCTTAAGTAGACAAATTATGATAGGTACTTATATATGTGGGAGTCACTGAGGCGATTAATAATAGCAAACCCTATGGGGATTTTTATTTACAGCATCATAGGGAAATGGTATATACTTTTCACAGTAGGAGCTTTAGTTGTAACATTTTGGGTTTTTAAAGGGCTAGAAAGTACTGGTATTCTCGCAGAATCTGAAAAGGTAGTAAGAGAGGCACTGGAAGAGACAAAAGCAGTAGCAAAATATTGCGTACCAAAAATTAAAAATTTAAGTGCTTTTTGGGATTGTTTAGATCATCCACCTAAATATACGCCAAGTGATGAAGATAGAAGTGCTGTAGATTTAGAAAAGCAATTGCAACAGGCTATCAAAAAGGCTTTGCCAACTAGTGGCGATCCATATGAAGAGAAAAATAAATAAAAACACTACAAGATAATTTATAAATTATGTCAGAAGACAATAAGGTACAGTTAGAAGGCGCTGTAGAAAAAGAAAAAACCACTCGTCGAGATTTTATTACTTTAACAGCTTGTAGCGTCGCGGCAGTTGGTACAGCTTGCGCTGCATGGCCACTCGTGGACTCTCTTAACCCTTCCGCAGACGTTTTAGCCGCAGCTTCTATCGAAGTTGACCTATCAACAATTCCAGTTGGTCAAACTCGTACCGTGAAATGGCGCGGTAAACCTGTATTTATTAAACATAGAACGCAAACTGAAATTGATGAAGCAAGAGCTACAAAATTGTCAGAGCTACCAGATCCTCAAGCTGATGAGGATAGAGTGAAAACCGGTCATGATCAATGGCTAGTTACTATTGGTATATGCACTCATTTAGGTTGCGTACCTATCTCTAATCAAGGAGAATTTGATGGCTGGTTTTGTCCATGTCATGGTTCGCATTATGACTCTTCCGGACGTGTTCGCAAAGGACCTGCTCCGCTAAATTTAGCAATTCCTTCATACGAATTTATTTCTGATACAAAAATTAGGGTTGGATAATTGTTTATGGATAATAATACATCTAAGGATAAAGAGCAGCCAGAGGGCGGCGGCATAATTGCTTGGATTGACTATAGATTACCTATTTTCTCTTTTTTAAAGCATTTTGAGCACTACCAAACCCCTAAAAACCTTAGCTATTTATGGAATTTAGGGTCAATTGCTGGACTTGCCTTGGTTATCCAAATTGTAACTGGTATTGTGCTTGCCATGCACTATACACCGCACGTTGATTATGCTTTTGAAAGCGTTGAAAAAATCATGCGTAACGTCAATTACGGCTGGTTAATCAGATATATGCACGCTGTGGGTGCATCAATGTTTTTTGTTGCGGTTTACCTTCATATAGCAAGAGGACTTTACTATGGTTCATATAAAAAACCAAGAGAATTGCTTTGGATGATTGGTATCGTCATTTTCTTAACAATGATGGCAACTGCCTTTATGGGTTACGTATTACCTTGGGGACAAATGAGTTACTGGGGCGCAACTGTCATTACTAACTTATTTTCTGCTATTCCTGTGGTAGGAGAGAGTATAGTGCAATGGCTTTGGGGCGGTTTCTCTATTGATAACCCAACCTTGAATAGGTTCTTTGCTCTGCATTACTTGCTGCCTTTTGTTATCTTGGGTCTTGTTATGGTGCACGTACTGGCTTTGCACACACATGGCTCTAATAATCCTAAAGGAATTGATGTAAAATCGCCAAAGGATACTATTCCATTCCATCCATACTATACAGTTAAGGACTTTTTTGGCTTTGGAGTTTATTTCTTAATCTTTGCCTTTTTCATTTTCTATGAACCAAACTATTTGGGGCATCCTGATAATTATACGCCAGCTAATCCTCTTATAACTCCAGCGCACATAGTACCAGAGTGGTATTTCTTGCCATTTTATGCGATTTTGCGTGCTGTTCCATCTAAGCTTGGCGGCGTTTTGCTAATGTTTGCCAGTATTTTAATCCTGTTCTTTTTGCCGTGGCTTGATCGTTCTCCTGTAAGAAGCGCGGCTTATCGCCCTTTATATCGCGTAGCATTTTGGGTATTTATAGTTGATTGCGTTATTCTTGGTTATATC
>JAIXRE010000120.1 GCA_027485375.1 Rickettsiaceae bacterium | reverse complement strand
TGAGCATAAAAAGATACAAGTTACACAAACAGGTAGTAGTATAAGCAAAAAGGCTGACCAAAGACAAACTTTGATAGGTTTAGGTTTAAACAAGATAGGTAGAGTTAGGGTGCTTGAAAATACGCCTTCTATCAGAGGGATGATTGATAAAGTTAAGCATTTGGTGAAATTTGAAACTATAAGTTAAGGTTTAAAAATGAGATTAAATACATTAGCAAACAACCTAGGTGCTAAAAAAAACAGAAAACGAGTTGGTCGTGGTATTGGTAGCGGCAAGGGTAAGACTTGTGGGCGTGGCGTGAAGGGTCAGAAATCTAGGGCTGGTGTGGCTATCAAGGGGTTTGAAGGTGGTCAAAAACCAATGATCAAAAGATTGCCTAAGAGGGGATTTAATTGTCCAACTTCTAAGACTTATCAAATTATAAATTTAATTGATATAGAATATTTATTAGAAGAAGGGGTGTTTAACCCAGCGGAAACCGTAACAAAAGAATCGTTAGTTGCTGTAGGTTTGATTAAAAATACTTCAGTGTTAACTAAGTTATCTTCGGGCGGTATTGAAGCAAGCAAAGCGTTTTCAATAAAATTAGACGCTTATTCAAAAACTGCAATAGCCGCTGTTGAAAAAGCAGGTGGAAAAGTTTTATAAATTATCACTATGAGTTATGCACCAAAACCTACTAACGATTTAAGTAGTAGAATTTTTTTCACGATTGCAATTTTAATTGTTTGTAGGTTTGGTTCATTTATTCCTATAGCAGGTATTGACTCAACAGCACTACACGCTGTTTATGAACAAAACCAATCTGGAATTTTAGGAATGTTTAACATGCTCTCTGGTGGTTCACTAGGTAGGATGTCAATATTCGCTCTTGCTATTATGCCTTATATTACGGCTTCTATTATTATTCAGTTAATGTCGATTGCTTATAAGCCTCTAGAAAATCTAAAAAAAGAAGGAGAATTTGGCAGGCGTAAGATAAATCAATTAACTAGGTATTTAACGGTATTTCTAGCTGCTTTTCAGGCTTACGGCATAGCAGTTAGTCTAGAAATGGCAGCTCCTACCTCCGCTGGACCTGTAGTAATTATGTCTGGAATGTTTTTCAGAGCAACTACAGTGATTACGTTAGTAGTTGGAACGGTTTTTTTAATGTGGCTTGGAGAGCAAATCACAGCTAGGGGTATAGGTAATGGTTCTTCGTTAATTATTTTTGCAGGTATAGTTTCTGGTGTTCCAAGTGCAATAATTAGCATGTTTGAGCTTTCTAGGAAGGGTGGAATACCTGTGTACTCTGTCTTAGCTATTTGTCTTGGTGTTGTTGGTATTATCTGTATAATAATATTTTTTGAAAAAGCTCAACGCAAGGTGCTTGTCCAATATCCTAAAAGACAGGTTGGTAATAAGATTTATGGCGGAGATGCAACTCACATGCCTTTAAAGTTAAATACTTCTGGCGTTATACCGCCAATATTTGCAAGCTCTATATTATTATTTCCTGCTACGATAGGTGGTTTTTCTAGAGACCATTCTGAAATTATGGATTTATTTATCTATCATTTAGGTCATGGAAAACCTTTATTTATCCTGATGTACGTTGTATTGATAATGTTTTTTAGCTTTTTTTATACTGCAGTAGTATTTAACTCTGAAGAAACTGCAAATAATTTGCGTAAATATGGTGCATATATACCAGGTAGGAGACCTGGCGTAAATACAGCAGAGTATTTTGATTACTTATTAATTAGGCTTACTGTGCTTGGTGCTATATATCTAAGCTTTATTTGTGTAGTGCCAGAAATGCTAATGAATAAGTATCCCGTATCATTTTCTTTAGGAGGCACTAGCTTTTTAATCGTCGTTAATGTTGTACTAGATACATTTGCACAAATTCAAACTCACTTATTTAGCAGTAAATATGAGGGGTTAGTAAAGAAGATGAAGTTAAGAGATAAATGAGTTAATAGGTGATAATAGTACTAATAGGTCCACCTGGTTCAGGAAAAGGCACTCAGGGAAGAATTTTATCGGAGTGTTTAGGTATAGAGCTTATATCTGTAGGCGATATGCTAAGGAAGCTTGCAAATTCTGAGGGCGAAAAAAATGCTTTACTGCATCAATATATGTCTGAAGGCAAGCTAGTCCCTGTAGAGCTAGTTAATGAAGTTGTACAAACTGCTATGTCTTCTAAAGAATATAGCAAGGGTTGCCTGTTAGACGGCTATCCAAGAAGTGTAGAACAGGCTAAATTTTTAGAAAGTTTTGTACAAGATGAAATTAAAGTTATTTATTTTGAAGTCGACGATCAGGTTGTAGTCAAAAGGTTAGCTGGACGTTTTACTTGTGCTAGTTGTGGTGAAATTTATAACACTTATTATGCACAGCCTAAGAAAGAAGGAGTTTGTGACATCTGTAACTCTGATAAGTTCATACATAGACGCGATGATGAAGAGAATGTTATTGTAAAAAGAATAGCGGAATATAAAAATGAAACTTATCCTCTTGTTGAATATTACAAGGATCGTGGAAATTTTTATCTTATAGATGCTAGTAAAAGAAAGGAAGAAGTAGAAATTGCCATAGAGTCATTGCTAAAAATCATTTGACTTTATACAATATTTTTATATTATCCTCTTCTAGGTTATTAAATATTGAGTTATTAAATTTTGGAGATTATTTGTGGCAAGGATTGCAAGTGTTAATATCCCAACAAACAAACGATTAGTAATAGGCTTGACCTATATCTATGGATTAGGTAGAACTTCTGCTCAAAAAATTTGTCAGGATACAGGAATATCTGAGGATAAAAAAGTTAAGGACTTAACAGATCAAGAGCTTATAGCTTTACGTAATTTAATAGAAAAAAGTTACCAAGTTGAAGGTGATCTGAGAAGGGAAATTAACTTAAATATAAAAAAGAAAAAAGATATACGTTGCTACCAAGGTTTAAGGCATATTAGAAAATTACCAGTTCACGGACAAAATACGCATTCTAATGCTAGAACTAGAAAAGGAAAAGCAGTAGCAATTGCTGGTAAAAAGAAAGTTACAAAGTAATTTACGGTAAAATATAATGAATTCTGTTAATACCAAAGTTAAGAAAAAAAAGAAAAATATTACGCTTGGCGTAGTTCATATTAAAGCAACTTTTAATAATACTATTGTAACATTTACTGATGTGCAAGGTAACGTTATTGCTATTTCTACAGCTGGTAGCCATGGATTTAAAGGTGCAAAAAAAGCTACTCCGTACGCGGCGCAGGTAACAGTTGATAAGGCTGCTGAGGATGCAAAAGAACATGGTCTTAAGACAGTTTCAATCAAAGTTAAGGGAGCTGGTGCACAAAGAGAATCGGCAATGCGCGCTGTATTTAGTCAAAATTTTATAGTGACATCTATTATGGATGTATCTTCAGTGCCTCACAACGGTACTAGGGCGCCAAAGAGAAGAAGAGTATAATTATATAGGTTTGTATAGAATGTTATCCCTAAATAAGAACTGGAATTCGTTGATTAAACCATCAAAATTGGTGTATGAAAACTCTAGTGAAGCTAACGTTGCGCAGGTAATTGTCGAGCCTTTAGAGAGAGGGTTTGGATTAACTCTTGGTAATGCTCTTAGAAGGGTGTTATTATCATCTCTACAAGGTGCAGCTATAACGTCAATAAAAATTCCAGGAGTTCTGCATGAGTTTTCCCCTATTCCTGGTGGGGTAAAAGAAGATTTAGTAGACCTTATCCTTAACTTAAAAGGAGTTGCAATAAAAATGCATACTTCAGAAAAAAAGGTCGTAAGGTTAAATGTTACAGGTCCATGTGTTGTAACTGCTGGTATGATAGATACAGGGCATGATGTAGAAATTTTGTCGCCAGAACACGTAATATGTACTTTAGCTAAAGGAGCTACTTTAGAAATGGAGCTTACCTGTGAAACCGGCAAAGGTTATGTTCCTGCGTCTGCTGGTAAAGATAGGGAAAGGCAAATAGGAGTTATACCTATAGATGCTTTGTTTAGCCCTGTTAAAAAAGTTGCATACAAGATTGAAAACACTAGGGTAGGGCAAGTTACGGACTACGATAAATTAGTGATGACAGTGGAGACTAACTGCACAGTTTCACCAGAAATCGCTGTAGCTCTTGCTGCTAGAATATTAGAAGATCAATTAAAGTTGTTTATTACCTTTGAAGAAGAAGAGAATGAAGCACAAGATAAAATGGAAGAATTGCCATTTGACCCTGTGCTATTAAAAAAGGTAGATGAATTAGAGCTATCAGTTAGATCTCAAAATTGTTTAAAGAATGATAATATAGTCTATATAGGTGATCTTGTCATTAAAACTGAGGGAGAAATGCTTAAAACTCAGAATTTTGGTAGGAAGTCCTTAAATGAAATAAAAGATATATTAGCTGGGTTCGGGTTGCGATTTGGTATGGATGTGCCTGGATGGCCGCCAGAAAATCTAGAAGAACTATCAAGAAAATATGAAGATCCATATAATTAGGGTATCCAAAAATGCGTCATAAGATTAAAGGCAGGAAATTAAATAGAACAAGTAGTCACAGGCAAGCTATGCTTGCAAATATGGCTGTTGCTCTTGTTATGAACGAACAAATCAAAACTACTTTGCCAAAAGCAAAAGAGTTAAGACCTTATGTAGAGGTGCTAGTAACTAAAGCAAAAAAAGCTGATTTAGCTGCAAGAAGAAATATTATTTCTAAAGTTAAAGACCCTGTGGCAGCAGAAAAGCTAATTAACGTTTTGGGTAAAAGATATAACGATCGTCCAGGCGGCTACATTAGAATAGTAAAAGCAGGTTTTAGGTATGGAGATATGGCTCCTATAGCTTATATCGAATTTGTAGATAGAGATCTTAGTGCAAAAGGTTGTATGACTCCAAAGCATGATCAGATCGCAGATACTCATGATCATAATCACGATCACAACCATGAACACGATCACGATCATAACCATAAACATAAACATAACTAAGATTAGTAGGAAATAATTACTATGGCAAATCACTCATCTGCTAAGAAAGCAATAAGGCAAACAGAGAAAAAAACCTTTATAAACAAAAATAGAGTTAGTAGAATTAGAACTTACCTAAAAAAGGTTTCTCAAGCTGTTACAAGTGGCTCTAAAGATGATGCGAGCAAAGCATTGATTGTGGCGCAGTCAGAGATTATGAAAGGTGTCAGCAATAAAGTAATAAAGCTAAATACAGCTTCTAGAAAAATAAGCCGTTTAGCACAAAAAGTCAAAAATATGTAACATTAAATAATCCCTTTGCTATTTAATAATATTAGTAAAGGGATTAATTAATGAGCATTATCCTAAAACCCTCAGTACAAATAATTGTCAACAGTTATCATAAAATTTAAACCACGGGCTATAGTAAAATAAGTTTTATTGTGACGAGAGGAAGAAGGCAGACATAGTTGTATAATACAGAATGCAGCTGAATTTGTTGCCGAATCCATCTTTTCCCTTCCCACACGCTTTTTTTCATGACAACGGATACGTTTTTCTTTAGCGTTGTTCACGTTCTCCTATGACTATCAAGATTTCTGTAGTGTTTAGCGCTTTCCCCAAGCCACATCTGAAAGAATCTTCCGTAGGTGTTCTGAATACCACTGCATTGAAGGCTCAGAGTTTTTTGCATTGATGCGTCTGAACAGTTCATCATTAATAAAAATCCATAATGCAAGGATTCGATTATACATATGAGCTGTTGGTTGTTCTTGATAACCACTTACCTGAGGGATCAGGAGTGTATTAAAGAAATAGGGGAAATTTTCGTTAATTGCAGTAAACGCAAGATTCCATAATGTATACAGATCTGCATATTCCTTAGGGTAATCTATTTTGATTTCTATATATGAATTGCCGTCGGCATCAATGCTTATGGAGGTAGGTCCTCCGCCTGTTTCTCTATCCTCGCCTCCTCCTGGCGCGCGCGAAGCGAGAACAAGTCCTGTCAAACTATTTTTCCAATTTGTCATCCAAAAATCTGCCAAAAAGGCCTCGAAAATATTAAAAGGAAGCCACAAACTTAGAGCATTTTTATCGATCTCCCCATTGTTTAGGGGGGGGGTAAAACACTTAAGATTGTTTAGTGTGTAGTACTTTGTAACAGCAAAATACCCATAATAATCAAAGATACAAATATCCTCTAAAGCGCATTTCCAATTTTCATTGAAATCTTCTAGTAACGAAATATCCTGATATACTGCTGAGGTTAACTTATCAAGAAAAAACGCATGAATTGCTACATCTGGAAAGACCTTGCTGCCTTCTTGATCAATTTTTTTTAAAAGATCCTTGTCTGGATTCTGTTCAAACCTACAGATAGCATCATGCAAGTATGTGTTGCTATGAGCATTTTTTGACATTTGCTCCATGAGATCACATAAATGCGTATAGTCTAGATCCTTTGGTAATAAAAATTCGCTTAAATTGTTGAGTTTGTCACTTGACCATTGTTCATCTTCTGTCATTAAATGAAGCCGTTTATAGTACTGAATGACCTTTGATCGAATGTACACAGGGTCAAGGTTTATAAGCGTTGATTAAATATTAAGTTAAGCCTATTCAAGTTTTTCATTTAGTAAATATTTTTCTAGGTGCTGGTCAACATTTTCATGTGTGCTATTAATTATTGTTGGTCTAAGCAAAATAATTAACTCATTTTTACTGCTAACATTATGCTTAGCAGTAAATGGGGCAAGCAGCTTTTGCAAGAAGCCGTTAGGCACGGCAGGTTTAGCAGTTTTTAAGCCAACAGAGTTTAGTACTAATCCACCTATTATTATGATATCGCCACTACCTGCCTTAACTACTGTATCAGCTTCTCTTGTTTGCACGCGAGCAACTGGTATATTGGACTCCTTACCATCTACTTGGATTTTTTTACCTTCTTCCTTTACCGTAGTAATAATTGGGTGGATATGTAAAACCACTTCTTTATCATTCACTATCCTTGCTGTGGTATCGAGTGCTACTCCTGAGAAAAATGGAGTTAAATCAATACTAGATTGGGTATTATTAGAGTTGTTTGGGGAATTAGCATTAGCAAATTGCATGTTACTGACATTGGTTACAAAATAACGTTCATCACCATATTTCATTAAAGCCCTTTGATTATTAAGGGCTGATAGGCGCGGAGATGAGAGCACTGATATTTTACCTTGAGTGGATAAGGCTTGGAGTACGGCGTCAAAATCAGTATGATTACCAAATCTACCGCTCATTACTGTAGTGACTAGATCGCTATTATCTAAAGGTACTCTTGTGCTTTTAAAGACATCGCTTATTGCCGGGATGCTTTGAGCCGTATTATTAAATGAAGTCATGTAAAGCTTTTTCTTCAACAATTCCCACTGTATACCTTGGCTAAATTCCTCATCAAGCTGCACATCTAAAATTTTTGCTTCAATTACTACCTGCTGCAGTGAATTTTTATTCACGCTTTTAAGGAAAGCTTCAATATTTTGTAATGCTCTAGGTAAAGCGCGGACTATAATAATACCGCTTTCTCTATAAACTGCAATTTGTGAAGAAGCGGTGTCCTCTTTTTGACTGCCATTATTTATTTTATCATCTAAAATAATTACATTTAGAGTTTTTTCTATATTATCCCAAAAAACATCTGTAGATTTACTTTCTATTTTTGAAAAATTGTCTCCTCCTCCTGTAGTACTAGAATTATTACCGCTAGAACTTAACTGGCTGCTATTTATAGATAATGCTGAAGAACCACTACGGTAAAAATTATGGTAATTTACAGCAAATATTCTAGATCTCACGTGTGGAGGATAAATATTATAACCATTTGTTGTTTGTATGTAACCAATATTATAGGCTGTAGTAAGTTCACTTAGAACATCGCTTAGGCAAACATTAGTTAATTTTAGCGAAAGCGAAAACTCCTTATCTTGGTTAAACATTGAAGCATTAATATTAGCTTTGTATAACCTACTTAGCAAAGTAGCTAAAGTAGTAAGGGGTATATTTTTAACGTTTACCGACGCTTGAACGCAAGTTGGAGCATTAGCAAGAGGATCACTTGCTATTGACGATACAGCGTTATCAAGCTCTGCAAATTTATTAGTCTCTTGGATATTTTTATTATAATCCTCTGCAAATTTTTTATCTGCGCATGAAGATAATAATGTTATTATAAATAATATAAAAATTTTTCTCATAAGGTCATATATTTGTGCCGCTGCATAAGAGCAGTATCTTTATTGCTTGAATTAGCCTTTAAAACCTTGCGCTATAACTTCAAGATGGGTACGAATAAACTGCGCCTAGAAAGTATCAAAGCTATACAATATACTAATCAAAAATTAGAGAATTGCCGCTTCTTTTCTATATTTTGGTTATTTATCGCCAAGAATTAGGCGCATATGTGCTTTACTTATAACAATCTGCTTTTTGTGACTGTATAAAACCAATTCTTGAGAATTGGTTTTAGCTTTCTTACTTATGCATAGGGTTATGTTTTTTCAAATAGCCCTATTACCTCTAAATGAGGACTCCAATAAAATTGATCAAGTGGCGTTACTTCAACTAGTCTGTATCCTTTAGAGCATAAAATCTGTGCGTCTTTGCTAAAACTTTCAGGATTACAAGAGACGTAAATAATAGTCTTTATATTACTTTGAGCCAGCTGTATGGATTGCTCTTTTGCTCCAGCTCGCGGAGGGTTAATAATAGCAAACTGGTAGTTATCTAGCTCATTTTTTGTTAGTGGCTTAATAAAGAGGTTACGCTGGTTTACTGATATATTACGGTCTATAGTTTTTATAGCACTGGTCAAGTCGTTTATTGCGCCTTCGTCGGAATCAAAACCTTTTACTATATGGTGCCTACTGAGTGGTATTGTGTAAGTGCCGCGCCCACAAAATAAATCGACTATTTGAAAATTGTCAGTTGTCTTTGCTGCGGCGTTAGCATATTTAAGTACTAATTCACTTAGTATTTGGTCGGATAAAGCACTTGCCTGCAAAAAACTATCAGCAGCAAGGTTTACTGCGACATTATCAAATAGGATATAGGGTTTAGCACTCTCATAAATTACAGTCGTTAAATCTTGACTCCTTAAAGAAACTCTAATTACTCCATATTTTTCTTTCCATGTCGATAATAACTCTAGTGCTGCGACGCTTGGCGATATTTCTGTGTCAGTAACCACTAATATATCTATGCCATTACTAGCTAGGTTTAAAAAAAGCTCTGTTTTTTGCTTGTCCTGCAATAGCTGGTTTAGCAAATCTTTTAAAGGTTCTAAAAGTTTAGAAAGCTCAGGTAAAATGATAAGGCAATTATCAATATTAATTATTTGGTGGGAACGAAAGCGATGAAAACCAAGATATACCTTTGCTACTTCAATATTTGCGGTGTCAAACCTCGGTTCTCGCATGTCCTCACGTATTTTATATACTGCTTGAGGATGCTCACCGCTTGTTTTCCTACCAAATATTGTATCTTTGGTATAACTATTACTTTGCTTTTTTAAAGCTTGCAGGTTTATCCTGCGTCGCTTTCCAGCGGGAATAGTTACAAGTGGTAATATATTAGTTTGTATTTTGGCTGCGGCTAGCGCATCCATTATTAAGTTATGTTTAAACTGATTGTAAATAGGCTTGCTTAAATGCTGTAGCAGACATCCACCGCAGCGCTCAAAATACTCACAAGGGGCAGGTGCTCTATCTTCAGAAGTGCTTATTTTCTCAATTAGGACGCAATTAGATTGCTTGCGATAAAGATGCCTTTCGAAAGCTACTATTTCACCTGGCAAAGTATAAGGGAGTTCAACAATCTTATTTGTATTATTGCTTTTGCCTACCCCTAAACCATTTTTATTTAAGGTTTCAATTTTGCAATTACTGCGCTCAATTATTGCCACAATGTTATTTTGGTAACTTTAGGTTGGTAGTGCTAAACACTAAAATTTATAAAAATAATACTAACTATATTACTTCATAGATGCGATGCATTCTAAACTCATTCTTTGATACCTATGTAAATATCAAGCATAGCGTTATTTGGGTCTCTAATTCTCTCATCGTAAATTTCAAAATCAGCGATATAAGCTCTCTTGGCACCTAGTTCAGATCTATCCATTTTCCATATATGCTCCACATATCAATAACAACATGAGGGATTTGTCCAGGATCTGAAGTGAACTTTATATAGTTTTGCTGAGGAATAGTTAGCGTCTCAAATCCTTGTTCAATATTTTGAAAAGAATTGACTTCCTCACCTAAAAAATACGTATAATAACCATGTTCATCGCTTTCATAATCCGTATAAACCGCAAATATTCTACCTGGATTCGTACGATCAGGAATTTTATTTTGTTGTAACCCTTCCATAAAAAATTGCTGCATGGTGACTGGAATTTTTGCAGTATCCTGATTCATTTCATGGCTATTTGATGTGCGGGCAGTAATGCCAGCTAACTTTATTACGGGTAATTGCGTGATAGTTTTATTCATTGTATCTTTTAATATTTAATTACTCGCAAGGTTATGAGTGCTTGCTTTAATTCTTAGCAAAAGCTTCATTTTCAGCTAACTCGATACCGCTTGCAAGCTTTGTCTCCAAAGCCTTAAGTTGCTTCTTAAACGCTTTAAATTTTGCTAGCTCTTGTCCTGATAACCCTATGCTAGGTGTAGTTTTTATAGACATAGGGTTTACATTTTTACCGTCAATTTTGACTTCATAATGCAAATGTGGTCCAGTGGTACGACCTGTTTGTCCTACGTAAGCTATAACTTGTCCTTGCTTCACGCGACTACCAATTTTCAGGTTCGAGGCAAATTTGCTAGCGTGTGCATAAATGGTTGATAGGGTGGAGCTGTGTTTTATCTTTACTAGTCTACCATAACCGCTTTTACAACTTGCTTCAGTTACCACGCCATCGCCGGCTGCATAAATCGGAGTGCCAACAGGTGCAGCAAAATCAACGCCTTTATGCATTTTTGTAAAGCCTAGGGTAGGGTGCTTTCTATTGCCATAATGAGAAGAAACCCTTACTAAATTAACTGGGGTTCTAAGCAAGCTTCTTTTAACGCCTTTTCCGTCTTCAGAAAAGAAACTATGATTTGAGTTATTCATAGAGTAACGATAAATATTATATTCAGTACCCGATAGGTTTAGAGAGGCGTATAAAATTTTACCATGATGTGAAAATTTACCATCTTTACCTAAGAATTTTTCAGTAATTACCGTTATAGTATCACCGGACTGGATTTGGCGCTGGAAGTCAATTTGGTGACTATAAGCGTTTGTCAACTCAACTATGCTATTTGATGCAAGACCTAATTTCTTTAATGAAGCAATAAAATTTGATTCTATGATGATAGAAGATCTAGAAATTAATTTGTTAAGCGGTATTGTTGTGGTTTTAGCAATAAAAGCACCGTTTTCTTTTATTATTTCTACAGCTTTTTGCTTGCTAAGGTGAAGAGTTAGACCTGTTAAAGTTTTAGACTCAGAAGCCAAATCCTTATCATCTTCTTCAGTTATATTGATATCGTAATCAAATGTAATTTCCTGACCTATCTGCAGAGAGGAGCTTATTTTTAATTCCTCAGCAATTTTCACGATTTGGGCAACATCATTTGTAGCTATTGCTTGGTTTGTAAGTATTGCCTTAAGAGTATCGCCTTTTTTTACTAATATTGTTACAGAACTTTCCTCTGCTGTTTCCTCTTCTGAATTTTGCTGTTCATTAATGCGGTCGCTAAGAGTTATATCAGCCAAGGTTATTGACATAGTCTCTCTAACATATTGCTTTACAGAAAATGATGCAACAGTTGCTAAAACAATAAACAAAGGAATTGAAAGGTAGGTTAGGGTAGCACGTACGGTTGCTAAGGTGTCTGCATTCGTAAAAAACGAGCGCAGAGTGTTAGCTATTAATATCTGAAATCTTACATTATTGTTCAAGCTTTCTAGCTTTTCTTGCATAATCACCCATATTATATTGGTTGCTATAAGACAACCTTATAAAAATATGCTTAGAATTTTACTAAGACTTTTACACTATGGAGGATAAAAAAATAAATTACAATAAAAAAACACCGTATTTATAATAATGGCGCAAAAAACCTCTGTATAATCATTATAATTTTCACTACATATATATGGCGCTAGGTAATTTAAGTCCTAAGACGAATAAAATTCAAAAATTATTGCTATTAAGTGAAATTTTTTGAAAAATGTAGTTGACAAGGGAAGCGAACTTGCATATAACTAGCCCTACGAAACGCGATAACGAAATCGCAGCTGTTTGAAAAGTAAATAATCAGATAAAGGTAGTGACAGCAAAAAAATTATCACTTTTAAGTGATAGAAAAAACTGTCAATTTTTTTGAACAAAAAGTAGGCAGAATCAAACTTGAGAGTTTGATCCTGGCTCAGAACGAACGCTGGCGGTATGCTTAACACATGCAAGTCGAACGGATTAATTTAGGGCTTGCTCTAGATTAGTTAGTGGCAAACGGGTGAGTAACACGTGGGAATCTACCCATCAGTACGGAATAACATTTGGAAACAAATGCTAATACCGTATATTCTCTAAGGAGGAAAGATTTATCGCTGATGGATGAGCCCGCGTCAGATTAGGTAGTTGGTGGGGTAATGGCCTACCAAGCCGACGATCTGTAGCTGGTCTGAGAGGACGATCAGCCGGATTGGGACTGAGATACGGCCCAGACTCCTACGGGGGGCAGCAATTAGGAATCTTGCGCAATGGGGGAAACCCTG
>JAIXRE010000106.1 GCA_027485375.1 Rickettsiaceae bacterium | reverse complement strand
TTAATTGGTTCAGTAACTTCAGTTACCGGCTTTTCATTAATGTTCAATGTCAAGTCGCCTTTTTCGATATTTTTAAGTAAAGCCTCTAAAATTTGTTCAACATTTTTCTTGCCATCCATATGTTTTAGTATGAATTTCTCAAGAATATTGATACCCATAACGTCATGCGCTGCAGTTGTAACCCAAAAATTTGGAGTACTAACTTGATATTCTACAAGCTTAGATGCTTTTGGTTTAGTCATATTGATGTTTCTAGTGCCTTGCAACGTTAAAGTCAGGTAACCTTGCAGTACTAAGCGCATAGCATTTTGTAAAAACTCCTGCTGAATTTCTTCTATTTTGTGCTTACTAAGCTTTTTATGCGCCCCAGCTATTAAATGATCAAAGCTGATAGGATTGCTCAAATTTTCTACAAAAGTGTAAAGTATAGCTTTCATAGCTGCAGAAGAAGTAGTAATGGCAGCATCCTTGTTACCATTATGGAAGAATTTTAGTACTTCCAATGAATCTTCGATATTTATACCAGCTAATGGCTTTTCTGGAAATATCGAGAAAGTCATGTTGTATTTTTTGATATCATCATTATTCAGATTTCTGTTCAACTTAACTGAATTATGGCATAGCAAGGTTGATCTAAAACGACGATTAGTAATAAAGTCCATATATTGTTCAGTTCTAACAATATCATTGATAGCTTGCAATTGTTCTGCTACTTTGGTAGGCATATTGCCAAGGTACATAGTAGATATAGCGGCGTCTGATAAATATTGCAGATTATGCTGGCTTGCTTCGTTGATAAAATCATTGAAATAATATTGCTTATTTTCGTCTTCTAAATGTTCACGTATTAAATAGGCATCATCATATTGCGAAAGCACAGCACTTTCTGTCTTAAGCATCTGAGAATATGCACTATTAGATCCCTCTAAACTGTCTTTGATAAAATCTAGCAGCAATCTTGATTGACTAACTTGTTCTCTAGCATCTGTAAACATGTTAGAATGGTAACGCATCATATCTCTAACAGTACGCACCATATTCCAGCCAGGCAGAGTGTTATAACTAATATAAGCTATACCATTTTCGCTTAAGTTTTTGTTGGATATTTCAAGAGTTTTTTGGCGCTCAGACTCAGACATGCTAGAAAAAACACCATGGCATATTATATAGTCAAATTTACCATAAGTATCGTTAATATCATCTACCAAGCAGTTATGGAATTCGATATTTTTTAAACCTAGATCTGATTTAGCTTTGTTTGCTTTTTCTATCTGTACAGAAGATACATCGATACCAACAAATTGTGCTTTTGGATAATTAATAGCATGAGGAATAAGGTTTCCACCAGCAGCACAACCTAGCTCTAAGATCCTTGCTGATTCAACTGGCACTGGACTCATTCCAAACAAAGATCCTAGAGTTGATAAATGATATGGGTGAGTCTGAAAATATGGATAGCTATCGTAAGGCATCTCATTATATGAGTTTATTTTTGCACTATTTAACTCTGTAGTATTTGTTTTTGGCATAATTTCCCTCTGGTAGGTAGTTGGTTATATTTTAAATAGGTAATTTATATTTTATTCCAAGAGCCAATTCTGCTACGCCTATAGTTTTTTTAACATGGGCGTTTGGTCCAAAACTGCGAGTCGCAGGATCTAATTTGCTATAATTAAATTTGAGATTATGGACAACATGGAATTTTGCAGCCATAGTAAGGCTTAAATTGTTTGATAAGGCTGCAGAAACTCCAGCCCCTATCTGCCAAGTAGGACAGACTTTCTTTGTTTTAGCTATTTTAAATATTTCAAATCCTTGTAAGCTAGAGCTTGTTGGCTTTACTGTTACAAACGCCGCGCCGCCACCAAATAGAACAAATGGTGTAAGAACTCCGTGAGATTCTAGGTCATATACCATATTGATCATATATGTGCTGGCGACAACCTTAGTCTTGCCAGCTACTCGTACTGGTAACATAGGCGGATTTGTTGGTAGCAAATAATTTAAGCTATAATTCGGTTGATGCATGGCTGAGAATTCTATAGCCATTTGCGGATAAAAACTATAGCCTAAAGTTACTCCATAACCTTGAGAGCCACCTAATTTTATCCTAGTTCCACTGCTATGATTGAATTTTTTTTGCACAGGAGTGTTGACGTTGAATGTCGTTCCTATATAAAAGAACCTTTCATCAGCGTTTGCAACATTATTGCTTTCTTGATCTAGTGATTTGTTTATATTTGCAAAGGCACTTAAACTGGCGCTTATTGGCAATAAACAAATGATGATTTGTAATAAAATTCTCATTTAGCACTACTATTAATTTTAACAGGGTGATTATATAGCCATTAATAAGGGGGTCAATAACAATTTATTTTATTATACAAAACTAGCTCATAAGCCATCGTGTTTTTTTAGCTTTACAAAAACAATGTTTTTATTGCAATAAATCGTCGATTTAAAGTAGTATAGTTGCATTATCTATATATTCAAAACAATAATAAGTTAAGAGTAATGACAAAAGAGTCTAGTCAAGGAATGCATACAAAAGATATGGTCATAAATTTTGGTCCTCAGCATCCTGCTGCGCACGGTGTCTTGAGACTAATACTTGAGATGGACGGAGAGGTGGTTAATAAGGCAGATCCACATATAGGGCTTTTGCACCGTGGAACTGAAAAGCTTATAGAGCACAAGACTTACTTGCAAGCAATACCATATTTTGATCGTTTAGACTATGTTTCTCCAATGTGCCAAGAACATGCATTTGCTTTGGCGGTAGAGAAACTGCTAGGTTGCACGGTACCAAGGAGAGCTCAGTTTATAAGAGTAATGTTTGCAGAATTGACACGCATTTTGAATCATGTTTTAAACATCACTACGCAAGCCTTAGACGTTGGTGCTACAACGCCAGTCTTATGGCTGTTTGAAGAGCGTGAGAAAATCATGGAATTTTATGAACGTGTTTCAGGTTCTAGGATGCATTCTAATTATTTTAAGCCTGGAGGAGTAGCGCAAGATCTGCCTGAGGGGTTGCTTGAAGATATTCAAATATTCATTACTCAGTTTCCAAAAGCTTTAGCCGATGTTGAGACCTTGCTAAATGATAATAGAATATGGAAAAAAAGACTTGCTGGTATAGGGGTTGTAACGCAAAAGCAAGCGATGGACTGGGGTTTTTCTGGTCCAATGCTTAGGGGCTCAGGTATAGCTTGGGATTTGCGTAAGGCAAAACCTTATGACGTCTATAGCGAAATGGATTTTGAAGTGCCAGTAGGTAAGGATGGCGATTGTTACGACCGTTATTTAGTAAGGGTTGAGGAAATGTATCAATCTGTTAAAATAG
>JAIXRE010000061.1 GCA_027485375.1 Rickettsiaceae bacterium | reverse complement strand
TTAATAGCTTTATAGGCTACATTCTGTTATGAATAAGTTGATAAATACAGCGTGAACAATAAAAATTATCCACAATAAGTTGTGAAAAACAATGCAAAAGCTAGTTGTACACCTAATTTCAGACTCTTCAGGGCAAACAGTTAAATACGCCGCTAAAACTGCACTTGCTCAATTTGCTGATATTGAAGTCAAGCAATATAATTGGTTATTGGTTAGGAACAAAAATTTACTTGATGAAGTACTGAATAAAATTAAAAAACGCCCAGGCGTCGTATTATATACTATTTCTAATCTTGAACTAAGAGAATTGTTAAAAAAACATTGTCGAGATCTGAAATTACCTTGTATCTCAGTAATTGGTAAAATAATAAAGGAGATTTCGGCTTATTTAGGGGTAGGCGCAGACGAAAATCTAAGTCTTGCTGGTAAGTTTGATGAAAGTTACTTTGATAAAGTAAATGCAATAGATTACACCTTGCGGCATGATGATGGTCAAATGGTAAATGAACTTGAAGAAGCAGATATCGTTCTTATTGGACCGTCCAGAACCTCAAAAACTCCTACTTCAGTTTACCTTGCTTATAACGGCTTTAAAACTGCTAACGTTCCTTATGTTTATGGTTGCGCTTTTCCTGAATATGTAGAAAAACTCTCTAATCCTTTAGTTGTTGGACTAGTTATTAACCCCTCTAGGTTAATAGCAATAAGAGAGGTAAGAATGAATTTGCTACAAATGCCAGAAGAAAACAGTTATACTGATGTTAAGATAGTGCAAGAAGAGTGCGCCAAGGTTAAAGGAATTTGCCAGCAGCATAACTGGTCTGTGATAGATGTTTCTTCACGTTCAATAGAAGAAACAGCTGCGGTTGTGATGAAATTATATTACGATAAGAAAAAAAGCGCGCTTTATAAGTAAGATAGAAGATAAATCATGAGTGTAGTTGGTATTACAGGTAGCTTTGCTTCTGGTAAAAGTTTTATTTTGGAACTTCTGAAGTCTATAGGATTTAAAGTATCTTCAGCCGATGAATTAGTGAGGAATTTGTATAATGATCCAAAAATTCAGCAACATGTTGTTGAGTTATTGATTGATCTGAAGAAATTTGATAAAACTAAAATTGTTGAAATTATCTATAAAAGCGAAGATGATAGAATAAAATTACAGAACTTTATTCATCCACTTGTGCTAAAAGGAATAGAAGAGTTTAAACTAGAAAACAGACACGAGCGAATTATCTTTGTAGAAGTTCCACTATTGTTTGAGGTTGGTATCAGAAATAATTTTGATTTTGTTATTACCACCTTTTGCTCTGAAGAATTAAGGTTAGAAAGAGCAAAAAATAGATCTGGTTTTACGGCGCACTTTTACGATCAGATACAGCAAATACAGTTGCCGCAAGAAGAAAAAATTAAAATGGCAGATTTTGCCATTAATACTGGTGCTAGTAAAGAAGGTTTAATTTTGCAGCTTAAGGAAATAATAAGTAAAATACAATGAAAATTAGAGAAATAATACTTGATACTGAAGCTACTGGTCTTGATCCTAGAAACGGTGATAGAATTGTAGAAATTGGCGCTATTGAAATGGTAAATAAGGTGCTTACTAACAATAAGTTTCACTTTTATATTAATCCTGAGAGAGATATGCCAACTGAGGCTTATCGTATACATGGTATATCTGGTGAGTTTTTAAAGGATAAGCCGCTTTTTTCTGCTATAGTTGATGAGTTTTTGGACTTTATTGATGGCGCGCAGTTAGTTATACATAACGCTCCTTTTGATGTGAAATTCCTAAATCATGAACTTTCTAGAGTTAATAAACCTTCGCTTGAATTATCTGCTGTAACAGATACCCTAGCTATGGCGCGTAAAATGTTTCCAGGTATGAAAGTTAACCTAGATGCTTTGTGTAAACGTTTTAAAATTGATAATTCTAATAGGCAGTTCCATGGCGCACTTAAGGATGCTGTTTTGCTTGCTGATGTCTATGTTGAGCTTACTGGTGGTAGGCAAGCGGTTTTTGAGATAAATTCTAGACTAGATACAATAGCAGAAGAATTAGGTAATAGCTCTAGTGCCAGTAGCATAGAAAAACAAACTATTATAGTTAAACCAAGCGAAGAAGAACTACAGAAATATAATGAATTTATAACCAAGGCTTTTTCGTAATAATTTTACCCCTAGTTGCTTCCTCCTATTAACCTTAGGATTTGAAGTGTAAATGACAATATATATTAGCCAGAGTTAGCATGAGATTGCTTACTAGATTTTTACTCTATTTTTTAACATTACCTATAGTACTGATAATATTGTTATTAGTAACTAGGATAGGTTATTTTGATACCCAAATAGGGCAGTTAGTTGAGTATTACTTAAACACGAATTTAAGTTCCGTATCATATACTGCTAAAGTAGAGGGGGTAGAGGTACGCAGAGGGCAAATTTATATATCACGTATTGCTATTGCCCCTAGCAAAGAATCTGACTTGTTATTACGCTCCAGCCTAAAAAATATTAGCATCAAATTTCGTTTTAATAAAGATTCAGTATTGTCTACAAAATTTACAGTGGAGGATTTTGTCCTTAATGCTGAGCGCAAGGAAAGTAATGAAAGGGTTGTAAGCGGCAAGCTCGCAGGTAGTTACCTTTTAAACTTCCTTACTTTTGTAGGTAACGGAAAGTTAGATTTTACAAATTTGGAAAGCAAGATTTTTTCAGAAGTGCTAGCCAAGGTTGACCCTAGTTTATCTTTAAACTATATGGAGTGCTTTTATAAAAATAGCTTATTTAAACCAGCTTC
>JAIXRE010000035.1 GCA_027485375.1 Rickettsiaceae bacterium | reverse complement strand
AGCGAACAATTCTTCAACTATTTTTAATGCTTTTGTTTGATTAGGTCCACTATCTAACTCAGTTGGATTCAATCGCTCTACCCCCGACTTAATAGAATCTTTAGGTTCTAAAGACCCTAAGCCTCTGAGTAACTCAACAAATCCTTTTAATTGGCGCGCGTCATGAATATGCCGTACGACATAATCAATGACTCTATTTCCATTATTATCAACTAAATTAATATTTACGTGCACACTCTCCTGATCGCTATTAGTCAGCAACTTGTGTAGTAGCTGCCACTGACCTTTTTCTGCAAACTTATGAATTACATAATCTTTACCACCATCTGTTAAAGGTTGATTTAAATCGTATCCTTTAGCTATAGCTAATTGTAGCAATTTGCTGTAGTCGTCTTGAGTTTTTACGTTATTAAACAATACGCTAAAAACTGTTTGACCATTACCATCCTTCAGACCTAAGTCGCTAACTTCACCTTGAGCTTTAACATAAGCTTGATGCGTTAATAATAATTCAACCATCTTGAGATTTCCTTGTCGTGCAGCAAGATGCAGGCTTGAGTTGCCACTGCTATCTTGAGCTTTAACATCAGCTTCCTTTGCTATTAATAGCGTAGCAATTCCGTGATGTTCATTGGATATAGCAAGATGCAGCGCTGATTTACCAAATTTATCTTGAGCATTAACATTAGCTCCCTTTTCTATTAATAGCGCAGTAACCTCTTGACGCCCTTGGTCTGCAGCAAGATGCAGCGCTGATTGACCATTATCATCTTGAGCCTCAACATTAGCTCCCTTTTCTATTAATAGTCTAACAATCTCGAGATGTCCTTTATCTGCAGCAAGATGCAGCGCTGATTGACTAAATCTATCTTGAGCCTTAACGTTAGCTCCCTTTTCTATTAATAACGCAGTAACATCAAGATGTCCTTCATCTGCAGCGAGATGCAGCGCTGATTGACCAAATCTATCTTGAGCCTTAATATTAGCTCCCTTTTCTATTAATAGCGCAGTAACCTTGAGATGTCCATTAGATGCAGCAAGATGCAGATCTGCGTTGTAATTGGCAGTTGGCACTTCAATATCAGCACAATTTGCTAATAAGGTTTGAACGGCTTTAACATTTTCTGTTACTACAGCTTGATGCAGAGCTGCTTTGTCTTCTTGGTTTGGTTGAGATTGTTGCTCTTGTTGCTCTTGTTGCGACTCAAAAGCACCATCAGTTTTCTGTTTTTTATTATTTGTTGTATTCTGAGATCTCTTCCTTTTGTCCTCTGCGCTAGATACTCGAGATGTATCGTCTTGCCTTTGTTTCATAATTAACCTTAATGGCTTTAAAATGTTTTATTTTATTTGTAAAAGTTCTAGGACTGTTTTTGTGCCTATGGCATCAGCGATATTTACAAATATTAATAGTTCGTAGCTATTATTTTTGCACAAAATATAAGATATATTAATAATTATGCGATTAATATATATAAGAAATATGAATATTTGTCAATATTGTATGGCTATTTAGCTTTTTATAAATGCTAAATACTAAAGAACTAATAGAATCAGTTGGTTGTCGGCTAATATTCTTGCCGCCTTATTCGCCTGATCTCAATCCTATAAAAAAGTTTTAGGCTAATATGAAAAGGTTGCTCAGGAACAACATGTAGGTTTAAACTACTTACATAAAACTATAGATGCGTTATAGTAAGTTGATATTTTTGGGGCTATTTACATGACTCTATAAAGTTTCAAGGCGTATTTACTGTTTATGGAAAACCTTGTTTTTCCTCTGAATTTTTGCCTTGACTTAATGCTACTAATCATTTACTTTATCATGGCTAAACTCACTTAGGTGAGTCTTATGATTGCGGCGGGTATAGCTCAGTTGGTTAGAGCATCAGATTGTGGATCTGAGGGTCGCCGGTTCGAACCCGGTTATTCGCCCCATTTTATTAATTAAGACATTTCACACTTGCTGTTTATTAAACGCCATTAGTCAATTAAAAGACCTTTCGCTATTTGCTATAGCACAAGCGAGCCCCGTAGTTAGACGCGCCAAATTCCTGAATTAGTCACAGGTATATAAGCATTCGTAGCTCAGCTGGATAGAGCGTTGCCCTCCGAAGGCAAAGGTCGTTGGTTCAAATCCAATCGAGTGCACCATTTAATAGACTTTTGTTATATGCAACTAGTAATATGAAAACCTTAGCTGTACAATTTTGCAATGTCTCAAAACATCATCAATATAGAAAAACTATAAATGATGTCAGTTTTACTATTAAAAAAGGCGAATTGACCACTTTAATTGGACCAAATGGTGCTGGCAAAACAACTATAGTACGAATGCTCCTAGGTTTAGAACAACCATCAGAAGGAAAAATAATAACTAGCCATAACCTGAAAATAGGTTATATACCGCAGAAATTAAACCTAAGCACTGACCTGCCACTCACTAGCGAGTGCGTTATCAAACTAATCGCCCCTCAAATTAATTTGGACCGCTTACTGCACAATCAAGCTATAGAAACTAAAAACGCCAGTGCAATAGAGTTAAAGCTCTTAAATTTTGCTAATGTTGCAAGTTTAAGATATATTGATATTACTAGGCTTTCTGGCGGGCAACTGCAAAAATTATTTCTTGCCGCAACGCTTCTAAACAAGCCTGATTTATTGGTTTTAGACGAACCTATACAGTCGCTTGACGTATCAGGTCAGCAAGAATTTTATGAGCTAATAAAATATTTTAAGCAAGAAGAAAAACTCACTATTTTTATGATTTCTCATGATTTGTTTACTGTTGTACGAAATTCCGACCAAGTTATCTGTTTAAATGGTCATATTTGCTGTAGCGGTAGACCTACTGAATTAAATAACAATCAAGAATTTCTAGACGCATTATCTGCCGTTGGATTTTACAGACACCACCATGATCATAAACATTAATCATTACTAGCAATATATGTTAACTATAATTTTAGCTTCTATTTTAATTGCGGTGATTTTTGCGCCACTTGGATGTATTGTACTATGGAAAAGATACGTTTGTTTTGGCGATGGTTTAGCCCATTCTAGCCTGCTAGCTGGAGCTATTAGCGTCGCAGCGAATGTGCCAGTAGCTTATTCTAGCGTTATCGTTGCAACTAGTTTTGCTTTAGTTACAACAAACTTACAAAATGCAAGCCGGAATATTATTAGTAGAAATGCTCTAATCAGCCTTATTTCTAGTACTATGCTAGCACTAAGTTTAATTATAGCGGCGATTAAACCGTCACGAGTAAATATAAATAATCTTTTATTTGGTGATATTCTATCTGCTAACAATAATGATATAATAATCCTTTCAGTCCTTCTAGTTATCACCGCCTACTTCGTTTATAACTTTTATACTAGAATAGTATTTATCGCCTTAAATAAAGATATTGCCAAAATCCATGGTATAAAGGCAGGATCTATAGAGTTGCTATTTTTGATATTATTATCACTAGTAATATTGTTGACGATAAAAATAGTAGGCGCATTATTAGTAACAAGCATGCTACTTATACCAGCGATGGCAGCACGCTTGCTGTCTACAAATCCTTGGCAGATGATTATGTTTGCCGTTCTTATAGCCCTAATAAGCAACTTAGTTGGGCTTTATGCTTCGTTTTATTTTGACTTACCTATAGCACCAGTTATTATAATGATAAGTACAACCGTGTATATGCTTTGCTATACATATTACAGGTATTTCAAGAATTAACAAGAAAAGCTAGCCACAACAAAACAATGCAAAGCAAAGACATTATTAGACTAGCATTTATATTGCTGTTTTTTGGCATTCTAGCTAATATAGTACTTTACCGCTATTTTATCATCGAAAAAACACTCTTGCCACAGATTAAAAGCCAAAATGCTAATCTAGCAGAATTATTCCAAAAACAAATATTGTTAGAAGATACCGAACTTGAAAACCAGAAAACTATCGAAGATTCAAGTGATTTTTTTCAACATATCCATTCTAACGTCTCCTTATTGACTACTTCTGGGAGGCTACTGACCACTAATAATAAATTTGCAATACAGTCCAAATCACAGCCAAGCGATATAAAAAAGCAATCCTTAGGTTCTTTTATCAATTATGAAGGGTATTATATCAGCTCACAGGCAACAAGCTTTGTTATTGCGCAATTATATGACTCATTGGTCGATACGCTAGACGGGTATTTTCTTAAAGCTTTTGTCTTAGCTAGCAAAGCAGACAATCACTGGAGCAAACAAACAACAAGGAACGTTTTACTCCGTAAAGTACCTGTTAGCATAAGTGGCAATCCTTCTAGGCAAGAGCTAAGCACTATCATTAGTAGCTACATACCTATTATAAAAGATAACGCTATTGTGGCTGTGCTAAAAATTGATACTGATGTTACAAAGCAATGGAATGATATTGCTAAACTTGAACGTAAAATTTTATTAGCATTTACAATAATATTTTTGGTAGTATTT
>JAIXRE010000068.1 GCA_027485375.1 Rickettsiaceae bacterium | reverse complement strand
TGTATCAGATGCTTATAATAGAATCAAAGCATATTTGCACCAAACACCTATACTTCAATCAGAAACTCTGAATGAGATGCTTGGAGCACGAATTTATTTTAAAGTTGATGCGTTGCAGAAAACTGGAGCTTTCAAAGTTAGAGGGGTGTTAAACCACTTATTACAGCTAAAAGAACAAGGGGCTTTGCCTGAAAAAGTTGTTGCTTATAGTACTGGAAACCATGGTATTGGTTTAAGCTTTGCTGCAAAAATTTTGGGCATCAAAGCAAGGGTGTATTTACCCAAAAACACCTCTATTATTAAACAGCAAGCAGCAAAATATTATAATTCTGAAGTTATATATACAGAAACAAGGCAGGAAGCTGAGGATAGAACAAGAGAGGATAGCACCAAGGGGTTTTACTATCTGCACCCTTCTGACCACGATTTCACTATAGCTGGAGCTGGTACTGTGTGTTATGAAGCCTTGCAGCAGCTTGATTTTGCGCCTAATGCAATTTTTGCATCTTGTGGCGGCGGTGGCTTAATATCTGGTACTTACCTGGCTAAAGAATTACTCTCACCAAGCAGCTTATTAATAGGCTCTGAACCTTTGCAGGCTAATGACGCTTTTTTATCTTTGCAACAAGACAAGATATATAGATTTGCAGATTCTCCAACTACAATAGCTGACGGGCTAAAGGCTTTAGCAATTTCAAATCGTACTTTTAATTATTTAAAAAAACTTGACGATTTTATGTTAGTTGATGAGTATTCAATCTTTTATTGGACTGCATGGCTAATACATTTGCTCAAAGTAACCTGCGAACCATCATGTGCTTTAAACATGGCGTCAGTAATTAATTGGCTAAATAAGCAAAAAGCAAGAAATATCGATAATAAAATATTAGTCCTCATCTCTGGGGGTAATATAGATCCTTCTTTATATACTGAATTGTGGAAAGAAGATTACCTCACCTCAACGCCTGATAGGTTAATCAATATCATCTAAATTTGGTCAAAAGGCGACTAAGCAACACTTGATTTATAGTAAACTAGCTTAGATATGAGATAAGAAAGAACTCGCTTTTTGTGTATCTAGAAAGCTTAGAGTAGCAAAATATACCAAATTGCTATGCTTTATAAGCAGTATGGATAGCTGCCACGCCAAAGGTTAGGTTTTCGTGCTGGACTTTGCTAAAACCAGCCTCTTTAATCATATTTGTAAAAGTTAATTGGTCTGGAAAAAGGCTAATACTTTCAGCTAAATATTGATAAGCCTCCTCGCTGCCTGCAACCACTCCTCCAACTTTTGGTATTACATTAAAAGTATAGAAATTATATAAGGGTTTTAAACAGTTCATTTGCACCTTGGAAAACTCTAAACATAAGAATTTGCCACTAGGTTTTAGAACTCTAAACGCCTCGCGCAAAGCATTTAGAATGTTCGGCACGTTGCGTATACCAAAAGCTATAGTGTAATAATCAAAAGAATTATCTGCAAATGGCAACCTTTCAGCATCAGCGCAAACATAATCTATCCCAGTAAGGATGTTTTGGTCAATTGCTCTGTTATAAGCAATTTTTAGCATATCAGGACTTAAATCGCACAAAGTAATTTGCGGTAATTTGTCGTATTTTTTAGCTAATTTATGCATCCTAAAGCTAATATCTCCGGTGCCACCTGCAACATCAAGTATTGAAGAATTGAAATTAGGAATTTTATGAACAAACTCGTCTTTCCATAAGCGATGAATGCCTGCGCTCATTAGGTCGTTCATGACATCATATTTTGTCGCAACGTCTGAAAATACTTGATTAACACGCTCTCTTTTTTCTTTGGCGCTAACTTTCTGAAAGCCAAAATTACTTGCATGTTGCTCATCGTTATCAACAAAATCATACGTGTTTTTAGAATTATCTGTCATAATTACCAACTTACTTTAGCCTCAAAGCGCTCTGTAGGTTTCTATTTTTCTTACCATTCCAGTTTTAGAACACATAACTATAGAATGAGTAACATAATTTTGCGCTGGAATAATGCGCACACCTGATAATAGAGCACCATCTGTTACGCCAGTTGCAGCGAAAACTACATCTCCTTTCGCTAAGTCATCTACTCTATATTGACGACTAAAGTCTTTGATACCCATTTTGCGGGCACGTTCCTTTTCTTCTTCAGTTTCAAATAGCAATCTAGTGCATATCTGCCCGCCTATAGCTCTCAAAGCTGCAGCTGCTAAAACCCCTTCTGGAGAACCGCCTATACCCATATAAACATCAACGCCTGAGGTCCTCATGGTAGTTGAAATAACCGCTGCAACGTCGCCATCTTGGATTAAGATAATCCTGCTGCCCGCCTCACGAACTTTTGCAATTAATTCTTCATGACGCAGGCGACTCAAGATTACTACTGACAACTCAGAAACATCACATTTCTTAGCTTTTGCGATATTACGCAGATTTGCTGCTGGTGAGTTATCCAAATCAATAATTGTTTCAGGAAAGCTAAATCCAACAGCAACTTTATCCATATACACATCGGGCGCATGCAAAAAACCGCCTTTGCCAGCTATAGCTAAAACTGACAAAGAATCACGCCCACCTGTTGCAAGAATGGTAGTTCCCTCTAAAGGATCTAGGGCAATATCAAGTTCAGGTCCTAATCCAGTACCAACTTTTTCGCCTATGTAAAGCATTGGCGCTTTGTCACGTTCACCTTCCCCTATAGCCACCGTGCCGCAAATAGGCAATTCATTTAAAGATTTGCGCATAGCATCCACAGCAAGTTGGTCGGCAGCTTTTTCATCGCCCATACCAAATAAGCTATGTGCAGCAATGGCCGCAGCCTCAGTTGCCCTGACTGCCTCAAATGGTAAATTGCGGAGTATAGAGCTATTTTCTTGCTTCGTTGTATCGCTCATAACATTTACCAATACTTAACAATTAAGAGTTTTCCTGCGTTTAAATTACCCAAAACGCCAATTTAGGAAGCTTTGCTTGTCCTAAACTCACCTCAAACGTCATTGCAAGGAGTATGCGACGAAACAATCTAGACTTAATGCTGGATTGCTTCAGCCTAACGCCTTCGCAATGACGCTTATAAAAGGCGCTATTTCTTTCTTAAAAATGCTGGTACATCTTGTATATCAGATCCTGTATTGCTTGGTTGCGCTCTAGCAGTATCACGAGTATAAGACGGGGCTGTTTGTGGAGAAGGAGCCGCCCGCTCATTTGATACAAGAGAGTTCCACATTTTACTAAATATCGATGATTTAGCCTTAGAAGGCTCTGTGCTTGCTACTGTAGTTGTTGCAACAAATGTTCCTTGCTCTTGAGTGCCATTTTCAGTTGCTTGCTGCGCTATAACCGGTTGAAGTTCAAATTGAGTAATTTCTTCTTGAATTGGCTGATTTTCATCTGATTCTGATAACATTGCTGGCTGCGGTAGCAAATCTTCTACTACAGAATCCACTATATCTTCAGTAGGTCCTAAGAACTCCTGCTCGTGCGGTTTTTGTTCTTGCTGTAGTTTGTTATGATACATCATTTGATCAGCATCAATACCCGTAGCAACTACAGAAACCCTTATTATGCCGTGTAAATCTTGATTAAAGGTAGAACCAAATATAATATTTGCTTCGCTCTCTCCTACTTCATTTCTAATCCTATTAGCTGCGCTATCAACCTCAAAAAGGGTCATATCTGAACCACCAGTAATATTAATCAGTACGCCCCTAGCCCCTTGCATAGAACTATGATCAAGCAGTGGATTAGAGATAGCCGCCTCCGCCGCCTTAACAGCACGGTCCTCTCCAGAAGCTTCACCTGTACCCATCATAGCCTTGCCCATTTCGCTCATTACGGCTCTGATATCAGCAAAGTCTAAATTGATAAGCCCTGGCATGATCATTAAATCTGTAACGCCGCGGACGCCAGCATGCAAAACATCATCAGCCATTTTGAACGCATCAGCAAAAGTGGTGCGTTCGTTAGCTATTCTAAATAAATTCTGATTAGGTATAACTATTAGCGTATCAACATATTTTTGCAATTCAACAAGCCCTTTATTAGCCGTCTTCATACGGTGACCACCTTCAAAATCAAAAGGTTTGGTAACTACGCCGACGGTTAAAATACCTAGCTCTTTTGCGATTTTAGCAACTATAGGCGAGGCACCAGTACCAGTTCCGCCGCCCATGCCAGCGGTTACGAATACCATATTACTACCTTCTAGGTAGCCACGAATTTCCTCTGCTGATTCTTCTGCTGCAGAAGCTCCAACTTCTGGAGAGGCTCCAGCTCCTAGACCTCTAGTAACTGTAGCACCTAACTGTATTTTATTTGGACATTTTGAATGTTCTAAAGACTGGGCGTCAGTATTTGCAACGACGAAGTTTGCGCCCTGCAAACCTGCCTCAAGCATATTATTTACAGCGTTTCCACCTGCCCCGCCTACCCCAAAAACTGTGATGATAGGTTTTAACACTACATTTTCTGGAGCTTTAAAACTAATGCTCATAATATAATCTCATAAAATATTTAATAATTCTTTCTTTCTAATTATATTCAAAAACTATTAAAATTCTAGTGTAAAATAACTCGTAACCTTTAGATTATGCATTATAAATTTCAGGCATCTTGGATAATTTTTGATAATCCACCTTACCATTTGCCATAATAGGTATTTCATCGAGCTTTATTATTGTTTTTGGTACGTATAATTCTGAATATCCTGATTCTTTGATATGTTTGACCAGCATAGCATAATTAATCTCTGCGCTAGTAGTAAATAGGATAATTCTTTCCCCTTTTCTAGCGTCTGATATATTTATTGCGGCATGCGCATTCTTACTATCCAGTTTATATACCAGATCCTCAATCACTGGCAAAGAAATCATCTCACCTGCAAGCTTAGCAAAACGCTTTATACGACCTATAATCTTTATGTAACCTTCTTCATTTACTGTAACAATATCTCCAGTATTATACCAACCATAACCAAGGTTTTCGACTACTGGCTGGTTAACCGCGCAAGGGTCATTAGGGTCTACATAACCAAGCATGATGTTAGGTCCTTTGATATATAAGCACCCCCCATCACTTATACCATCTACTGGCTTTACAACATATTCCATTCCAGGCAATAACTGACCAACACTACCTTCAGAGTTATCTATGGTAGTATTTACTGCAACAACAGGCGACGCCTCTGTTACTCCATAGCCCTCTAATATTCTAATGCCAAATTTATCTATCCATAATTGTCTTGTTTCTGGTCGTAATTTTTCCGCTCCAGCAAAAACATAGCGCAGACTATGCAAATCGTATTTATGCGCCTCTGAGCCGTATCCATACAAAAAAGTACTAGTGCTAAACATAACGGTTACAGAAAAGTCATATATTATTTCAGGTATTATGTGGTAATGCAATGGAGAAGGATAAACAAAAGTACGTATACCATTAAGCATAGGTAGCAGGGTACCTATCAGACCAAAGCCATGAAATATAGGCAAAGCATTAAGGGTTACGTCATTTGGTGTTAAATCTACTTTTGCCATCAATTGAGCAACGTTTGCTTGCAGGTTAGCGTGAGATAGTGCTACTGCTTTAGGCTTACCTTCTGTACCAGAAGTAAAGATAATAAAGGCAATATCATTTGCCTCTTCTTGCATTTCCTGCTCAGTAGATTGCGGCGCTGATATTACGTCTCTGAAAGTATTTACAGCGGTATCATAAGGTTCTGCTGGAGCTTTAGTATAATATGCTGGAGCATCAGGATTCTTAGCTTTCATGTATTTCAGACGCAGCGAGTCATAATAACTCTGCGCAAAGAAACTACCAATCAGAGCTTTAATTTTTAATTTTGCAGTAATTAGCGGTTTTAGTTGCTCAAGATATATTATCTTTATGCCACCTGCCTCTAAAAACTCAATGATTGATTCTAAGTGAGCGGTTTTGATAAATTTTGTACTAGTATATAATAATTTAACGCCGCTACTATTACAGGCTGATAGCACATTACTAGCTCCTGAGGTAAAATTCAGCATTGCGGGAACTCGACCAATAGCCTGCATAGCACAGATAGATATAATTCCGCCAATACTAGTAGGTAGCATTACCCCTACTCTCTCCTTGTAATCAGTATTTTTTGCAATTATCTCTGCTAAAACAAAAGACCGTATTAATAAAGAGCGGTAGCTTAAGCACTGATCAAAATCTTGTAATACTGCTCTAGAATAACCATAGCGCATTACGGAATCAATAATGGATTGAAAAACAGGTTTATGATAGTCTGCACTTTGGAAAGCACTATCAACCATAAGCTTATGCAGTACCTTTTCCATATAATCACGCTTGTGCTTATTAGATAGGGCTTCTGGCGCACTAACTTTAACTGCAGGTAAAATTGTAAGGGTTATTTTAGGAAATAACTGTTTCCTAATACCTTGCAGTTTTGAAAAATGAGTATATTGCGTTCCATCAATTCTTACTGGCAGAATAACGGCGTCCGCTTTTTCTGCAATTAAGCCAGCCCCTTGATAAACTTTCATTAAAGCCCCAGTAGTACTGATACGCCCTTCTGGGAAAATAGCTACTTTGCGGTTTGTTTTTAATTCATTGATTAGCGTCTTAAGCGCCATAGCATTGCTTTGGTCAATCGGCAGGATCCTAACCATATGTAAAAATGGCTTAATGTACCATAATTTACGTATAGTGCTGTTAATAGGAAAAATTAAAGTTTCAGGTATGTATGTAGCAATTATGGCAGGATCGATATATGATAAGTGATTAGCAACTATTACTACTCTTTTTCCTGCATTATGGAAATTTTCTAGCCCCTTGACCTCAACACGATAAAATATATCATAGATCAAAGTAAATAATATTCTGAAAAAAGCTTCTGAAAGAATCTTCCTCTCAGGCAAGCGCCAATAAATATAAAACGCTACAAGTAAGTTGCTAATACTTGCGAACAATATTACCGTTGGAACGGTAAAGTCAAAGTAAAATAAAATAGATAATATCATAGTCGACATTACTATGAATGCCGAGTTAATCAGGTTATTAGCTGCAATTATACGACTACGATGGCTTGGTGTTGAGAAATACTGCATTAAAGCAAATAACGGTACTATATAAAAACCACTCATCACTGCAAAAAAGAAAAAATCGACGATGATTCGCCAATTATATGTGCTTGATAAAAAGACTAATATATTTTTAAGGTTACCCTCTTGATAATAGCTTGCACTAATGCGGCTAGCAAAGAATAAATCTATACCAAACAGACTAGCCCCTATTGCAGCAGCAAAAATATATTTTGTACTGATATTGTTTTTTAGAATCTTGCTACAAAGTAAAGAACCAATACCTACACCTAAAGAAAATGTTGCTAGAAATAGATTCGCTACAGTTTCATCAGCCCCTAAAATATTTCTGCTTAAGGAGGCAATTTGAGCAAGAATCACAGCCCCCACAAACCAGAACCAAGAAATCCCTAAGATTGCCATATATACAGGTTTTTTAGAACGGGCAAATTTAACCATATCAATTGTTTCACGAACGATGTTCAGGCTAATTTTAATAGAAGAATCTGCATTATTAGATTTTGGTAAAAACATGCTAGTTACGAATCCTATCAAACTAGCTAAAATAGCGGCAGCCATTACGAAAGTGCTGTTTAAGGTGTAAAACCCTCCTAGAATAGTCCCTATTAATATGGAGATAAAAGTACCCGCCTCAACAAAACCATTTGCACTTAATAATTCATTCTTATGCATATGATCAGGCAGAACGCTATATTTAATAGGACCAAAAAATGTTGAGTGGATTCCCATTAAAGCAACGCAGATGAATAATACTGTCAGATTGTGATAGGCAAAACCATAACAAGAAAGGAGGACAATAAATATCTCTGCAAATTTGATTATTTTTACTAAAGTAGACCTTTCATATTTATCTGCTAATTGCCCAGAAAGGCTTGCAAAAATAGCATAAGGTAAAATAAAAATAGCATTTGTTAGCAATACTAAAGGCTGTGACCATTGACCAAGTTGATGCGCAAGCTCGTAGGTGAGTAGGATGATTAAAGCATTTTTGAGTATATTGTCATTTAAGCAACCAAATAGTTGGACTAAGAAGATAGGTAAAAAACGCCTATCCTTTAAAAGGTATAATTGGTTTGAGCTCATAACCTATCCATTAGTATACTTAAAAGTTTAATTGTTACCGTCCTAACTTGAGGTCTTGGCGTCTTGCGTAACTATAAGCATTATAATTAAACATATCAAACAATAAATGTCAATATTTATGCCTTTGAGTTAATTGTAAATAGCTTGCGGGTTAAAAACTTTATTTACTACTTAGGCAATAGTTTTTGTGAATATAAATATTCTAAGGCAAAGTTTATTATATGTATGTTCAAAAAATTGTAAAAGACACTCCCCCATGCACGTTTGGTACTGGCGGAGACAATTTTATCACTGTTACGGCAAGGGCTGCATCTTCAAAACCATGTTGATTTAGGTCTGCCGCAATGGACTCGTGAATACGATTTGTTAAATGTTCTATCAGGGCAAATTTTTCAGTCGTTACTAATTTTGTAGTGTTATTTATAGCATTAGTATAACAATATGTATCAGCGAGTTTATCGCTACTAAGAGCCTTAGGAGGACGCAAAAAAGATATTTTAATATCAACCCGCACAACCTGCTGATTAGCTCTTTCTTCTGCTGTATGCCCTAAATATACCCAGAGCCTAAGGTCATTAATGACTAATGTAGCATTTTTCATAGATTACCTGTTTAACATTCGTGAAACTAGATTTTGGTAATTATTTACTTCCCAAATGGTCCTGCTTTTCTAGCCATTGTTGGAAGTCATTTATTAATATCTTAGCTCCTTCTATATTTAAGTGATCATCATCACCATATATAACTGTATTTCCTATTTTGCCATAGCATTTATCGTCGTCACAAAATAGTGAGCTTGCGTCATAAACAAGTAGCGATGGAACGCGTTTTTTAATTTTCTCTACTAATACTCTATATTCTTTTTGTCTTTCATCTACTATTTTTCTATCAAGCAAGCAGCTTGCTACTTCTTTTCTGAATATGCTAATAGGTCTATTGACACATGCTTTAGGATCTATACCTAATTCTGGAATATCAATAACAAAAACAACTTTTTTTCCTTTAGCGATTAAGTAATTGATTGTTTCTACATAGCCCTCTACAAATGCTTCTGCGCTTGTTAGTAAAGTTAGGTTGTTCATGTGCTTTATAATAAAGCCATTCATCTCTTGTTCTTGAAGACCAAAGCCTGTGCCAGAAAAGTATAGAGGTCCTCTAGAAGTTAATATGATATATTTTAGACTGTCATACGTTTCTATAATTTTATTGAAAAACTGTATTTGCATTGGCGAGCTTTCTAAGTTTTTATCCACAGTGCGGTGCAAGGGATTGTAATTAATATAATTCATAAATGGTATAGTACCAGCGCGTGATACCATTACCGCTTTCATGTCTTTTGATATAAAGCCATAACCAAAAGCAAGGGCGTGACTATCGCCCATTATAGCAAACTGAGGTTTAGAGGAATTAGTAGTGCAAAAAAGATTTCTGAACTCTTTTTCAATAGGCTTTAGAGATAAGCAATCAATTTGTAAGTTCATTAGAGTATCGGTATCTTGGGGTGATTGCGGCATACCAACAATATCTGCCTTGCGACCCTGGTATCCTTTATTCCTACAAATTTGGTAAGCGGATATCCCAGTTATAGATAAAGCTAGAGATAGAATAATAACTAGAAACTTTTTATTTTTAGAAGACCTAATAGGAATTTCAACAAACCTATAAGTTAGCCAAGCAAGAAAAATACTAAAAGCTAGGGTTATTAGTATCTCCTTTGTGCCAAGTGCATCTCCTTCTAGGATATAGGCAAAAGATAATAATGACCAATGCCAAAGGTACAATGGATAACTGATTAGACCAATGCCTACACATAATTTATTAGATAGTATTTTATTGTTAGCCCAGCCCTGTTCTCCTGCTGCTATTATAAGCATCGTTCCTAGCACTGGTAAGCTGGCGTACCAACCAGGAAAGGAACTGGTTTTCTTCAAGAAAAACACGCAAGCTAGATTAATCGTAAAACCTATTATTGAAACGGTATGATTAAGTGTATTTTTGCTAGATAAGTGATCCTTATATATAATTATGTTAAGCCAATGATTTAGTCGCAGCTTTACCTTTTCTATAAATTCAGATTTTTCCTTATTAAGGCACGCAAGCAAAGCACCACTTATGAGCTCCCAAGCGCGGCACCAAGGAAAATAGAAAGCGTCAACTGGATGTTTATGCGTAATTTTTATATTAGCTATAAATGATATTAATATTATTGCTATACAAATAGAGCTAAGGTTTAGCCCTTTTTTTCTAGAAACCCAAAGCAATAAAGGCCAAAAAATGTAAAATTGTTCTTCAATAGCTAAAGACCATAGATGTAATAAAGGTTTGGCATTTGCAGTTACGTCAAAATATCCAGCCTCTTTAGCGAGTGTAAAATTAGTATAGAAAAGCGTGCTAGCCTTAGCGTGCTTTGCAATGTGCATATATTCAGCACTAGTTAGAGTAAACCATCCAAAAACAAGGCTTGATAGAAGCACTAGAATTAAAGCTGGAAATATCCTTTTTATACGCTTTGCGTAAAAGTCATAAATATTGAAATTATTAGTATCAAGCATTTTAAGCAGTATGCTACTAATCAGGTAGCCTGAAATAACAAAAAATATATCGACGCCAACAAATCCTCCTTTAATTCCTTTGGGGAAAGCGTGATACAATATAACTGACGTAACAGCCATAGCTCTTAGACCGTCTATGTCCCTTCTATATTTAATCATATCTTACTCTAACTTGGTTTTGTGTTATTTTAACAAAGTGCCGAAGCCCCATTCGTAACCATCAGGGTCAAGGACTAAGCAAAAGCGATCGCCCCAAAAACTATCGTGAGGTGCTGTGATGCTTTTTGCCCCTCTAGCTATAGCTTGCTCGTAAAGCTTATCTGTATCCTCGCAATATATGTACATATTAACTGGTATGTTGATTCCTAGATTAGCAGGCGTTTTTTTAGTAGAAAAATCAAATGCTCCTTCAGGAGTGAACATGATAAAGGCGTCTTGCTTTCTCATTTCAACATGTGTTATGCGACCTTTTTCATCTTTTGCCGCCTCTACTAGAGTAAAACCAAATGCATCGCTGTAAAATTCTATCGATTTCTCGGCGTTACTAACTGTAAGATATGGAATTAATTGAGGCATCTGCTGGGGCTTAAACATATCACGAAATCTTATTATAAAATAAATTTAACATAGCAAGTTTGTTTTGATATGTCATTATTTGTTTACTTTAAATTTAGCCAAGATTTGTGACAAACCTATACTATTTGACCCTTTGATGAGTATTAGCTCTTCTTCGCTTAGCAAGTTATCAAGCTCGGCGAGTAAATTTTCTACTTTGTGAAAATGCTTTACCGTAATATGAGGCGGAAGTAATCCTTTTAAAGACTCCATTAGTGCCCCTACCAGCAGCAGTTTGCTAGCACCAGAATCTACAATAAATGGCACTAGCTCTTGATGCAACTCTTTAGCAGTTGGTCCAAGTTCAAGCATATCGCCAATAATGGCAATCTTTCTTGGATGTGTAAGCTGCTTTAGATATTGCAGCGACGCTTTCATCGATTCAGGGTTAGCGTTGTAGTAATCAGCGATTATTTGGTAATGTTTGCCGCCTTTCGTAACATCCAGTAATTTACCTCTCCCTTCTAGTAAACCAAGTTTTGAAGAGTTACTAGTGGCTTTTTGCGGGTCAAGCCCTAAAGAATTGACAATCGCAAAACCTATAGTCATATTTAGAGCGTAATGTTCAGGCACAAAAGGCATAATTATTTCAAGGTTGCCATTTTGCTTGAATGCATAACTAAGCTGAACGTTTTTATCAATTTGCTTATAAGAATCAAGCCGCGCGCTTGCCTCTTGGTGCTTGCCAAACAAGCATATTTTTGCGCCGCTAGGAGCCTGTTGCATGATGCGCTGGTAGTACTGGTTATCACGATTAATAATAGCAATTCCTCCTACTGGTAAGCCAGCAAAAATTTCTGCTTTGCTATCTGCTATTGCTTCTACAGAAGGAAAAAATTCCAAATGCGCCGCTGCAACAGTAGTAATAACAGCGATATCAGGGCGAATCATTTTTGATAGCTCAGTTAGCTCTCCTGCATGGTTCATACCAACCTCAAACACGGCGTATTCTATATTGTCCTGCATAGATGCTAGGTTAAGAGGAACGCCTAAATGATTATTGAAATTGCCGCGGCTAGCAAAGGTCACCCCAAAGCAGCTAAGCATATTATGAACAATTTCTTTAGTGGTAGTTTTACCTACGCTACCAGTAATAGCGATGAACTTTGCTTTAGAATGTTGCCTTTTATATGCAGCTAGTTGATGCAAGGCTTTTAAAGTATCATCCACGATAAGTAGTTTTTCTTTAGGCGCGCCTTCTACCCCCCTGCTTACTATAGCAAAACTTGCCCCGCGCGCTATAGCATCAAGCGCGTAATTGTGACCATCACCATTGCCTTTGATAGCAATGAATATATCGCCGCTTCTTACGTCCTTAGAATTAAATTGTAATTTTTGTCCAGAAAATTCTGCTGCTACTTCCACGCCAAGTGCTTCAGATAATTGCCAGCTTTGCCAAATCATTTTGCTTATCTATTTTAGGTTTAGTTATTATTTAGACACTCTCTAGCTACCTGCATATCGCTAAATTCTATAGTCTCGTCGCCAATAATTTGGTAATTCTCGTGACCCTTACCAGCTATAAGCAGGATATCATTAGCATTTAAATTATCAATAGCTTTAGTAATTGCACGGAGCCTATCAGCAATTTCTATAGCATCAGGAGCACCGCTAAGGATTTGCTGCCTAATTTCTACAGGGTTTTCATGTCTTGGATTATCATCTGTTATGATAACCTTATCGGCAAATTTTGCCGCAATAGCCCCCATTAAAGGTCGCTTGCCCTTGTCTCTATTTCCTCCGCAACCAAAAAGCACAACTAGTTTTCCTGCTGCTTTTAGCTTACCAAGTTCGATTAAAGAGTTTTGTAAAGCATCAGGAGTATGTGCATAATCGATGAAAACATGGAACGGGCTTTGCTGCCCTGTTACCCTTTCTAGCCTGCCGCTTACCGCCTTAATTTGCGGCAATACCGCCATAATATTAGCAAATTTGAAACCGCTTTTCTCTGCAAGCAGCGCAGCTATTGCAAGGTTATCTGCCTGAAAACTGCCTATTATCGTAGTATGGAAATGATATCTTTCACCTTGGTAGCTAAATTCAACCTCTTGCCCAGTAATTGATTGCGCAGCGGCTGCCACTTTTAGATCACCATCTTTACCAGCTACAACAAATTGCACATTACGTTCTCTTAGAAACTGCTTGATAAATTCTAACTCAGCTATAGAGCTATTTAAAACCGCTAATCCTTCCGGTTCTAAGTGGTTAGTAAATAACTTAAGCTTGGCTTGCAGGTAAGCCTCCATGGTTTGATGGTAATCTAAATGGTCTTGGCTAAAACTAGTAAAAGCAGCAGCCTGCGATTTAATACCAAATAAACGCTCTTGCTCTAAGCCATGGCTAGAAGCCTCAAAAGCAACGTAATTATAACTATGCCCCGCAAGTTCATTAAAAATTTGCCTTAGCGTGATAGGGTCTGGCGATGTCATTGAGTGAGGAAGCCCGCCCAGCCAGCTTAGCTGGTTATCTTTGCAACTCGTTTGCACTCCTAAAGTACCGACGCTAGCAGCTTTTTGTCCTAATAAGGATATAATTTGCTCGTAATATGATACTACAGAAGTTTTGCCGTTAGTACCTGTTACTGCCACTAAATGCTGCGGCAATTTAGGATAAAGAATACCAGCTGCCTCTGCTAGAGCAGCCCTTGCATTATCAACTACAATGACCTGCGCAGTATCTGGCGGCGCATCGTAATTAACCTCAGTAAACACCAGCTTAGCACCCTTGCTAATCGCATCGCTGATGAACATGTTACCATTAATATTTGTACCACTAATAGCAAAAAAGGCATCTCCTGCTTTTATTTTGCGTGAATCAAATTCTATAGCAGTGATACCAAATTGCTGGAAGAGCGCAGCTAGATTATACTTCATCATCAATTTTATATTTAACTTGCAATAGGTTTTGCACTTCTTCACTATTTTCATCTTCTGTTTGCAAGCCGTACAAAGCTACCATTCGCTCGAGCACTCTTCCAACTGCTGGCGCAGCAGTAAAGCCAGCGGTAGCAAAGCCAAATGATTCCTTATTGCCTTTTGGCTCATCAAACATAATATAAATGACATATTTAGGATTAGAGGCTGGAAGGACGCCAAGAAATGAGGACATCCTGCTATTCTTAACATAACGCCCACCAGTAAGCTTTTCTGCTGTACCAGTTTTGCCTCCAACTAAATAACCCTTTACTTCTGCTTTTTTACCAGTTCCTTCTTGCACAACAAGTCTAAGTAGCTTATGCATTTCCTTAGAAGTGCTTGGTTTTATTACTTTATTGATAACGCTTGGGGCGTCCGTTTGTTTCTTTGTCAGGGTTAATGGATAAAAGTCACCGCCATTGACTATAGGTATCATAGCTTGAACGAAATGCATAGGGCTTATAGAAATACCATAACCATAAGACATTGTAACCATGCTTAAATCATTCCACCTGCTATCAGAAGGAAATAATGGCGTTGCTCTCTCTGGCAAGTCAATTTGCAACTGATCCAGCAAGCCTAGCGACTTTAAGTATTTCTTAAAGCTGGGTTTACCTATTTCTAGAATAATTTGTCCAACACCAATATTAGATGAGTGCAAGAAAATCTCAGGAACGCTATACCAACCTTTATGTGGATGGTAATCCTTAACTTGAAAATTTCCAACCCTCATATATCCAACATCGTAAGCATCATGGAGAGTAATTGTATTTGTGTCGAATCCTATAGCCATAGTGATTGCTTTAAACACTGAACCTGCTTCATAGACGCCAAGACTTGCTCGATTAAATAATTGCTCTGACGTTGCATTACTAGGGTAATGAGGGTTAAAGTCAGGTTTACTTACCATCGCCAGCACTTCACCATTATTTGGATCAGCAATGATACCAACAGCACCTACAGCCTTAAATTCCTGAATTATTCTATCAATTTCTTCAGATAAGATGTTTTGCAAGCGAACATCAATAGTTAGCATAAGCGGCTTGGTTTGGTCAGATTTTTTTGTCGTCAATGCTGAGTTGGTTAAGAATTGATCATAGCTTTTCTCAATTCCAGCAAGCCCTACAAAATCCCTTCCTACATAACCAAGCAAATGTGAAAGCAAATTACCAAAAGTATATACTCGCCTATATTCACGCTCAAACTCAAAGCCAGGTAAACCTAGGTCAAAAATTTCTGCTTGTAATTTTGGTGATAAGTCACGCCTAATCCATACAAAACTTTTATCACTCGTTAGCTCACTTATTATCTTCTTCTTATCAAGATCAGGTAGGATTTTAGCTAGTTTTTCTATGGAGCCTTTAGGGTCAACAACCCTGCGAGGATTAGCAAATAAGCTACTTGATGGCAGATTTACAGCTAGTAAATTGCCGTTGCGATCGACTATTTCTTTGCGGTACAAATCATTTTTTTCTCTATTAGCTCTAGAGCTAAAATCACTACCTGCAACAATAACTAAACGGTAGGCTAGAGTAACGAAGCATAGGCTAAAGCAACCTATGACAATTAATATTCTAATTTTAGCATTATCACTTGAAGTATCCCAGTTAAAAAGTGTTTCTGCTTTGTGATTTGAAACTGGTTTTATTATAGAACGAGCATTACCCCAAGAATAGCTTTTGAAATCTCGCCATTTTGAAAGCGTAGAGCGTAGAATACTCATTGCTGCGTTTATAATTTTCATAATAAAACTTTTGCATTACCTGCTTGACACAGTACGTAAATATTTACTAGGGGCTTTTTTATAACGCCATTTTATACTGTGCTTTGTTGTTACTAAGTTCAGATTTCGTATCTCAACTTTTGCTAAACTCTCTCCTGGTATTAACGGATCTTTAGTCATTTGTAAAGTTTTTATATTATCTAATTGCAAATAATTTATAGCAAGCTTTTTTAGCCTACTTGGCGAAGTAAGGTAAGCAAACTCTGCTTTAAGTATATGAATCATATCTTGTTCTTTAGTAACCTGTTTACTAACTTCTTCAAATTGATATTTCAAGATACTGGCTTTTTCTTTAATAGCGAACAGTCCATAAGCAGAAATTACGCACACTACAATAATTATATACTGATACATTCTAGCGAACATGTTATCCCCCTATCTCTGCTACTTTTAAAGCAGCCCGTAACTTTGCCGACCTTGACCTAGGATTTAAGCGCAGTTCTTTTTCTGAGGGCGTAATTGGCTTTTTAGTTAAGATTTCTAGCCATTTACCTTCTTCTCTTGGCTCAGATTTAAGCGAATATTTAGAGCGAGCCCTCCTTGCTTCTGAGTTTGATTTGAAGAAATTTTTTATTATTGAATCTTCTAACGAATGAAAAGAAACTATTACTAACCTACCTTGCGGCGCTAAAAGTTTTACTGAATTTTCTAGGAATTTTTCAAGCTGCCCTAGCTCGTCGTTGATATGAATCCGTATTGCCTGAAAGCTTTTAGTAGCAGAGTCTATTTTGCCTTTTTTAAAACCAATGCAGCTGCGAACGATGCTAGCTAGCCTTGCTGTTGTTGTAATAGGCTCTACTGACCTTTCTGCAACTATCCTGCGGGCAATTTTGCGCGATGCTGTTTCGTCTCCGTATCTGTAGATAACATTAGCAATCTCCTCTTCTTCAGCGCTGTTGACAAAATCAGCAGCACTTATGCCGTTGCTACTCATCCTCATATCAAGAGGACCATCTTGCATGAAGGAAAAGCCTCTTTCTCCGCAGTCAAGCTGCATTGATGAGACGCCAAGGTCCATAACAATACCGTCAAATAATTGTCCTTGTAGCTGTTTAGCGCTTTCAGCAAAGCTACTATGGATAAATTTAAATCGATTGCCATAATCTGCTTCTAGGGCTTTGGCGTAAAGCTGCACTGAAGGGTCTTGGTCTAAAGCAACGACTTGAGAATCACTATTTTCTAATATAGCCCTGCTATAACCACCAGCACCAAAGGTACAATCTAAATAAGTTTTGCCAGCTTCAGGGTTTAACTGCTCTAGTACTTCTTTTAATAATACAGGAATATGAGGAGCTGCGCTGCCAGCGATAGAATGATTTAAAACGCTATTACTCATAACCTACACATTTTTCAAAGTTAAACGATTGCTTTGCGCTATTTTTCTAGCCGCACTTAGGTGCTCCTCAAAGTGCTGTGGCTGCCATATTTCAAACACCACACCTTTACCAACAAAACAAGCCTGCTCAGAAATATTGGCGTGCTCAAGCAGTGATTTTGGCAAAATGATTCTTCCTTCACTATCAAAAGGTAGCTGTACTGCTTCACCAAGGATAATGGTTTCAAAAGCATCTCTTTCTTCTGAATATGGATCTAGGCTTTCTATAAGCTGACTTAGTTGCTCCAGTCTTGATATGCTACAAGCCTCTATACACTGGTTTCTAAAGGAAGGGTAAGCGATAATACCATTAAATAATTGCCCGTTTAAGGCAAGTCTATAGCTTGCAGGGACGGATACTCGCCCCTTTTTATCAATATTATTTAAATATTTCGATAAGAAGATATTCATCTACAAACGCTATATAGTATTATTAATTAATAAATTTACCACTTACTTGGTAAAATTTGGGTTAATTTGGGATTAAATGGAATAATTTCGAGAATATTGTATTAAATTATCTTAGTCAAGTGCTATTTAGGCAACTAATTAGCTAAAAGCAGCCTAAAATCATATAGTGATTGCTTTAGTAAATTGGTATTCAAGTGAGAATTTAACAGCCTACCTAACATAACAATCAATTACTCTAATTTTCAGAGAGATAGATATCGTGAAAAAAAGAAAGGCACCTAAACTAATCTTGAATTTGATTAGCTTAGATATCAGTAAAAGCTAAAATTATTTGAACAAATAATTTTAACTCCTTAAGCTTACCTGTCTAATTACTAAGAAAAACCAAGCCTTAGATAAAATTGAAGCTAATTAGTTATGAAGTTCAAGCTTTTGCTAACAAGCGCTAAAGATACTAATAAATATTATTTACTTAATTAACAAAAAAATTAAATTTAATTCTTTTCTTCTTTATATATTTATGGTATTATGTTGCTTACAGAAATATAAATAACAAATCTAATTTAGGTTTTTAAATATGAAGATTAATAAAAAGGCACTATTTGCTACAACAGCCTTATCATTTTTGTTAGCCAGTCAAATACCATTTATACAAGATGCAGAGGCTAATGGAGGAGCAAGAAGGCAAGCTAATAGGCAACAGGTGCAGGCAGCTCCACTACCAGTAGTGTCTGTAGCAATACTGAACCGACTTCTTGCCTTGCCAGAGATGCAGTCAAGAGCTGCTCGTAACGCTGAAGCAGCTGCGCTATTAGCAGCACTAAGGGGTGATGGGTTGAACCAAGCGCAAGCTGAACGTATGATTAACTTAGGAAGGAATTCGTCAAATGGTAATATAAAAAGAAATCTAGAGCTTTCGAGAGAGACAGCGCAACAGCGGGAAGCAGAGGCAGCGCAAGCAGCGTTAGATGCTCAAGCAGCAGCGCAAGCAGCGGCGGCGGCAGGCGGCGGGATTCCACCAGCTCCACCAGCTCCACCAGCTCCACCAGCCCCAGCTATTCAAGCAGCGCATGCACCGTTACAACAAGTAGTAGCAGCAAGAAGAGCAGCAGCGCAAGCAGCGAGAGATCAAGCAGCGGCGGCAGAGCAAGCAAGAATAGCAGCAGAGCGTCAAGCAGCGTTAGATGCTCAAGCAGCAGCGCAAGCAGCGGCGGCGGCAGGCGGCGGGATTCCACCAGCTCCACCAGCTC
>JAIXRE010000069.1 GCA_027485375.1 Rickettsiaceae bacterium | reverse complement strand
GAAAATAATTACGTAATTAATTTCCTGAGTAACAAAAAGATGGGGCAAAAGATGCAGAAATTCTTGCTAGACTTGCGCAAAAAAGCCTATATCAAAATTATGTTACCTAGTGCTTAATTTAGGTAAAAAGGGGTAATAGGAAAATGCATAGTCCAAAATCTAATACCCCTGTAGAGCTTGCTGTAGAGGACCTGAGTGCATTGAGTGATAATACCGCAGGCAGTTGTGCAATTAGTAGGAAGGCAAGCGGTGAGCCTGCGCAGCGTGCTATGGCACGTGAGCATGAGCGAATCCTGCAGCCTGACGACCTGAGTGAACAACTGCCAAAGGTATTACCTTCGATAGCTCAGCATGCTAGTCGGCACGGCATAGCTCCTTTGAAAAGATATGGACAAAATTTTCTTTTTGATGGTTCGCTTTGTGATAAAATTGTTAGAGCTAGTGAACTTGAAAAGGGTAGGGATGTTCTAGAAATAGGTCCAGGCACTGCGGGGCTTACAAGGGCTATTTTGGCTTGCAATCCAAAATCATTAACTGTAATTGAAACAGATAAAAGATGTATTCCTCTGCTAGAAGAAATACAGAACTTATATCCTCAGTTAAAGATAATAGAAGGTGACGCTTTGGCTTTTAGCGTCAAGGAGTTTCACGCAGCTAGCCAGCTAAAAGATAAGCTCTTGATTATCTCAAATCTACCATATCAAATAGGCACAGAGTTAGTTATACAATGGATTAAAGCTATTACCGCAGATAATAACCTGATAGAGTCTATGACCTTGATGTTACAAAAAGAGGTAGTAGATCGTATGCGGGCAAGCGAAGGCAACAAGAGTTATGGTAGATTATCAGTAATATGTCAATTAGCCTGTAAAGTTACCAAATGTTTTGATGTAGGTCCAGAGGCTTTTTATCCTGCTCCAAAAGTACATTCTAGTATTGTAAGGCTAACACCTCATAAAGAAGCTTTAGTGATTGACCTTAAATTACTTAATCAAGTTGAACTCATTACCAAACTTGCTTTTGGTGGGCGTCGTAAAATGATTAAATCTTCCTTGAGCGGGCTTGGGGCAAATCTTATTTCATGGCTTGCAAAACTTGGTATTAATGAATCATCTAGGGCAGAAAACCTATCGCCACAAGATTATCTAGCGCTAGCCAAACTCAGTATAATGTAGGGCAAATATAGTCTCTATTAAACTGTCTTATCTCTGCTTGAACCTAACATATGGATTGCTTCGTTGCTTTGAGTCCTGCAATGACTATACCTCCTGAGAAAGTCTACTACTAGACGAGTAATTTGTGCGCCCTACCAGCGCCATGAATCCTCACGTATATTTTAGTACGCTGCGGCTGCGTTCCGCATATCCTACAAATTCCTTCTCTATGGCAAGTTTCGCAGGAAGGTCTAGGATTGTAAGAACAATTCTCAAGAATTAAATACCGGCAATTGTATTTAAAAGTGAGGCTAACCTGAGGCGTATGTGAAGAAGAATCTTGCAAAATCTGGTTGGATCATTTAAAAATGGGATTTGGTATAACACGGTCTATATCGACCAAAATACTTTTTAAAAAAGGTTTTAAAAATTCTAAGGAGTTTAAATGCTTTATAACCTGCTAGTGCCTTATGCTAATAAATTGCATATAGCCAATTTGTTTCATTATATAACTTTCCGCAGTGGCTTGGCTGTCTTGCTTAGCCTCATTATGTGCTTTTTTATAGGACCAAGCTTGATTAGCTACCTGCGTTCTTTGCAAAAGCATGGTCAACCAATTAGGAATGATGGACCAGAGACGCATTTGGAAAAAGCCGGCACTCCTACTATGGGCGGGGTGATGATTTTAGCAACGAGTATTATTTCTACTTCGTTGCTTGCTGACCTTACTAATCTTTATATTTGGGTAGTTATTTTTGTCTTGCTTGGCTTTGGCTTACTTGGTTTTTTAGATGATTACGCTAAAATTAAGAAAAATAACCATAAAGGCATTAGCGCAAGGATGAAGTTGCTGCTGCAATTTGGCATAAGCCTACTTGCATGCATCATGCTCCAAAAAGCGACTGCTAATTCTAGTCACCTTGTGTTTCCATTCTTTAAAAGCCTTATGATTGACCTGGGGTATTTTTATATTCCTTTTTCTATGTTTGTAATTATAGGCTCGTCAAACGCAGTGAATTTGACAGACGGGTTAGATGGTCTTGCAATAGTTCCTATAGCTATAGCAGCAGCTTCTTTTGCTTTAATTAGTTATTTGGTTGGCAATAGTTTTTATGCTGATTATTTACAAATTCCTTATATAGCTAATACGGGCGAATTAACTATTTTATGCGGCGCTCTTGTTGGTAGTAGCCTTGGGTTTTTATGGTTTAATGCGCAGCCTGCGGAAATTTTTATGGGCGATACGGGTAGCCTTTCACTTGGTGGTGCACTTGGTGCTATTAGCGTTATTACCAAACATGAAATTGTTCTTGCGATTATAGGCGGTGTTTTCGTTATAGAAACTCTATCAGTAATAATCCAAGTGTACTATTTCAAGGTAACTGGTGGTAAAAGGATGTTCAGAATGGCTCCTTTGCATCATCATTTTGAAAAAAAGGGTTGGAAAGAATCAAAAGTGGTGATACGCTTTTGGATTATAGCCGTAGTCTTTGCTTTGATAGGGTTATCGTCGCTAAAGCTGCGGTAAAAATTACTTAAGAATGAATATTCAAGGTGCAAGCGTTAGAAATTTTATTCCAGCCAGCAGCTACTCTGCTTGGGCTTAAGCCAGAAGTAACAAAAGCTTTAGCTCGTCTTGGTATTAATAGTTTACGGGACTTGCTTTTTCATAAACCTAATTTCTTTCAAGCAAGTAATTTAGAGCCTGATTTGTCAAAACTTCACGGCGACGAGTTAATTCAAGCAACTGTTACAATCAAAGATGTAGTAGTTCCGCAGCGCAAAGGACCTATAAAAGTTTGGGCTGGCAATGAAACTGGCGAGATTTCACTAATCTTTTTTAACAAGATACCGCCTTTTCTTTTTGCTAAGCTGCGAGTTGGTAATAAGCATATAATTAGCGGCAAAGTCCAGCGCTTTGATAATTATTTTCAAATAGCGCATCCTGAGTTTATATTTGACCGGCAAATACAATTTGAGCCGCAGCAGGAAAAAGCTAAACTTAAATGTGAACCAATTTATCCATTAACTTACGCTATAACTAATAAGCAGCTATATTCTTATATTCAGCGTGGTTTGCAGTTACTTGAAGAGCGCATTATACCTGCCATAGAGCTTGCAGAATTTAAGCAATATTGCATAGAGCTTTTTGAAGATTTAAGAATATTACATTTATATAAAACCTATAATTTATTGCCAGAAAAAGTAGAAAGAGCTTGGCAGCAGGCAAGAGCTAGCCTTGCAAAAAAAGAGCTATTCGCCAATCAAATTTTCCTCGCCAAAGTGCGGAGGCAAAAAAACACCAAAAATGGTCGCAGTATCTTGCCGGCTTTAGAGCTAAAAAATCAGATATTACAGCAGCTTGGTTTCGCCCTTACCCCTGCGCAAATAGAGGTAGTGAGAGAAATAGAAATTGACCAAAGGACGCCTATGCAAATGACTAGGCTGCTTCAGGGTGACGTTGGTTCAGGCAAGACCTTAGTAGCGCTCCTTACCATGCTTAATGTCGCAAAAACTGGAGCGCAAAGCATTCTGATGGCTCCGACTGATCTGCTGGCAAACCAACATTATCACTTTTTTACTCAAGCGCTAATAGGCATAGACATAAAAATTGCGCTTTTAACAGGAAAAACTACTAGTAAAGAACGCAGAATTATTATGGCGCAACTTGAAAGTGGAGAGATAAAACTTTTGCTTGGTACGCACGCCCTATTTCAGGAAAAAGTGATATTCCACGACCTAGCTTATATAGTTATAGACGAGCAGCACCGTTTTGGCGTAGAGCAAAGGCTCAAGCTTATTAACAAAGCATCGCATCCTGATGTGCTTGTTATGACTGCAACCCCTATACCAAGAAGCCTTACCCTTACTATGTTTGGCGATATGGCTATTTCTAAATTAGCTGGCAAACCAGCAAATCGTTTGCCTATTATTACTACCGCTACTCCACTCAGTAAAATACATGATATTATACAAGCAATTTCTAAGAAGATTGATTTACGAGATCACCATAACGACGCCCAAGCTGCTGAAGATATAAAACTATATACCGAAGATAGTTTGGTAGATGGTAGGAAAACAAGTGGTGAGCTTGCGGAGCGTATAGTAATACGTGAGCACAAGCGAGACCCGAAGTTTGACACCCCAGCTGCCGAACTATCAAAGGTATATTGGATTTGTCCTTTAATTGATAGAAATGAAGAACTAAGTATCGAAGGCGTTAAAGATACAAACTTTATGATAAGTGACGTTATTACACGTTTTCTAAGCTTACAAGAGTTGTATCCAGGCAAGGTAGCTGTTATGCATGGCAAGCTGCCGGCAACGCAAAAAGATTTAGTAATGCAGCAGTTTAAACATGGTGAGATAGATATTTTAGTATCTACCACTGTGATTGAGGTTGGTATAGACGTGCCAGACGCCACGCTAATTATAATTGAAAATGCAGAAAAATTTGGTTTAGCGCAGTTGCATCAGCTAAGAGGCAGGGTAGGGCGAGGGTCAAAGCAATCTTACTGTATTTTGCTGTATAATAATAAAAGATTATCCAAAGTTGCGGCGCAAAGGTTAGAAGTTATGCGGGCAAGTAATGATGGATTTTATATTGCAGAACAGGACTTAGTGCTAAGAGGTAGTGGTGATATACTAGGAACTAAACAAAGTGGAGAACCAGTATTCTTTTACGCCGACCTTGTTATTGATAGAGGGCTATTAGATCAAGCTGAATCTGAAGCAGAGCAATTACCATTTTCGCCTTTTTCTGAGTTTCAAATAAAGCTTTTTGGTCGAGATAAAGATGAGGTTATAGGTAGCGGTTAGAGCAAACTAGTTTCTATTTTTTTACATTAATTTAACCTAGAGATTGCAAAGCT
>JAIXRE010000118.1 GCA_027485375.1 Rickettsiaceae bacterium | reverse complement strand
GGTTCTAACGCCGCAAGGCGTGGGGGTTCAAGTCCCTCTACCCGCACCATATAAAATCAAATATTCTAAATATTATTCATTGGCGAGTTTTTATAAAATGCAAGTGACTGAATTGAAAAGTGAAGGTCTTGATCTCCAGCTACAAGTTATACTTCCTGCTGAAGCAATCAATAAAAAAATTCAACAAAAACTTAGCGATATAGCTAAAAATGTCAAAATGGACGGCTTTAGAGCTGGTAAAGCACCTGCGCATATCATTAATAAGAGATTCTATGCTTCTGCTAAGTCTGAAGTGCTAGAGCATGAGATTGAGCATTCCATAGATCATGTTGTAAAGGATAAAAATTTGTCTCTTGCAATGCAGCCAAGGCTAAGTGAAGTTAAATTTGAAGAGGCTGGAGATCTTAGTTTTGTTCTTTCATGCGAGTTAATGCCAAAAATTGAGATGCCAGATTTCTCTAAAATATCAATAGAGCAGCCAGCATTGAAACCTGCTGATGCTGATATTGAAGAAGAAATTGCAACCTTAGCAAAGTTAAAAGTAACATACGGAGCTGAAACTAAAAAGGCTGCTGCAATTAAAGATAAAGTTATAATTGATGCAGTAGGTTCTGTTGATGGAAAAGAATTTGCTGGTGGAAAGCTTAAAGATTTTGAATTAGTGCTTGGTAGTAAAGTATTTATTGATACTTTTGAAGAGCAATTAGTTGGTGCAAAAGCTGGTAGTGAAGTTAGTGTCAATGTGACCTTTCCAGAAAATTATCATGAAAAGTCACTAGCTGGCAAAAAAGCGCTGTTCGAGGTTAAGGTTTTAAGTGTTCATAAGCCTGAAGAAGCTAAGATAGACGATGAATTCGCTAAGGTTTTTGGTGTTGAAACTCTTGAGAAATTAAAAGAGCAAATTGTTGATAGTCTGGTTGCTACGGCGCAGGCGCAAGTTCATACAATTATGAAGATGAAATTGTTTGACCAGTTAGATGCACTTTTAAAATTTGAAGCTCCTAAGAGTTTGGTAGAAAATGAGAGACAATTGCTCCTTTCTAAAACAGCTGGAGTTGAAGATGCTGAAGAAATGCTGCAATCTAAGTCACCTGAAGAAATAGAAGCGTATTATACAAAATTATCACTCCGTCGTGTTCGTATAGGCTTATTGCTAGCTGAATATATCAAGGTAAAAGCCTTGCGTTTAGAGCAAGAAGATATAATTCAGGCTGTGCGTGACCAAATACAAGAGTTTCCACAGTACGCTAAGGAAATTATGGCTTACTACCAAAATAATCCAAAAGCTGTTGAGTCTATAAAAGGTAGTGCTTTAGAAGAAAAAGCAGTAAGAAAGATTTTTACAGAAGAAATAAAATTAAAGAAACAAGAGTATTCTGCAGATAAATTAAAGAAATGGTTGGAAACTGAAAGTAACCATTCAGTGATCTAATAATTTTGTCTTTAAAGCCTATAACGCACCAAGCATTGTAGGCTTTTGTTCTGCAATAGCAACAGTTATGTATGTTGTTTTATTGAAGAGTAGTGTCAAATAAAAATTTTATGAGCTTAGATGAATAAACCAAAGTCTGTTTTTTTATCGGCTGTATCAGGTAACATACTTGAGTATTACGATTTTACAGTCTATGTAGTTTTTACCAAAGTTATTGGTAGTATCTTTTTTCCAGCAGAGTCAGAATTTGTCCAAAATATCTATAGTTTAGCGGCATTTGCGGTAGGGTTTGTAACTAGACCAGTAGGCGGCATTTTCTTTGGATATATTGCGGATAAATACGGTAGGCGAATTTCGCTTATCATTTCTATGCTGGGCATGACGATACCTACTTTTACTATAGGGGTTATTCCATCCTATGAGCAGATAGGAATTTATGCTCCAATTACTCTTATCATCATGCGCCTTATCCAAGGTTTATGTATTAGTGGAGAAGGGGCTGGAGCAGCAATATTTATCCTTGAGCACCACCAAAATTTACGACCAGGACTTACCGCTGGACTAGTTCATGGTTCTAATATTGCTGGTACGTTGATTGCAACTTTTATAGGCATTATTATTGAGAAATTCTTTCCTCATGTAGATTTTGCTTGGAGGTTTGCGTTTTTGTTAGGCGGTTTTATGGGGCTGGTTGGTTTTTATTTGCGCTTAAGAGTGTCTGAAACGCCTATTTTTAAGATGTTAGCGCAGCAGAAAAAAACCTTAAAAGCACCATTTAGCCATGTGATAAAGACTGCTTGGCGTTCAATGTTTCTAACATTTTGCGCTGGAGCAGCGGCTAGTAGTGTGCTGTATTTAGTGAAATCTTATGTTAACGTGTTTTACGATAATGTTATGCATTACGATAACACGACCTCTTTGTTGTACCTTTCATATACTACCTTTATATCGATGCTAGCGATGCCGTTATTTGGTGGTATTGCTGATATTATAGGTAAGTTCAGAACTATTACACTTGCTAGCATTGCTATTTTTATCCTAGCAATACCTACTTTTGTTATGATGTATGGCACGCAAACATACCAGCAGCTTATAGCATTAACTATGCTTGGTGTCTTAGGAGGGGCTATTTCTGGTACGGCTTATATTTTTATTATTTCTTTGTTTACCCCTGAGCAAAAATTCTCTGGAGTGGCGTTTAGCTATAATTTAGGAATTGCCGTATTTGGTGGAACATCCCCTATTATTGCAAGGTGGCTGGTAGAAGTGACAGGATTATTTTACGCCCCTGCCTTTTATATAATGCTTACTACTAGCGGCTTTTTATTCGTGTTATATAACATGCGTCACCTAGTAACAAAACTTACAAACAATTAAGTTTGTGCGTCGTTTGTCTTTTGGGTTACTAGCTGAATATGTTGCTATCGTAATATATAAGTTAAAGTTTTATCAGATTCTGCACCATAGAATGCGTAATTATGCAGGTGAGATTGATGTTATAGCACTTCGTGGTCGCAATCTCGCATTTATCGAAGTTAAAGCACGCAGTTCTTACTTAGACGATATTTTAGTATCACGCCATCAGCAGTTACGCATACAGAGAGCAGCAGAGCTATTCTTGAGTCGCAATCCAAAATACCAAAATTATCAAATAAGATTTGATTTAGTAGTGGTTAGACCCTATAAACTACCATTAATAATAAAAAATGCTTGGTAATTTTATGCTTAACGAATTTCAACGATCTCGTTCACAAAAATGGTTTCAAGATTTACGCAATCAAATATGTGATATTTTTGAGCAAATTGAAAAGGAATACTCAGAGCAACGCAGTTTAACTCCTGGGACATTTAAACGTAAAAAATGGGAAAGAGCAGGCGGTGGCGGCGGCGAAATGTCTATAATGCATGGACAAGTTTTTGAAAAGGTTGGGGTGAATATCTCGACCGTCTCAGGGCAGTTTTCTGAGGAGTTTAGTAAGCAAATACCAGGCACTGAAGAAGACCCAACTTTTTTTGCTACTGGTATTTCGCTTGTGGCGCATATGGCATCACCATTGGTACCAGCGGTGCATTTTAATACTCGCTACATAGAAACAACAAAAAGCTGGTTTGGTGGTGGCGGTGACCTTACCCCTGCGTATCCAGACGATGAGGAAACGGCGAAATTCCATGCTGCATTTAAAGATGCTTGCGATATTCATGACCCAAATTACTATCCTAAATTTAAAAAACATTGCGACGAATATTTTTATCTTAAACATCGCCAGGAGCCTCGTGGTGTTGGTGGAATATTTTATGATTACTTAAATACTGGCAATTTTGAGAATGATTTTATTTTTACTAAGGACGTAGGTAAAGCATTTTTATCGGTATATCCAAAGTTAGTCATGGCTAAAATGAATCAGGAATGGACAAAAGAGCAAAGAGATTATTTGCTTGTGCGGCGTGGTCGTTACGTTGAATTCAACTTATTATATGATCGTGGCACTAAGTTTGGCTTGATGACTAATGGCAATGTTGAGGCTATTTTGATGTCTCTACCGCCAGAAGTACGTTGGTCTTAAGTTTCAGTTGTATGGCAAAAGACAAAAAATTTCGGCAATCTCCGTCTAAGGAAGAGAAAGAAATTGAGCTTATCCACAGCGCAGTTAAGTTGTTAATACCGCATAATAATAGTTATGCTAAATATTATACTGATAGCTCTTTACACAAAGCTGTTCGTGATGGAAAACTGAAAAGTATCAAATCATTACTCAAAAACAAGGCTGATATAGAAGCTAGAGGGGTTTCAGGGGCTACCCTTTTGCAGGATGCTGTAACTTTTGGAAAAATAGCGGTAGTGGAATTGCTACTTCAGAGTAAAGCTCTTGTTGATAGTCGAAACGGAAACGGAGATACCATTTTGCAACATGCTGCGGGGATAGGGGCGGTAGAAGAAATGCAACTATTATTGAGGTATAAAGCAGATATTAGCGGCAAAAATACATTTTATGAAACGCCGTTACATTTTGCTGCATTTATGGGAGAGGATGAGGCGGTGAGTTTGCTAATTAACTCTAAGGTAGACGTTAATTGTAGAAGTAAAGACGGAAGCACTCCTCTGCACAAGGCTGCAATTTATGGGGAAGTAGGAACAGCTGAGTTACTAATTAGCTCTAAGGCTAATCTTAATGCCAAAAATGCTAAAGGTGAAACTCCTGTCTATAAAGCTATAGAAGCCCGCAATATTGAGTTAACATTAACGCTGCTACAATTTAAAGCTGACTTAATATACCAAGATATTCTACCGCCTCTAATTGCACTATTAAAGGATAAATCTATACCAGAAAAAGATAGTACGTTGTTAAAGTTTGCGGCGCTTCAGGCTCTAGGTTATACAGGTACATTCGATCAAAGTGCAAGATTGCCAGAGCCTCCTGAGGAAACTACTAAACAGGCAATCACAGAGCGCCCTACTGCTTTAGTAGAGGAAAGACTAAGCGACAAGCAATTCCAGGAGACGAAAAGTGAAGATACCTTTGGCAGCCAAGAGTACTCACAAAATCCGCTAAGTATAGTAATGCTTGGAGAATTTATAGAGTGTATCAGGAGTGATATTAATCTAGAGTTTTGGCAGACAGGCTAAGAAGTAGCCGCGTTAAAACTATATATACAGCTTCTAAGGTGTTTTAATTTTACTTACAAACCTAGCAAAATCTTGGGCATTGCTAAAGTCCTTATATACTGAAGCAAAGCGCACATAAGCTACAGGGTCAATCTTTGCTAATTCCTCCATTATTAACCCGCCAATCTTACGAGTAGAAATCTCATGCGTATTTTGGCTCTCTAATTCTAGTGCTATACGCCCTGTTATTTCATTTATGGTATCCTCAGAAATATTTCTCTTTCGTACGGCAGTTGCTATGGATTTCTTAATCTTAAAAGGATCAAACAGCTTTTTGACCCCTGATCTTTTCACTACTAGCAACTCCCTAAGCTCCATCCTTTCAAAAGTAGTAAACTTCCTACCGCAGGACAAACAAGCTCTCCTGCGACGAATTACAGAGCCGTCTTGAGTGCTACGAGAATCTTTTACTATAGTATCAATTGCAGAGCAAAAAGGACATTTCATACGGCAAGTTCTAAAAAATAAGTCACCTATCTATATATAGGAAACTGTTTTGCTAATGCTAAGACTTCAGCTCTTACTTTTTGCTCAAGCACGCTGTTATTATCGTTACCAGCAGCGCAAGCTTGCAAATTGTCAAGTACCTCCGCAATTAGCTCTCCGACTTTTACAAACTCATCCTCTCTGAAACCCCTAGTAGTGCAAGCTGGGGTACCAAGACGTACGCCAGAAGTAACAAATGGTGAAGCATGGTCAAAAGGCACGCTATTTTTATTACAAGTAATACCGCTCCTCTCTAGCGAATCAGAAGCTGCTTTGCCAGTTAGTTGCTGCTTTCTGAGATCTACAACTACCATATGATTATCTGTACCATGAGTTAGTATATCATAACCCCTGTTTTGCAGAGTCTTAGCAAGCGCCCTAGCATTGCTTACAACCTGCTTGATATACTGCTTATATTCATTCGTTAGTGCCTCTTGGAATGCTACAGCTTTTGCAGCAATAACATGCATTAATGGACCACCTTGTAAGCCTGGAAATAATGCTAGGTTAATCTTCTTTCCTAGCTCTTCATCATTTGACATAATAATTCCACCACGTGGACCACGCATGGTTTTATGGGTAGTAGAGGTAACGACATGAGCATAAGGCAAGGGGTTTGGATGCTCTCCAGCCGCAACTAATCCTGCAATATGGGCAATATCTGCCATTAAATAAGCTCCGACCTTATCGGCAATTTGTCTAAATCTAGCGAAATCAAGCTGCCTTGGGTAACAGGAATAACCAGCAATAATTAACTTTGGCTTATGTTCAAGCGCAAGCCTCTCTACTTGGTCATAATCAAGCAAATAACTATCCTTATTTACTCCATAATGCACTGATTTAAACCATTTACCAGATAAATTTGGTGTTGCGCCGTGGGTTAAATGTCCGCCACTATCCATAGACATACCAAGGATTGTATCCCCTGGTGTTAGCAATGCCAAATAAACCGCTTGATTAGCCTGAGAGCCTGAATGTGGCTGGACATTAGCATATTTGCAGTCAAATAGCTTTTTAAGCCTTTCTATGGCCAAAATTTCTGCTTTATCCACTTCTTCGCAACCGCAATACCAGCGTTTACCTGGATAACCTTCTGCGTATTTATTAGTTAAGACTGAGCCTTGCGCTGCCATAACTGCAGGGCTAACAAAATTTTCTGAGGCAATTAATTCTATCCCCTCTTCTTGCCGCTTAGCCTCTGCGTTAACTATCTCAAAAATTTCTTTATCTACAGTAAATAAGTCACCTGTAAGCATTTCCTAAACCCCTTATTACTAATATTGATAGGATTTACAATAAACCAGCTTTAGCTAATTTGCATCAAAAATCTAAGCTTAAAAGGGTAATATTTATAAAATAAAAAGCACGATATTTTTAATACAGCGGTTAGTTTTTTTACATCCTAGTATTTATAATAATCGTGAATTTAGTGGTTAACAATTTAGATTAAACGTAAATTTAATTTAGAAACTCTTATTCAAATAATATTTATAACAAGGTAATAAGTATGAGTAAAAGCCCAGATGGTATAATCAGAGATAATATCATAATCGAAGAAATTAAAATTAGCTACACGGATAAAAGTTTCTACGAAATCTTGGGTGTAGAGCGTACTGCTTCGCAAGAAGAGGTTAGAGCAGCTTTTAAACAAAGAGCGTTAATTTGGCATCCAGATAAAGGGACAGAACAAGGCTTTAATATGGAAAACCCTGTAATTAAAGCTGCTATAAATGAAAGATTCAGAGAACTAAAACGAGTAAATGATATTTTGAAAGATCCTGCGCGACGCGCTAGGTATGATGAACGACTTAATAAGCAAAGCCCAGAACCGAAAAAACAAGCAAGATCTGCACAACCTGAAGTAACCCCAACAATAGCAGAATGCAATGAACAATTAGCAAATTTAATTTCCCTTGCAGAATTGCCTAACCTAGAGAGTCAAATAGGTCATAAAAATGCTGTGACGTTTCAAACTTTGGTTAAAGAAATACAAAAAACCGTTAAGGAAAAACCTTTGGAGCAAGGCGAACAAAATATTAAAGAATTTGAAGACCAACTAAAGAAACTAGTTCAGTGGAGCCAAGAACCTGAAAGGCTTAAAGATGCTACTAAAGCTACTTCTAAGTTGAAAAGTTTCTGCAAGATGATAGCATATCTTTGTACTGGTAAGAAAGGCAAATATGAAGAAGCTAAAAGAGAGTTCAGCGCTGGTATATCAACCAAACAACTTGAAAAAGTTACTACTTGGCAAGATAAGGTAACCCAAATGAAGGCGCAGGCAAAGTCTGGGATGCCTAGGCTTCTTTAAAAAAGGTTCTGAATTATTGGGAATAGCTGTTATAATAAAACTGAAAAAGAGAGTTTTATGGATAAAAGATTGTTTCCGATTAGCGTTCAAACATTCAATCAATGAGTTTTGCCGTTTATAGAAGAGAAGTAACGCAAAAACTATATGGTGGAAAATTCTAGCTTCCTTACAAGCGCAAAAGAAAGCTAGAATGAATGTATACTTTTTCTACTCCAAGGGTCCTACTCTATTTTACTACCACTTCTACAGTTTTTGCGCCAATTTGGTCAAATAACAGTTCAAGTTTGAATTTATCACCTACCTTTAAGGCACGCTTTAAGTCAAATAGCATTATATGCAAGCCGCCCGGAGCTAGCGATACCACGCTTGGGCTTCCTTCTGGTCCAACTGCTGGCAATACAATTTGATCGACGCGGCGCATTTTGCTAATGCCTTTTTCATCTGTAAAGCTTTGATGTAGCTCAACATTGTTAGCTACGCTCATTGCTGACGCCCCTATTAAATTATAGTCTTTATTGTTATAATTTTTTATTACTAAATAAACAACAGAATTGCTACCAGAAGCGGTTAAAGCGCCTACAGATGGTCTAGCCCAAACTTCTGATGCCTCAATCTTATCTAAAACTTTTGGTGCCTGTTCATTAGATTTTGCACTACCGGACTGAGCTGGAGATTCAGGAACATTAGCAGCTGGAGCAGCAGCTATAGCTAAATTAGCATAACATACGATAGTAAAAATAATTGCTAAAACTTTTGCCATTTTTATACCTTTTAAAAATAATTTAACATAATTAAGATAATCTCCTTATAAGTAAATTTCTAAAGAGATTCTGTAATAGAAAAGTGCCGCGATAACGACGCAAGTAACAAGAATTAAGGGCGGTTATCCACCACCCTTAAAGTATAGAAAGACCTAATATTTAGAAGCCGCTGGTGCTGCTTGTTCTTCGTGGTGTTCAGCCCCTTTATCATGCTCCATTTTTTCTTCTACTTTGTGAGCTTTTTTATGTTTTTTAGCTTTTTTATGCTTTTTACCATCATGCTTGCCTTTGCCTTTCATTTCATGATGTTCTTTCATCATTTCTTTGTGCTCAGCTTTCATTTCTTGGTGTTCAGCTTTCATTTCTTGATGCTCTTTTGCCATTCCTTCATTATTTTGCGCAGGCATTGCTGCTTCAGCAGGAACTTGTTGAGATGCTAAAGCAGAGCTAGCAAGAGAAAAAGCTAACATAGCAGAAAAAGTTAAAACTAGTTTATTCATAATCGTATATCCTCAAATTAATTCATAGTTGGTAATTAATATGATAATACCACAGCTTAGCAATTACAAGGCAAATTTAAGTGTTTTTTAGCAAAATTATTATTGCTTAGCAGATTGTTGTATATAAGATACTAAAAATTAATAGATTAAAACCGCCAAGCGTTCTTAGATGTTTTAGCAATAAACCTTCTACGAAAGTCACTACAGAGAAGGAATTTGCAGGAGACACGGAGGCGCAAAACCGCAGCGTACTAATGTACGTGAGGATTTGAGCACAGGATCGACGCACAAATTACTCTCTGTAGTGACTTTCGCAGGAGGTCTAATAGTTGATGCACTAAAACAGAAGATAGATTTGCAAATGCGAAAAACAGTTGAATAACGATCTAAGTTTTGTTAGCCTTAAGATATATAGCAGTGAAAAATTGCCCGCACTTAAGCTTTGCTATATTTTTTATTATTTAAGAAATTAATTATATGTATCCAGTAGTTAGACTTAGAAGAAATCGCAGAACATCTTGGCTACGTGAGTTAGTAGCAGAAACGACGCTTTCCCCAAGTAATTTAATATTGCCTATTTTTGTCGTTGAAGGAGAAAAACAAAGGCAAAGCATCAAAACTATGCCAGGTGTAGAACGTCTTTCCATCGACCAAGTAGTAATCACGGCGAAAAGAGCCCAGCAACTTGGTATCCAAGCTATTGCGTTATTTCCTTGCGTTGAAAATGATTTAAAAAGCGAAGATGCTGACGAAGCTTATAACTTAGATAATTTAATTTGTCGTACTATTAGGACTTTAAGAAGTGCTGATATCAATATAGGTATCATATGCGACGTAGCACTTGACCCTTACACTAGTCACGGTCACGACGGTATAGTAGTGGGCAATGATGTAGACAATGATAGTACCGTCGAGGCTTTATGCAACCAAGCTTTAGTGCTCGCAAAGGCTGGTGCTGATATAGTAGCTCCTTCGGATATGATGGATGGCAGGATACAGGCTATAAGGCACGAACTTGACCAAGATGGTTTTGAACATGTTAATATTTTAGCTTATGCCGCTAAATACGCCTCTAGTTTTTATGGTCCTTTCCGCGCTGCGCTAAATAACGAGAATAAAACTGTGCTTGATAAAGCCAGTTACCAAATGGATATTCGCAATATCAAGGAAGCAATGCGTGAGATTGAACTAGACTTAAATGAAGGGGCTGACATCATAATGATCAAACCTGGGATGCCTTTTTTGGATGTTATTCACGCCGCTGCTAATAGCTTTGATGTAAATATTTTTGCCTATCAGGTAAGCGGGGAATATGCTATGCTTAAATTTGCGGCAGAGGCTGGAGCTATAAACTGGCAAGCTAGCATTTTAGAGTCGTTAATTGGATTGAAAAGGGCCGGAGCTTCTGCTATCTTTACATATGCAGCACTTGAAGTAGCTGAACTATTAAACAGAGGTACAGATGTCTGAGAATAGACTACAAAACAATAACACTAATTCAAGCAATAAAATGGTAAAAATATTACTTATTAGTGCCGCTACAATTGCTATTGCTGCTACTTACTTCCTTACTACTGCAGAAGACACAAAAAAGCCTTTAGCTGGAACTGGTGCAAATTCTAACCTCACAGAAAATGTACTAATAGGCGGTGATTTTGTACTAACTGACCAAACAGGTGCAGAATTTAGTAGTGAGAAGCTCAAAGGAAAGCTAAGTTTAATTTATTTTGGTTTTACTTACTGTCCAGATATTTGTCCTACATCATTACATAAGCTTACAGAGGTCATCAATACGCTAGACAAATACCGCATTGATGTAACGCCAGTATTCATAACTATTGATCCAGAGCGTGATACTGCAGGGTTACTCAAAGAATATTTAGGACATTTTCATCCTAAATATATAGGTTTAACTGGAACTAATGCGCAGGTTAAAGACGTTGCTGATAAATTTAAAGTGTATTATGCAAAAGTTGTAAGCAATGAAGGTAAGCAATATATGCTTGACCATTCGTCTTTTGTTTATCTAATGGATAAACAAGGAAAATACCTAAAGCATTTTAGCCTTGCTAGCTCGCCGCAAGAAATAGTTGAGTTTATCAGGGTAAATACTAGATAAAATTAATAGTAATATTTAATGACTATAAATGGAGAACTCTTATGACTAATGATTTAGGGCTAAAATTAATAGCTGTTGTTGACGCTCATACACTTAGAGCGTATGAAGAAAAAAAAAAAAAAATTACTAGGAAAATAGAGAAAGTATCTATTGAGTTCCATAAAGAACATAATCATGAACAAGGCTCATATCAAAAGGGATCAGGTCCTTCTTCCTCATTTGAACCTCACTCTCAAGAAAAAACCATAGAAAAAGAAGAGGCGGCAAAGCTTGCCGTCATTAACCTAGATAGGATAGCTACAGAACACCACGATTATAAAGAGCTAATAATCGTAGCAGAGCCTAAAATGCTTGGCGCCATAAGACACCATCTTAGCCCACGCCTAAAGAAAATACTCTCTAGAGAGTTACCAAAAGACCTAGCGCATCATGATATGGCTGCAATAGGGCAAATTGTTTTTGCATAGGGTTTTGTGCACCAAAAAATTAACAAACCAAGGCTTCGAACCGCTCCAAGCCTTGGTTTATCAACTCTTATTCACAGAAAGTCTATAGCCATTATGCTAAAGAGGTGAGCTGAACCTTAAAAACTTTCAAGACAGGCTCTTATACGTTGTAATGAAATCATAATGTATAAGCGCACTTAATTTGAAAAATATGAAATTTTAGTTTTTGCTTCATTCTTAATGAAAAATAACAATCATTCATATCAATTGATTAGATATTCTAATGGTTAGGTACTTCATTTAGAAAAATGCCTAAATAATAAATTCTATTTGCGGCTCTAAAAACTTACCAATTATATCTACCAAAGCTTTAGGCATATTTTGCTTTTCATCTAATGCAATAACGCCAGGTTCGTGTATTAAATGCATTAGTTTATAATGGTTTTGTTGCCTATCGCATATAAATTTAGCAGTTAGGTCTAGACCATGCTCTCCTAAACCATTAATACTAATATCAACAGTATGTATGGTACGTGATTCTGCTAGAGCTGCAGCTGTGGCTGGACCATACCCTTTTAATTCATTATTCCTAATATTAACAGTATGTATGGTACGTGATTCTGCTAAAGCTTTGGCTGTAGCTGGACCATGCTCCCCTAAATTATTATCACTAATACCAACAGTATGTATGCTACGTGATTCTGCTAGAGCTGCAGCTACGGCTGGACCATACCCTATAACTAATATTAAGCTTATTTAAGGTACACGATGCTGCTAGAGCTGCGGCTATGGCTGGACCATCCCCTCCTAAATAATTATAACTAATATCAACAGTAACTAGGTGCGGTGATGTTGCCGCAATCTTTGCTACCAGCAGCAGTGCTGCTGGCGTTAGTCTTGAATAAAAACAATCTAGAAAGCCTGTATTTTGCATTGCCTGATAAAAAGCACTTTCCTTTACGACCTCGCTGGTTATATCTACTTGGTCACTTGTTGCTAAAGCCATCAATTCAGCAATTAGTTCTGGTCTATCTGCTAATCTCATGAAAATAACCTATATGTTAATTAGTTAAACTTTATCATCTGTTTCTTTAGAAGGAGCTACACCTTGAAAAAAAATAAATTTTTAATTGCAGTTATATCAGTAAACTAAATTATAGCCCATTATTTTGTATATTTGCAAGATTCGTCTTTGCCTACTTATTAATATAAGCCTTGGCAGCCTCACGGTTAGAAATCTATTTGTTCTAGTTTAATCTGAAATTTACTAGTTATTTTCTACAAATATAGAACCCTAGGGTTGCGAGGGAGAGACTATATATACAACACGCCTGCTATAGTAGGGCTACTTACTCCTGTGGTAGTAGGAAAGGAGCTTGGCAAGCTTTGCAGATAACGGGCTGCCAAATAAGCAAACGCCTCTGCTTCGACAAAATCTGGATCGATTCCTAGATACGATATATTATATACCTCTACCCTTTTTTGACCTAAGCCAGCCAAGCTGTCTTTTAGCCATTTTACTAAAGTTAAGTTTTTTGCGCCACCGCCGCAAATATATAGATTAGTTTGCAAATGCGGGCTTGCAACTTTGCTAATGACTAAGTCAATTCCGGCCGCAATAGATCTTGCTGTTATACTGGTCAAGGTAGCAATTATATTTTCTGCTTCTAGACCAGCAAATAAGTGTTCTATAGCAAAATCGTTACGATCTAAGGCTTTAGGCGGTAATTTCTTAAAGAACTCAAGAGATAATACTTGCTGCACTATTTCAGCTTGGACTATTCCTTTGCTAGCGATAATTCCTTGGTCATCATAAGGCAGGTTATAATATTTAAGCATAGCGTCGTTGATTAAAGCGTTACCTGGTCCAGTATCAAAAGCTATTAGCTGGCTTTCTTTAGGATTAGTGAAAGTAATATTTGCCACTCCTCCTATATTTAAAAAAATGGAAGCAGTAGTTGTAGGTAAATTTTGCGCAGCAATACACTGGTGAAAAATAGGCACTAGGGGCGCTCCTTGACCTCCGCACGCTATATCTCTGCGCCTAAAATCGCTTACAACATCAATTCCTATTAATTTTGCAAGTAGGTGAGGATTGCCTATCTGCCATGTGATATTTTGCTCAGCATGATGGCTGCGCACGTTATGGTAGATAGTTTGTCCATGAAAACCAACTATTTTGATATCCTTATTACTAAGCTTAGCTTTTTCAAGCAAAGTCAAAACAGCTTCTGCATGGTATTGCGTTAAATCCTTTTCGACTTCTAGCCACCCTTGACCTAAATTCCATATATTCCGTAATCTAGCCTGAAACTCTGCTGGATATGGCTGGTTAAGTTGTGCTATTGGCTTATAATATGAGTTGCCGTCTGTATCAATTATTGCAGCATCAATTCCATCAAAGGAAGTGCCGCTCATTAAGCCTATTGCTAGCATATAATTACAACTCCTTACTTACATTACTAGCATTTTTTTCTTGATCTTTACGACTCATTTTTCGCCTCTGCAAATTCTGTTTTAGGTTACCAGCTAGCTTAGCGCGGCGTATTTCTAGTTTATTTAAGCGCTCTTCTGGCTTAAGCAAATCGTTATTAGATGGACTTACTGACATGGTTTTATTATGTTTAGTTAAAATTTTACTTGACCTATAAGTTAATATATGGCACAAATGCTTGAATAAATCAAGTCACCTGCTGCTATAGCTCAGTGGTAGAGCACATCATTGGTAATGATGAGGTCGTGAGTTCAATTCTCCCTAGCAGCACCATTTATTTCTTCTCTCACTAATTCCTTTTAATTCAAGCGATTTTGCGCTATAAAAAACCTAATTATAAAAAGAGTGATTTATGAAAATTACTGTTATAGGTACAGGATATGTTGGTTTAGTCTCAGGTATAATGTTTAGCCACCTAGGGCATGAGGTCACTTGTTTGGATAGCGATAAAAGCAAAATTGCCAAACTTAAGCAAGGCGTGCTACCTATTTACGAACCTCAGCTAGATGAATATTTAGACAAAGAAGTAAAAAGCGGTAGGCTAGACTTTGCAGATCAATATAGCGAAAAGCTGAGCAATGCATCAGTGATTTTTATTAGCGTTGGAACGCCATCTTTACCTTCAGGAGCAGCTAATTTACAATATATTTTTGAAGCAGTCGATAATGTTAGTAAGTGGGCTAGCCAAGATTGCCTGATAGTAATAAAATCAACAGTACCGCCAGGAACTTGCCAACAAGTTAAAGATTACTTGGCAACGAAAAATCTTGCCTTTGATATAGCCTCGAATCCAGAATTTTTGCGTGAAGGCTCTGCAATAGAGGACTTTCTAAAACCAGATAGGATAATCATTGGCACTAGTAACGAAAGGAGCTTGCAGATACTTAGTGAAGTATACGCTCCATTAACTAAAGAAAATGTGCCTTTATTAAACAGCGACTTAGCAACAGCAGAGCTAATCAAATATGGTTCTAATGCCTTTTTAGCTATAAAAGTAGCTTTTATCAATGAAATGGCTAATTTATGCGAAGCGATAGGCGGCAATATTGAAAAATTATCGTTTGGCGTTGGGCTTGATAAAAGGATAGGGCAACATTTCCTGAAAGCAGGACCTGGCTTTGGCGGCTCTTGTTTTCCAAAAGATATAATGGCATTGTCACAAATAGCTGCGCTTAATAATGTCGATTGCAAGGTGCTTAACGCTACCATAGAGGCAAATAAAGATAGACCTTTGCACATGGTACAAAAAATCTCTAAAATATTATGTAATGCACAAGATAGTTTAAAAGGCGCAAAATTAGCCATACTTGGGCTTGCCTTTAAAGCTGGAACTGACGATATAAGAAGTAGTCCAGCCGTGGAAATTATTAAATTACTAGAACAAAGCGGCGCAGAAGTCACAGCTTATGATCCTGTAGCAATGAGTAACACGATTGAATGCTTGCCTCATTTGCAATTCGCTAATTCTGCGATAGAAGCATGCCATGGCGCTGATGCTGTAGTCATTACAACTGAATGGTCTGAATTTAAAGAACTTGATCTTTCTCTGCTTTACAATACATTAAAATCGCCAATAATTATTGACCTCAGAAATGCAATGAATCCAATAAAAATAAAGCAGCATGGCTTTAAGTATTATTGCTTAGGCTCTAGTAATTGCTAACTCAAGGGTTCATTAACTGAATCTAGCAATATATTAAGCTTTGTAACATTTATGATATCATTAGTAAAAAATGGAAAACTAGCCTTTATAGTCTGCTGATCTACTAGCTGTTTCAGAATTTTAGGATTGATTCCCCTTTTAGCTGCTACTAGTGGTATCTGCCTTATTGCCTCCGCTTTTGTTATGTAAGGATCAAGCCCGCTCGCAGAACTCGTGAGCATAGTTATATCGCTATAAGCTTTATTAGTATTCTGTTCTCCTATTGCAAGAGGTTCTTCACTAACGATAGGCTTATTTTTTTTCACTAAAGAGGTAAGTGCCTTCTTAAATTTGCTATGGTACAAAGCCACATGACATTGATCTAGAAACATTGGCTGCGGTCTATAACGAAAGTATTTAGTATTTTCTAACTTTTGACTAATTAGGTAAGAGCCCTTGACATGACCATCGTCATTTCTAATTAGGCTACCCTGAGTTTCTTCCTGCCAAAAACTATTACCTGCGCCATAAAGAATTAGATTATATATAATCAATATTATAGCTGAAATTAAATAAAGCCTGAGGCTAAGATACAAATCATATTTCATATTTACCGATACTAAACAAGCCCTATATTATATATTATCATATCAAAAATTTTAATAAAAATAAAAGGAGACAAAATACCAGCTAAACCATATGCAATAATATTTTTCAGTAAAGAAAGTTTGTTCCTATAGTTCTTTCTATTTTTAAATACTACAGGAGTAAGGAAAATAGTACTTAGGGCGTTAAATATCACTGATGCTAATAAGACACTTTCTAAGGAATGGAAATTAATTATATTAAGCACAGATAGCGAAGGAAAAGCTGTAGTAAATAAGGCTGGAACAATAACAAAATACTTTGTTATATCTGAGAAAAGCGAAAATATCATTAAAGCACCGCGCTTTATATGCATTCTGCGGCAAATATCACGTAAATCAAGTATAGCAGACAAGTCATATTGCTTTACAACGACATTACTAGAAGTAATAACATGCTGGCTAGTGTCAGCAAAACTTATACCTATATCAGCTTGCGCTAGGGCTAAGGAATCATTAACACCATCACCATACATAGCAACATTATAACCATCTAGCTGCAGGTCTCTTATAAGGTCTAGCTTTTTCTCTGGGGTAGCTTCAGCATAAAAGGTTGGTATACCTAATTTCTTAGCAACATAACTAGCTGAAGAGTTATTATCACCGGTAATCATTATAGTTTTTAAGCCATCTTGATGGAGCATTTCTATATATTTTTTAGCTAGTTTTCTAAGCTTATCTCTTAAATGTATTACGCCTACGATCTTGCGGTTAACAGTTAGTAATAGAGCTGTACCATGCGCTTTTGCAATAGTAGCTTTAGTTAATAGAATTTCTTGTGGTAAATTATCAGTAGTAATACCAAGATACTTGCATATTGCCGCAACTCCACCTTTGCGTATTTCGTAGCCTTTATATCTACAACCACTAATAGGCGAGGAATGAGAAAAAGCTAAATACTGGTATTCTGCAAAATCAATTTCTTCTTTTTTATCGCCAAGAGCATACTCTGCAAAATTTTTGATTGTTTCCCCTTCCGTCGTGTCATCCTTAATGGAAACGTAATATAAAATCCTATTTATATCCTGCTCATAAACATGATCAAACAAAGTAAAGTCAATCATTTCACGCTGACCAACTGTTAATGTACCAGTCTTGTCAAAGATCACCACATTTATATCTGCGGCGTTATCTAAAACCATTTTATCACGTATAATAATATCCTTAGATCTCAATATCCCAGAATTATAAGTAATCATAGCATGTTCTAAGCTTGATATGGTAGTTGGCAGCAAGACTACTGTTAGCGCAAGTAAGTAAATTGGTGGTATCTTAATACCAGAATAGTTAGCAATCACAGCTATAGTGAAAATTACTGAAATGAATAAAATCGTTAGACCAGTAATGATTTTATGCAAAGCAACCTCAGAAGGTAGGATCTGGCGGTCAATTACCTCAAGCAATCTAGAAAGCTTTGCATAAAAAGATTTGCGTCCACGTGTATCAACTCTCATTAATAGATATTCGCTACTCTCAATCAAGCTACCTGTAATTAATGCGTTATCGGCTAATTTACTATCACCTATTACTTGCTTAAATACCAGATTTAGCTCTCCTGTGCTATCAACTTCATTGACGTAACCTTCTCCTCGAACAATTATTCCATCAAATGGAACAATATCGCCAGTTTTTAACAACAATAAGTCGCCTGATTCTATGCTATTTTTGTCTATTTCCTCATAATTTTTTAGATCAAGTTCGCTTATGGATTTAGCTGCCTTAAGCCTTTTTAAAAAGGGTGGCTGGTTATCCTGAATCGTTGTAAAATAAGTAGAACTTCCCCTCCACTTATTTTCTATAATTACTTCGGTCAATTTGATGAAGAATAATGTCATCCATAACCAAAAAGTGAGATAAGCTGAAACTGCTATAGGTTGCTTGGTTAACAATGCAGTATAAACTAATATGCAAGTTGTAATAGCTGCGGCAAACCACACAATCATCAAGATAGGATTAGATAAAAGACTCCAAGGAGTTATCCTAAGTAACGTTTTTGCAACAGTGTCTAAGATAATATTTCTAAATACAAGCATTGTCCTTACTAATTGCTTTTCTTGAGTAGTTTTATTAGTATATTTTACCACCTTATTCAACATAAGGTGTAATAAAAAAACACTAGGAGATATAATCTATGAATAAAAATCCATCAGGAAAGCAGCCAAAGACACAGTATTCTATTGAAGAACTTTTATCGTTCAATAATCCGTCGCTAAATACAGTTGATGCTGACTTAGCGCAAAAATGCGCGCAGGCTAAAGCTGATTTAGAACAAAAAACTGAGAAACCTGTAGAAGTTTTAGGTTGTGGTTCTGTTGACGAGCCTTGCTTGCAAGAAATATAATACCAAGTCTTATTTAAAATTTGGCTTTGGTATTAGACCATTTTTCAAGAATTAAATACCGGCAATTGGATTTAAAAGTGAGTCTGCTCAAGGCGTATATAAAATACGTGCGCAAAGACGAATCTTGCAAAATCCGTTTGGATTATTTAAAAATGGGAAATGGTATTATAGGTCTTCAAGACTCCAGCGGGCTCTAGGGCAGAAACTAAGGTCGCTTGTAAGACCAGCCTTTAAACGTTCCATACCAGCATAGGCTATCATGGCGGCGTTATCTGTACATAGTTTGATGGGTGGAACGACTAGTGTAGCTTTATGCTGTTCTGCTACAACTGCTAAGGTGCTTTTTAAATATTGATTTGCAGCTACCCCGCCAGCTATTACTATAGTGCTTACTTCTTCGTTAAACAGCTGATTGTAGGTTTTAATTGCTTGCGATAGCTTGATTGATAATACCTTAGCAACTGTATATTGAAAACTTGCTGCTACATCATTTATATCTTGCTCTGATAATTCTTGACTTACTTTAGTTTCTTTAATAGCAGCGATAAGCAAGCGCACTGCAGTTTTTAGCCCAGAGAAGGACATATCACAATCAGGCTTGTTGATAAGTGGTTTTGGTAATTCATACTTTTGTTCATCGCCAAGTTTAGCTCGTCGCTCTATTTCAGGACCGCCTGGAAAAGGTAACCCCAGCATTTTGCCTACTTTGTCAAACGCCTCACCAGCAGCGTCATCTAAAGTTTGACCTAGAATTTTATACTTGCCAAGCCCTCTCACGGCTACAAATTGACAATGCCCCCCAGAGGCAAGTAATAGAAGATATGGATAAGAAATATTATCAGTTAAACGGGCAGTAAGAGCATGCCCCTCAAGGTGGTTTATTGCTATAAAAGGCTTTTTCAAAACGCTTGCCAAGCTTCTTGCAAACATTGAGCCTACTATAACACCGCCTATTAAACCCGGTCCAGAAGTAGCAGCTATAGCGTCAATTGCTTCTGCTCCATCTGCTAAACTTAGCTTTGCTTCAGTAAGAGCAATAGCCACCGCCTTAGTTAGGTTTTGCATATGTGAACGGGCTGCTATCTCAGGCACTACGCCTTGGAATATTTCATGCTCAGTGTTCTGAGAAATTACTACATTAGATAAAATTTCGCGGTTAGAATTGACTAAAGCAACTCCAGTATCATCGCAACTTGACTCAATACCAAGGACTATTTTCATGTTAAAGTTACAAAATTAGTAGCTCTATTTTGCTATTAGCCAGCATCAGCTATCCTTTTCATTACTCTCTGAACTACCAGCTGGCTTTGTTTGCGTCATAAACCTATCTAGCTCAATTTGACTACATAAAGCAAGTAGCACTGGATCACGTGGACGGATATTTTTCATATTCCAGTGAGTACGATCACGAATAGCAGCGATGGTTGACTTAGTTGTGCCAATTAACTTAATTAATTGACTATCTTGGATATTAGGACAATTTTTTAATATCCAGTAAATTGCATCTGGCTTATCTTGACGCCTTGCAATAGGAGTATATTTAAATTGTTTTTTCTTTTTCTGCGCAAGTTCGTAGGACTTACTCACAGACAATTGTAACCTTGTTGTAGGATTTGCGCTACAACGCTCTAGCTCTTCTTTAGTTAGCTGACCATTAGCAATTGGGTCAACGCCTGATATGCCACCTGCTACTTCACCATCTGCGATACCTTTAACCTCAAGCTCATGAATACCGCAGAAATCTGCTATCTGTTTGAAAGTTAAGCTAGTATTTTCGATAAGCCAAATACAAGTTGCTTTTGGTAAAATTGGTAAGTTTTGACTATGACTCATAACAACATTATCACTATATGAATTTATTATTTTATCGCTAAAAAGTAATCTTTTTTACGTGTAAAGTCAAGTATATAACTACATTTAAACATAGTAGTATTATGTGGCTATACTATTCATAGTTGGATAAAGCAATATTTCAAGCCAAAGGGAGCGAGTAACTCGATGTGAACTATTTACTAAATCGCGTTTTTAAATGATTCAAAAGGATTTTGACGTGGAACTATGTAGTATACCCAACGCTGGATACTGCAAGAAGCTGCGTAAAAAATTGTCTGAAATAGCCTTGCTAGATCAGAGAGAGGTGGTGACCCCTACGGGAATCGAACCCGTGTTTTCACCGTGAAAGGGTAGTGTCCTAACCGCTAGACGAAGGGGCCATAAAGCAATGCAATATCTTGTCGATATGCTTTATTTCACGGAAGTATATAGTATATTAAACTTTTTGCAATAGGCATTTTAATTTTTTGCTAAATTTTTTCTTTTGAATGTAGTTTAGGAGAACAATACAAACCCGTTTACCCCTATTTAATTCTTGAAAATTGGTATTAGCGAGCGTTGTAGAATTTTATAGCTTTCTCTAAATCCTCTGCGGTATCGACTGATATAGGTACGTTATCAACATAACATACTCCTATGTCCATACCATTTTCTAAAGCCTTTAGTTGCTCTAATTTTTCTGTGTTTTCTAAATATGAAGCTGGAAGATTAGCAAATTTTTCTAAAGCAAGGGCTGTAAAGCCATAAATACCTACATGGTACAAGAATTCAGTTGCGCCGTGTGGAATCAAACTGCGAGAGAAATATAGAGCTTTATTATTATTATCAATAATAACTTTGACGTTACTATCGCCGCTAATAGTCTCTAGGTCAACTTTAGTTACAGGGGTCACAATATCTCGTCCTGAGTTTTTAAGATTCTCTATTACTTCTGATATCGCTTGTGAATCGACAAATGGCATATCACCTTGAACATTCAAGATGTAATTTATTGAATCGTGATTTGGCAATTTTTTAAAAGCTTGATAGACACGCTGCGTTCCTGATAGGCAATCACTATCTGTCATGATGTACTTTCCGCCGACTCTCTGAGCCTTACTTGCTATTTCTTCAGAATCTGTGGCAACATAAAGATTAGCTACGCCAGTTTTTTGCACTTGTTTTACCACATGTTCAATCATGGTTAAATCGCCAATCATTTTTAGCGGTTTATTGGCTAAGCGCTGTGAACCAAGCCTTGCAGGAATGATGATAGCGACGTCAAAATGCATAAAATCCTCTTTTTATTAAAAATAATTGTTGACATATTAGCGTTTTTCCTCCATAAAGTAAATTACATTTTGTCCAGTAGCCTTAAATATATACCGGTTAAGGCTGAATAGACAAGAATGTTAATACTTTTAAGTGAGCCCGTAGCTCAGCCGGTAGAGCACTTGACTTTTAATCAGGGGGTCTCGGGTTCGAATCCCGACGGGCTCACCAAACAAACAGTAGTTATTTATAATTATGCGTACAGTTTTGCTTTTAATTATAGCAGCGTTAATAACAACCGCTTGTGCTATCCGTATAGCACCTAGAATGCTTAGTTTTACTCCAGCAGCCGTAGTTATAGATTATTCAAATAATACTGTACACGCAGCCACTGCATTGGCTCAGCAATTCTGTTCTTCTATAGGCAAGGACGCGCAATATGTCAGAACTAGTGAAACTGGATGGCTTGCTCAAGAGCGCACAGGATTCTTCAATTGCGTAGAGTCTCCAGCGAAAATAAACCAGAATAACGATAGCAATACCAGTAATATGCCAATTACTAACAATTTCAAGTAAGATATTGAACGTAACTTGAATACATATAGTGTAGGCTAATTTGAGGTTAGTTTTATAGTATAGAAGTATTTTGCACCTATTATTCTTAACGACTTGAAAAATTTTCTTTAGAATAGATATAGGTATACAACAATATGTACCAACGTAAATCAAAGCCGCAATACCAGTCAGAATATACCACTTTTTATATTTTAAGGCGCTTGCTTTCAGAGCACGTTAAACCCTATAGAAAAAAAATCTATCTAGCTATTATCTTTATGGTGATAGTTGCCTGTTGCACGGCTATAATTGTCTATCTAGTGCAGCCATCAATCGATCAGATCCTTATTACACATAATAGGCAAATGCTGGTTCTCTTGCCATTATCTATAATAGCGATACATGCTATTAAAGGTATTGCTGAATATTACCAAAGCTACTTAATTAAGTATGTTGGTCAGAGGATTCTAACTGATTTACAAATTAAGATGTATGAGCATTTATTATTCGCCGATTTACAACTTATACAATCTCAATCTGCTGGTCGCTTGATTTCAAGGTTTACTAATGACATAGGCATGATGAGAGGGGCGGTATCAAATCTATTAGTAGGTTGTGCTAAACATTTCTTGTCTGTGCTCTTTTTAGTAGTCCTGATGTTTAAATCAGAGCCAGTGCTTTCAATAGTATTATTTGGCTTTTTCCCTCTTGCAATTTATCCTATTCAAAAACTTGGCAGAAGAATGAGGAAGATACTTGGTTTGTCGCAAGAAGAGCTTGGTAATTATACCGCTAGGCTTGATGAGACTTTTCATTCTATTAAGGTAGTAAAGTCATTTTTAGGAGAAAAAATTGAGACACAAAGGGCTCGTCTTATTGCTCAAAATATTCTAACTTTTTATAAAAAAGCTGCTAAACTTGATGCTTTGGTTGCTCCAATTATGGAAATTTTAAGTGGACTGGCAATCGCTGGGATATTATGGTATGGAGGATTATTAGTAGTTGAAGGCAAAACAACGCCAGGTGAATTATTTGGCTTTATTACTGCTTTTGTTTCTGCTTACAGACCATTTAAAAGCCTTGTTTCTTTGAATGTTAATCTGCAAGAAGGTATTGCAGCAGCAAAAAGGGTGTTTACTATCTTAGATACCGAACCGGCAATTAGAGATCTATCAAATGCTAGAGAAATAACCTTTGGTGAGTTAGTCACGGGTAATGGTGAGGGTCTAGAATTGATGGCGCCCGAAATTAGCTTTGATAATATAGCATTAAATTTTGGCAACAAGCAGGCGTTGAAAGCATTATCACTAACAATAAACAAAGGTAAAACTACAGCTTTGATTGGGCGTTCTGGTAGCGGTAAAACCTCATTAGCTAACTTGCTAGTAAGGTTTTATGCTCCTACTAGCGGCGGGGTGCTAATCAATGGTCATGATATAAGAGAGCTAACTATTAGCTCCCTAAGGCGACAAATTGCTTTAGTTACACAAGATACAGTCTTATTTGATATGAGTGTTGCTGAGAATATTGCTTATGGTTACCCTGAAGCAACTATGGAACAAATAGTAGAAGCGGCAGAGCGCGCTGATGCTCATGGCTTTATCTCTCTCCTTCCAGAAGGTTATAATACTGCGATAGGTGCGCAAGGTGCAACATTATCTGGTGGACAGCGTCAAAGATTATCTATTGCTAGGGCTTTTCTTAAAAATGCTCATGTACTTATTATGGACGAAGCAACAAGCTCGTTAGATTCAAATTCTGAGAAGTCAATACTTGACTCTTTGAAATTACTGCGAGCTGGCAGGACAACTATAGTAATTACGCACCGTTTGTCTAGCATAACAGATGTTGATAATATAGTAGTAATGGGTCATGGTCGTATTATCGAACAAGGAACTCATCAGGAGCTCCTAGCTAAAAAAGCAGAATATTATAAACTCTATAACAAAGAGCTTGAGGAAGTAATCTGACCATTGCGAGATTCCTCTGCATTTTACTTATGCCAATTTATATTTTTAAATAACCAAACGGATTTAGTAAGATTCTTCTTTGCGCATGTTTACATACGCTT